>PBMM01000032.1 GCA_002723635.1 Methanobacteriota archaeon | reverse complement strand
GCTTGGGAAGAAGGAAACCAACATGGGTCAACGTTGCAGCGACACGCGCTCAATCACTTTCGATGATGTGCGTGTGCCCGCCAACCACCTCATCGGAGAATCAGAATCCGGAGGCTGGATGAACGCCATGCAGGCCTTCGACCTCTCGCGTCCAAACATTGCTGCACATGCCACGGGATTGGCGCGTGCGGCATACGAGCACGCTCTGACCTATGCCGGCGAGCGGCACAGTTTCGGCAAACCCTTGCACCAGCATCAGGCCATCCAATTCATGCTCGCCGACATGAAGACCAAGATTGAGGCCTCTCGTTTGCTGACTTGGCGGTCTGCTTCGGAATCTGACGCTGGTGTCCGCAACACGGAATCTGCCGCCCATGCGAAGCGCTTTGCGTCCGACAGCGCCATGGAAGTCGCCACGGACGCCGTTCAGGTGTACGGCGGATACGGATACTCCGAAGAGTACCCTGTTGCGCGTCTGATGCGCGCGGCGAAGGTCATGCAGATCTACGAAGGAAGCAGCCAGGTTCAACGGATGATCATCGGTCGAGAAATCACCCGCGGCTGAGCCTCAGAGCATGGCTCTGAAGGCCTCTGCGATGCGCTCAAGACCAACCTGTTCGGCTTCTTCGATGGCACGAAGAAACACTTCTTCGCGAATCAGGGGCGCGTCTTGCTCTTCGGTAGGCGTGTTCGGTTCTTCCCTTGGTGGTGGTGCGTGGAGCAATTCGTCCAATTCCGTCCATTCGAAAGGGTCCTCTGCATCGGTCTCTTCATCTGGGAAATCGAATTCCATTTGGTCCTCGAAGTCTGGCATTGGACCTTCGTCGGTGAACATCCCGATGTCCTTGAGAATAGTGCGGTCTGCGGAAATGAACTGCCCCAGGAGAGGAATGCGCATCGCTGTTTGACGGTCACGGAGCAGGGACAGAACCAGAGACACCGCATGGTCGCCTGCGGGCAACTCAGGTTGCGCGGATTGGAAGCATAGCGAAGCGACAGGAGCCCCGGAAACGTATGGCGTGAGCAGGTCTTGTCTCCAGCGGGCACCTTCGACGGTGAAGCCGCAATGAAGCCCGGTTCCGTCCACGTCCCTGATGCTGAGGCGGTAGGTCCTGCCGGAATCGCCTTTCAGCAGCAGTAACGCCACCAAGTGGGGGCAGGTTGGGACAATACCAGCGCGTGGGTTCATGACGGTCACGGTTTGCTGTTGTTCAATCACCGATTGGAACAGACGCATGGATTTCACCATGCTCGGTGCCCATCCTTCGCGTTGGGTGACGATTCTTGCTGACATGCTCGGAAATCCCTGCACCACCCGTTATGAAGCACAAGACCCATGATGTGAGTCACGAGGTCCAAGCATGGCCCAGGCCGTGGTGTTGGCCGGTGGCGCGAGCCGGCGTCTCGGTCGTCCGAAGGCGTTGGTGGATTTCCTCGACGGCACGGTGTTGAGCACAATCGTCGAACGGTTGGAGGCTCATGGTGTTGAGACGGTGGTTGTGGTGCATCCAGATTTGGTCGAAGCTACGGCAGATCTACCATGCCGTGTCGTCGTCAATCCCCGGCCAGATGACGGACGCACAGGGAGCCTCCATCTCGGCCTTGCAGAGCTTGGAGCTCAAGCGACGGGCGTTTTGATTTGCCCAGTGGACCGCCCCGGATGGGACGAAAGTGTCCTTGAAGCGCTGCTCAACACCACTGGTGATGCGGTGGTCCCGGCCCATGAAGGCAGGGCCGGACACCCCTTGCTGGTTCGTGGGGAAGCCCTTGTGCAAATCATGGCTCTTGCGAAAGACGCGCCGCTCCGGGATGCCCTTCCTTCACGTACGTTGGTGGAGGTCAATGCACCCTACCTTCACCTCAATCTTGACCAACCGCAGGACCTCGAGGCATTGCCGGCCCTGCAAGCATGGCTGAGGCGTGGAGAAAACCCTTGACGTGAGGCCACCACGGCGAGGCATGGGCCTTGACGTGCTGCGTTGGGCCTTGGCCACATGTGACGCAGGGCAACGTGTTGTGGTGGCCTCAGTGGTCACGACCTCGGGATCCGTGCCCGGCAAGGCTGGCGCAAAATTGGCCCTGTGTGCCGGGCCAACCTGGGTCGGGACCGTCGGAGGCGCCGGTTTGGAAGAGCGGGTGAAGGCTGCGATGTTGGAACGGCTTCAGGTTGCTGGGCGGCCAATGGGCACGGTGCTCACTTACGGACTGCATCGTGGGGCCAAGGGCTATGAGGTCGTGGCGTTGGATTCCCTCTGCGGAGGGAGGGTTACTGTGTCCATCGAGGTGCTCAATCCAACTCCTCACGTGCTGCTCATGGGCGGTGGTCACTGCGCCGTCGCGTTCGCGAAAGTTGCCGAGCAACTTGGTTGGCGAACCTCGGTGCAGGACTCGCGCGAAGCCTATGCTGATGCCCTGCATCATCCCTCAGCGACCGAACGTCATGTGTCAAGCGTCGCTGCCTTCCTTGCAGACGAGGACGCCCTGACGCTTGCCCGCTTCACAGACATCCTCTTGCTTGGTCACGACCACGCCGAGGACCGGGAACGCTTGCATGGTTTGTTGGGTCTGCTCAACGCGGCTGGAAATGTACCTGGGCGCGATGGTGCGCCACGCATCGGGTGCATCGGGTCTCGGGCAAAATGGATGTCGTTCAGGGACGGGTGCTTGGAAACGGGCCTCCCCGAAGCAGTGGTCGACGCCGTGGTTTGCCCCATTGGACTGAACATCGGAGCAGAGACGCCCGAAGAAATCGCTGTGGCCGTTGCGGCCTCCATCATGGCCGCCCAAGCTGGTTTAGCGCCCGGGGCACCAACCTGGCGTGACGCGCTCTGATTCAGCGGAAGACGCGCTCACGGAAGTGGCGCAATTCCTCAACCGATTCCCGGATGTCGTCCAACGCGAGATGTGCGCCCGTTTTCTCGTAGCGTGGCACCTCAGGGTACCAGCGGCGCGCGAGTTCTTTGACGGTTGAAACGTCGATCATCCGGTAGTGGAGAAAGGTCACAATGTCGGGCATTTCTTTCTCCAAGAACCGCTTGTCGTTCCATACGGAGTTCCCGCACAGGGGCGCCGTGTTGGGCTGTACGTGTTCTTCCAGAAATGCCAAGGTGCGGGCTTGAGCGTCTTCGACGCTGACGCCTTCTGCTCGAATCCGGTCCACTAACCCGCTGCGGTGGTGATGCGTGGTGTTCCATTCGTCCATGCCTGCAATGGCTTCTTCACTGACCTGAACGGCCAGGTTAGGGCCTTCCGCGATGAGGTTCAATTCTCCGTCCGTGACCAAGGTGGCGATTTCGATGATGCGATCCTGCTTGATGTCCAAGCCGGTCATCTCGAGGTCGATCCACACCAGCCGGTCATCGTCCATGGACCCGGCTATTCACTCGCCCCTATCAAGTGGACGCAGGGTTCATGTTGAGCGCACATGAGCGCTCGTCATGGAGAGCAGCGGGGCATCCTCTGGAGGGGTTGCAACCCCCGGCGTGTTGCTCGTGGCCACGCTCCTCATTGCTGCTGGTTTTTGCGCCATGGCCATGCTCAATCCCTCGCCGCCATCCGTCAGCGAAGTGGCCCCCGAATCAAATGCAGAACAGGATTGGCGACCGTTCAGTGTCGTGGCCCCCATCGACACAGGCATCAACGTCTATCACGACCACTTCATTTCTGACGAAGTGCTTCCTGATTGGTTGTTGGATGCATTCGGAGTGACCTTGGTCTGCAGCATCACCACGGAAGGCACCTACGAAGAACGTCTGGCTGCGGATCAAGACGCATGTTGGGGACAAATCGGTTCCACGGACATCGTGTACTTCGAGGGCACGCGCATCATTGGCGCATCTCCAGACTGGACGGAGGGTGACGGCACGCCTATCCTTGATGATCCGTCCGACGGACACGGGACGGCCGTGACCGGCGCGGTGGTGAACGCCAATCCCGATGTCGTCATTTTCTTCGTGGAAGGTTTCAGCGATGCCGCGGTTCTTGCTGCGGCTGCACAACCCTTGGTCGATATCATCAGCACTTCGTTCGGAGCGCCCGGTTCACTTCCCGTCCCGGGCATCGATGATGCGACGCGAGTGGCGGTGGTCGACCATGGGAAAATCCACACCGGAGCCGCCGACAACTCCCCCAGCCCAGCCATTCAAGACGCCACAGCTGGGCCACCTTGGTCCATCGGCATCGCCGGCTACGCCGAGGGTGAGGACGAGCAAAAGGAGACCATGAGCGGGTCTTATCCTGACATCGCCGCCGATTGGACGCAAAACTTGCCTAACCACCAGGATCTCGACGGGTACCACGAAACCTCTGGGACTTCCTTCGCGACCCCGAAGACCGCTGGAATCCTCTCTGGTGTTCTCGAGACGCTCCGATCAACGGTCGGTGATGCTGGAGCAGGAGCCGAGGATGAGCGCAACGGGTCACTGGTGCTGGGTCTTTTGGACGATGCTCCTTACAGCATCACCAACGCCGACGTGCGTGACGCGTTGAACCGCTCTGCTTGGTACCCATCTTCCAGCACGTGGGACCCCTTTTCTGGGACTAACCCAATCTCCCCGGTGGCTCCGTGCACGCAGGTGGGTTGGGGCGTGGTGAACATGTCCAACCTCGAGCCAATCATCGGTCATTTGGACGGGACGTCTCCTCTCCCCGATCGCCCCGCCGACGTCGTGACGTGCATGGACACCAACCAACAAATCCGTGAGGCCTATTGGGGAGATGGCTCCGAGGAAGAGGCCGGCTTGGTGCCGTTGCAACGTGCCGCCGAGCGTCGTTGGTGATGCTGCGCTTCGATGCGATGGCTTGAAGCCGCCCCCATGCCACGTCAACCCATGACCACGAAGGCGGCCACCCAACGCCTCATCGTTTTGACCGTCCTCAGCCTGNTGGTGCTCCCCTTGGCCATGGCCTCGGTGAGCGTGCCAGCCATCGATTCCAGCGAGGAGGAAGAGGGCTGGTGGGTCGAGACCACCGTTGACCGAGACGGCAACGGCATCGGGGACATGGTCGAGCGTTACCACGACCATCCTCTGTTCCTTGATGAGGACCGCACCTTGCCGCTCATCATCGATTTTGATCACACCCCCACGTCTGCGGACGTGGCCATGCTCGAGCGTGAAATCGGATACGAGCACGCATGGAACCTGCCGCTCATCGATGCTGTTGCAGGCCGCGTGCCCCACGACATGGTGCTCGAGGCCACGACCCTACCGGGCGTGGTGATGCTGGAATTGGACGGGATTGTGCAGGTNCAGAACGGNGANGCTGCNGTNGTCCACGAAGTGGANCTTGCCCAGCAGGCCACCGGATACGACGGTTCAGGCGTGACCGTGGCGGTCATCGACACCGGCATTGACGGCCTCCACGTTGGCCTTGACGACATGGACGACGACAACAGCACCGATGACCCGAAAATCATCGGATTCTATGATCCGGTCAACAATCCCGACAAGGTCAACGGCACCGAAGTCTTCCCGTACGACGACCAAGGTCACGGCTCCCACTGTGCCGGCACCGTTGCAGGCACCGGCGCACCGACCTTCGAACACCCCGGCATGGCGCCCGGCGCCTTCCTGGTTGGCGTGAAGGTCCTCGACGCGGGCGGCTCTGGCAGCTTTGCCGTGGTCATGGCCGGCATGCAGTGGACGGTCGATTACCGCTACGAATACAACATTCGAGCCGCATCCATGAGCCTCGGNGGACCGGGGCCAATTGAGTGGACCTCGTCTGAGGAAGACAGCGTCAACCGCTTTGCCAACGANATGGTTCGAGCCGGAATCAGCATGCTCATCGCCGCAGGAAACTCGGCAGCTCCAGCCACCATTGGAACGCCTGGAGGTGCCGAAGACGTGATCACGGTCGGTGCGCTCAACAAGAACACGGCGATTGCAGAATACAGCAGCCAAGGCCCGACCGAAGAAGGNCGCGTCAANCCCAACGTGGCNTTCGTGGGTTCTGACGTGATGTCNGTTGCGCACAACACTGGCGACGGTTATGTCGCCTTCAGCGGCACAAGCATGGCCACGCCCGGTGTTGCCGGAACTGTTGCTCTCATGCTTCAGGCCAACCCGGATTTGTCGCCCTTTGATGTTCGAAACATTCTGCAAGAGACGGCCACGTATCGCCAATGCCACTACATGTTGGCCAACGAACCTTGCGGAGAAGACTTGATTCCAAAGAACCGCCAAAACAACGTCTACGGTCACGGCCATGTGGAGGCCTTGGCTGCGGTCATGGAAGCAGCACAGCGTGATTACCAACTGGACGACAGCATTGGCGTGTCTTTGGAGACGCCAATGGGCCACGACAACCGGATTCACCTGATGCCAGGCGACGCCATTGAGTTCACCATTCAGGGCGAAGTTGATTCCATTCAGTGGCGCAGCAACCACCTGAGGGACGATTGGGCCACCTTGCATGGCTATGAGGCCGGCTCCGAAGACGTGAGCTTGGATCTCTTGACCATCGTTCACCAGTTGGAACACCTGCCCGGTGTGACCTTGGACGGCAACCATACTCTCTCTGTCCGCGGGCTCGCAGCCAACGACTCCGGCGGTCACAGTTCATCGTCGAACGTTGCAATCAACGTGATGCTGATGGACACGGCGAACGCGAAGAACGTACAAGTGGAGGTCACCGGCGGCGGCATCTCCGTCGGGTTGGTTTCGGCCCTTGTGTTGGTCGTGCTCGGCCTCGGCGTGGGTGCGCTGTTGGTGGTCGCACGAGGTCGAGGCGACGAATCGGAGGCTGCAGGAGCTTTCTGGGCCACCGATGATGCAGACGTGGCTGCCGTGGTCGATGCTGTCATCGACGAAATTTGACGGCTATTTCACGCGCCTTGTGTGGCGATGCAACCCATAGGCTTCGTAAGACGTTGAACAGCAATTAAGAGGCCAAATTTATCAGGCCAATCCTCAAAGGGTGAAGGCACGACACCGGGGTGGTGGGACGGTGGTAGGTGAAGCACGCGTCCCAATGCTTCCTCAAGCACCGAGCACCGTTTGGCATGCAGAGGTCAACGACCGCAGCGTGGAAGTATTGGCTCCGAGTAACGCCGTTCTTTTGGACGTCTTGCGTGACAACGTCGGGCAACTNGGTGTCAAGCGCGGGTGCGATTTGGGCACGTGCGGCTGCTGCGCGGTCCTCGTTGATGGTGAGCCTCGCCTCTCATGCATGACGCTCGCGGGGGATGTTGAAGGTCGATCCATTACNACNGTTGAAGGCCTCGCCGAAGGCCATCACTTGGCGCCCATCCAGACCTGCTTCGCAGAACATGGGGGCTCGCAGTGTGGTTTCTGCACACCAGGTTTCCTCATTTCTGCTCAGGCTTTGCTCGTTCAAACCTCGTGTCCGACCGAGGCGCAAGTCAACGAAGCCATCGAGGGGAACTTGTGCCGTTGCACAGGCTACCAACCCATTGTGGAGTCCATCATGGCNGCNGCAGCTCTGCTTCGCGGTGAATCAGAAGCACCCGCGGCTCCGACCGAACCGCACGCAGATCCGCATCCTACGGGGCCTGAAGAGCCCCAATTGCCACCAGGCCATGCACGGTGATTCTGATGTCTGGGGGATACCGGCAGCAACCCGGCGGAGCCGGAGGAGAGACTCGGAAAGACGGCAAGCGCGTCGCGGGAAAACTTCGCTTCAAGCCCCCCGGTGCCGGTGGTTCTCGACCTGTAAGCACCCCTCGGGACCTCGACCGAATCCCCGAATCTGTCGGTGGTAACGAGCCCCAACCCGCCGGGCATCACGTGCATGACCGGTTGCGTACCGGTACGATCGTCGGACTTCCGACCGCCTTGGTTGACGCCAATGCAAAGGTGACCGGTCAGGCGTGGTATGGTGACGACGTTCGGTTGGCCAACGAGGTCATCGGGCGAATCCTCCGTTCTCCGCANCACTATGCGCGAATCCGTTCCATTGACACTTCCGCGGCAGAAGCCATGCCTGGCGTGGTGGCCATCGCGACAGGAGAAGACGCGCCGAAGACCTTCGGCGTGCTTCCGGTCACCAAAGACGAGCACGCGATGGCGGTCGAGAAGGTCCGTCACGTGGGCGACCTTGTGGCCTGCGTGGCCGCTGTAGACGAAGCCACAGCGATGGAAGCCCTTGGCGCCATCGTCGTGGAGTACGAAGAATTGGATCCGGAATTCGACCCGCGGAAGGGTTTGGAAGACGTCGATGAGCCGATTCATTGGCGTGGTAAGTACCACGTTGGGCGCACGAACGTTCAGAAGCGCGTCCACCAAGCCTTTGGTGACCGTTCGAACATCGAGAATGCCGCGGCCTCCTCTCGGCGAGCATGGCGTTTCGAAGGCGTCCATCACGGCTTCACAGAACCCCACGCTGTCGTCGCACATTGGGACGCTAACGGCCGTCTTCAGCTCTACACGCCTCAGCAAGTGCCGCACTACACGCACCGGGCTTTGGCCACAGTACTCGATGTGCCGATGCACCAAATCAACGTCATACGCACCTTTGTCGGAGGTGGCTTTGGGGGTAAATCCGACCCCTTCCCCCACGAGATGTGCGCCGCCATTTTGGCGCGGAAATGTGGGCGCCCCGTGCGCATCACCTTCGACCGTGAGGAAGTGTACTGGATCAANCGTGGTCGCCATCCGTCCTACATCGAAGTCAAACTCGACGCGGACGAAGACGGGCGTGTCGCTGGTTTGGACGTTGACGCCCTCATCGANGGTGGGGCCTTCGCGTCCTTTGGTCACGTGACTTCGTACTACAACGGCGTGTTGGCCACTGCGCCGTACGAACTCGGTTCCTTCCACTACACTGGCGCACGTGTTTGGACCAACAAGCCTGCCAGCGGTGCGATGCGCGGCCACGGCGCTGTCAACACGCGGTGCGCGGTGGAGGTCGGCTTGGACGACATTGCCGAACANTTGGCGGTGGACCCCATCGACCTTCGTTTGGCCAATCTTCTGCCCCCTCACAGCCGAACCATCTCTGGATTCCGCATCACCAGCAACGGGATGCGTGAAGCCCTACGTCGCGTTCGTGAGGAGAGCGGGTGGGACGAAAAATTCCGCAACATGCCGCTTGGGAAGGGCATTGGCATCGGCTGCGGGTTCTTCATTTCAGGATCTGGTCTTCCGATCCATTGGGATCCGAACCGGTTCCCGCACGCCACCGTGCACATCCAAGTGGACATGGACGGTGGTGTCACGGTCCACACAGGGGCTGCGGACATTGGCCAAGGTTCGACCACCGCCGTGGCGCAAGTGGTGTCAGAAGTTCTTGCGTTGCCGTTGGACATGATACACGTGCGCAGCCATGAAAGCGATACCAGTCCCGTGGACCTTGGCTCATACTCAAGCCGTGTGACCTTCATGAATTGCAACGCCGCCATTCGTGCGGCGATGGAGATTCGAGAATCCCTGCTCAATGCAGCATGGGACATGCTTGGNTACCACCCCTCGACCTTGGTGATGGTGGACCGACGCATCGTCTACAAGCACGACCCATCGATTGGCGTGTCGTACCTGCAAGCCCTTCACAAGGCTCAGGAAGACACAGGAGCGCTCATCGCCCGCGGCGCCTACCGCTCGCCGCCCATGGGTGGCGTGCACAAGGGTGCTGCAGCCGGATTGGCTCCAGCGTATTCCTTCTCAGCGTACGTTGCGGAAGTGGACGTCGACGTCGAGACCGGGTTGGTGAAGTGCACCCGGGTTTGGGCCGCGCATGACTGCGGAAAGGCGCTCAACCCCCTTGCGGTGGAAGGCCAAATCATTGGGTCGTGTCACATGGGGCTTGGGCAGGTGCTTTCCGAGCGCATGGTCTACGGACGAACAGGGCACCTCCAGAATGCGAATCTGCTCCAATACCAGATTCCNTCTGTTCACGAAATGCCACACGTGACTCCCATCATCGTNGAATCCTCGGACCCCGAGGGTCCCTTTGGCGCGAAGGAAGCAGGCGAAGGACCGCTTCTTCCCATTCTTCCGGCCGTGTGCAACGCCGTGTACGATGCTGTTGGCGTCCGACCTTCTTCCTTGCCTCTCACACCCGACGTCGTTTGGACAGCCATTCAGAAGCGAATGAAGTCTGAGCGTGTTGAAGACCCCCTCGATCTNAANCCNCCACGTTTGACCCACGGACCGCTTCAGGAAAAGCTCGCTGCGAGAGGTGGAGAGCACCAGATAAGAGACCGTGCCAGGCAACGTACGGAAGACACATCGCCTTACGTCAATGGCGTGCTGTTCGGTTTCGATCCGACACGCCCCATCGATGAGCAGTTGGAAGGCTGGGCCGTCATCGACGACCCAGACCCAGAATCCATGGCCGAGATGGGCTATGCCGGGCGCGCTTGGCTCAAGCAGGAACAGCGTCACATGGAGGATGGTGCCTGATGCTGACGCCCCCCTTTATCCTCCACCGTCCAAGGTCGGTTGAGGAGGCGTGCAGCATCGCCGCTGACCTTGCCTCAGCGGGCCGACCATTCGACTGGGTGGCCGGAGGGACCGACCTTTTGCCGAACTACAAGTGGCACCTCAATCCCAAAGGGGACGTCATTTCCCTNGCTCACGTCGAAGGAGCCGACGCTTTGGAAGCCAANCGAGTGGGCTGCATGGCACGCCTCCATGATGTGGCGACCTCTGATGTGGTCCACCCTCTTCTCGCCGTAGCTGCGGCCAAAGTTGCCTCGAGCCTCATCCGACGAAGCGCGACCGTAGGGGGTAACCTCTGCCTTGACACCCGTTGTTTTTGGTACAACCAATCCGAAGACTGGCGACGGTCCATCGAGTGGTGCCACAAAGCTGACTGTGGGACNGGAGCCGATTGCCGCGTGATTCCCAACCAAAACACCCTCTGCGTGGCCACTTACCAAGGGGACATGGCCGCTGCGTTCATGGCGCTCGAGGCTGAGGTGGAATTGGTTGGTCCCGAAGGCGAGCGTCGGATGCCTCTTGACGAATTCTTTGAACTTGACGGGATGAAGAAAAACGTCCTGATGCCGGGGGAATTCCTGGTCTGCGTTCATCTTCCCGACGACGCGAGCACCCGAGTNGGCGCCTACCACAAGTTGCGTGTTCGGGAAACGTGGGATTTCCCCGAGGCCGGNGTCGCCGCTTCTTGGATTCCCGGGGANGCGACCAGCCTCCGTGTTGCCAGCACCGGTCTCGAAAGCATTCCAGGCATGCACACGGACGTGGTCGAAGCTCATGCAGATTGGACGGAAACGGAGGGGCGCAAGCGCTTCTCAAAGGCGCTGCAAAAAGCGATCAAGCCGGTGAACAACACCGCCCTTCCTCCCCGCTACCGCCGGTCGATGGTCAGCGTTCTTGCCTCTCGTGCCTTGAGGGCGATTACTCAGGAGGACTAAGCATGCAACGAACGCTCTCCATCCTTGCCGTGTTGATGCTCTTGCCGCTCTTGCCGCTCATGCCGGTGCAAGCGCAGGTCGAAGCGCCTTCTTGGGAAATTGGTTGGGAGAGCAATGTTGAGGACGGTGTCATTCTTACCCTCGACGGCAACCGTTGGACGGTCAGCCACACGTTGGGAATCTGGGTGGCCAACAACCGCCCCTTTGAACTCGAAGTTGAAGTTGAGCTCGAGTTACCGAGCGACGCCCCCCTCGAAGCAGAGATCGATTCCCCCATTACCGTAGCCGCGAACGCCAACGTCACGGTAGAGATNACGCTGACGGGGACCACGGCAGACGAGGTCAGGGCCTTCGCCCCTGCAAGCGTGATGGTGTTGACCGTTACCGCCACGGAGGCTTCGCAAACCAATTCGGGCTCCACGCAGGAGATTGAGGCCGATCTCGAACTCCCTCGAGTCCACCGACTGGAACCAAACGTCCCTCAAACGCCCAACCCATTTGATGCAGGCACGTGGATTGAGATGACGGTGGAAATCAACAACATGGGCAACAGCCGTGATGCCGTGATCGAGGCAAAGTCCGAAGTTCGCTCATGCCCACAACTCAGCGTGCTCGGACTCGACGAGCTTGCCGGCACTGTGGTTGAACCCACGGACGTGGGTGGTCAAGCGCCCGTGGAGGCCGTGCTCAGGCTGGAGGCTTCGAGCAGCCACCCAGAGCGAACCTGCGAGATTCGGATCATCATCATCTCAGAGGGCGACGGATCAAGCCGAAGTACGACGTTTGATGTTGATGTGAAGGCCGCGGATCCTGAAGACGTGGTTGGAGACGTGAACGACGTTGGCACAAGCGATCCTTCCTCCCCCGATGAGGACAGTCCGATGCCACTGCCAAGTTCGGTGTTGATTTCCGCAGTGTTCCTCGCTTTTTTGCGCGGTCCAAGGCGACNTGAAAACTTCTGAACTTGCGGCGCGCAAGGGCNTACTTGCCAATCCTGTTGAATGGGGTACGTCGTCCCATTGTGTCAAGAACACGGTGGGAGAATCATTATGTGGGCTGTGAATATCGCAGAAGATGGTGCTACAGGTTCCTGTGGCTCATTGAGGCGATATGATGGCTGAGGAGGGCAGCAAAGGACTCGGCCTTGAGTCGTGGTTGCTGGTTGCTCTTGTCGTCACCATCCTGATGTCNGCAACGGTCATCACCCTCGTCAGCGCAGGCAAAGACGTTGTCTTTTCACCCTACGAAGAGACGGACACGGACCTCAGCTACCAACAGATCACCGACGCCCGCGGTTCCTTCGGGGAAGACCAGGGCGGCATGGGCTACACCATCGCCAACACGATGTCCACCCCGATGCTTGTCAACGATTGGAAGGAACCTCACCGCACCTTGCTCGTCATCGCTGGTCCTGAGAAGCCCTTCGATGCGGCCGAAGCCAACGCGATTCACGACTTCGTNACCAAGAANGGTGGNAAGGTCATCCTNGCCTCCAACTCTTCCAACGCCCAGCCCGTNGCGGACCTCTTTGGTGTGAAGTTCTTTGGCGACCCCGTGGTCGACCCGTACCGCTACTACGAGATGCAAGGCTCTGACGGCAACCCCCTGCCCGGCGATGCGCGCCGTGTGTGGGCGGCTGCGAGCCTGACGCGCAACGTAACCGACATGCAGGACGAAGCCCGTCAGGCATGTTCAGAAGCGCAGGTCAACGCTCGTGACGTGGACAACTGCCGCCTCCCAGTCCTGTTCCACCGTCCTACCGCGATTCAGGTGCTCGAAGACCAAGATGAATCTGGCCGGACGGTTAGCGTCCTGGCCGCTGCATCNACGCCAGCGTTCATCGCTCGCGCCGACTTCAATCCCGACAACATCGCCAANCCNGTGTTGGGTGAAGGCAAAACCGGNCTGATTGTGCGGATGGATTACCCGGTCGACAACGTCCTCGATATGACCGTTGGTGGTGGGCAAGGCCAGATTGGCGTAACGGGTAGCATCGTCTTTGTTGCNGATCATTCCGTCTTCGCCAACCACATGTGGACNTGGGAGAAGGCCGATACCACCGGAAAACTCCAGTGCGACAGTCCCCAATACGAAGAGCGCGACTCCGCAACGTGTTGGACNACGGACAGCAAAGGCATCGACCAAGGCGACAACGCTTGGAGCGGCAACCAACTCTATTTCCGNGGCCTCGTGAGTTCTATGATGGAACACGACAACACAGAAATGTCGTCCACGGTGCAGCGCACCTTCTCCAATTTCAACGTCGTCTTCGACGAGAGTCGTCACGTGGCCGGAGCCNTGACGATGCCCTTCACGGAAGCCGTTGGCGCCGTGGTTCTCCTGACCAGCGATGGGCTGCTGAAGTGGCTCATCGGCATGAACCTCTTCGCCCTCTTGGCCATCGCAATCATGGTCGTGCCAGAGAAGGAAAACTGGCGCCACGTCTTTGATCTCACTCGATTCAGGGAGCGTCCAAGCAAATTGGACCCGTCCCAGTACCAACGCCGAACACGGGAGGCTTTCCTCTCCAAGGTTCGGCAACTCCACGACCTGACCCGCGACGACTTTGCACGAAAGTCGCCTGCGGAAATCATGCAAATGGTGCGCGAGCCGCGCCTGGTTGAGCTNGTCAGCTCGAACCGCGACTATTCCAACGATGAACTTCGGGAGTTGATCCCGCACATCCGTCGTTGGGGAAAGTAACCTAGGAGGAACAAACCATGCAGCCACCCGCCCCCCCCGCANCCCCGCCCGCGCCGGCCGCCCCCGCTGCTCCGGCGCCCCCCGCCCCTGCGGCTCCGCCCGCACCGGCGGCACCCGCGCCGGCAGCGCCAGCACCGCCCGCCGCACCAGCCGCCCCCGCTCCGGCGCCCACCCGGCACCAGAGCAGTCCCGAAGTGAAGGAACGTCTCGCCGCCGTCGGCGCGATTTCCCAAGCCATCTCTGCTGAAGTGCAGAAGGTGATCATCGGGAAGTCTCACATCATCGACAACGTGCTCATCAACATCCTGTCCAACGGCAACCTCCTCTTCGAGGACTACCCCGGTCTGGCCAAGACGCTGATGACCAACACCTTCGCCGATGCCCTCGGCTGTGACTTCAAGCGTGTTCAGTTCACGCCTGACTTGCTCCCTGCCGACATCACCGGGACCAACATCTACGACGCGAAGAAGGGTGAGTTCACCTTCAAGCCAGGTCCGTTGTTCTGCAACCTCCTGCTCGCTGACGAGATCAACCGTGCCCCGCCCAAGACGCAGGCTGCGTTGCTCGAAGCGATGCAGGAAAAGCAGGTGACCATCGGTACGGTGACGCACAAGCTCCCCGCACCTTTCATCGTCATGGCGACCCAGAACCCCGTCGAGCAGGAAGGTACCTACCCCTTGCCCGAAGCGCAGCTTGACCGTTTCATGTTCAAGATGTCCGTGGGTTACCCGGATCGTGCGGACGAGGACGAAATCCTCCGCCGCCGTATCGACCGTGGAAAGGACGCTGTGGACGTCGACGTCATCACCGACCCTCAGCGCGTGATCGCCATGCAGCAAGCCTGTGAGAGCGTCTACGTTGACCCCAGCCTCCGCATGTACATGGTCGAGATTGTGTCCCGCACCCGTGAGGACCCTCGCGTCCTCGTCGGTTCCTCGCCTCGTGGTTCGCAAGCGCTTCTGAAGACCTCCCGCGCCGCCGCCGCCCTGCGTGGTCGCGACTTCGTCACACCTGACGACATCAAGACCGTCTCTGAGTTGGCCCTCGCGCACAGGATCATTCTGAAGCCCGAGCACCAGATCAAGGGTCTGGAGTCCGGTGAGGTCATCCAGAACATCCTGCGTGAAGTGCCCGTGCCGACCGTTTGAGGTCGTTCACGTCATCTAAAACGGAGTGTGGGCCACGATGTGGAGCCGTAAATCAGCGATGCTCGGCAGCCTTGCTGTCGCCATGTACCTGCTCGGCCTCACGCTGCGTAACTCGCAGTTGGTGACCATCGCCGTGGTCATCTTCGTGATTTTGACCTGGGCTGCCCTCTTTGGTGGACACGCCGACGTCGCTTCCTCCGGTCGTCGCTCAGAAGAGTTCACTGGTGAAGAGGGCATGGCCTTGGGCAACGTCTCGGCGATGCGAAAGATGTCCAGTGCACGTCTCTTTGAGGACGGTGAACTGAGCGTCACTCTCAGAATGCAGAACCATTCAGGCTTGGCGAAGATCCTCGAGGTGCGCGACCGCGTCCCCGAAGTGATGCGCATCAAGTCGGGTTCGAACTACATCCTGATGGAACTCGGCCCCCGCCGCGAGACCTTCATTGAGTACACCGTCGAATGCCCCCTCCGCGGTTTCTACAGCCTTGGTCCCGTTGCCGTCCGCATGCAGGACGCGTTCGGATTGTTCCATCGTGAGAAGGAACTTCACGTCTACAACGACTTCCTTGTGTTCCCCAAGATGGAGGATCTCAAGGAGACCTTCGTAAAGTCCCGTGTGCCGAAGATCTTCACCGGTGCCGTCAACATCCGACAACCTGGCCCCGGTTCAGAGTTTTACTCGCTTCGTGAATACTTCGAAGGCGACTCTTTCCGAGCCATCAACTGGTCGGCCTACGCACGCTCTGGCAAGCTGATGGTCAACGAACGTGAGCGCGACGCGGTGTCCGACGTCATCATTCTCGTCGACTCTCGCTCCGTGGCCGAAACTGGCCCTGTGAGCCGAAACGCGCTCGTGTATTCCACGCGCGCCGCTGCCTCCCTGGCCAAGTATTTCCTCGGCCGCCGTGACTCGGTGGGCGTCATCGTCTACGGTGATGAGGTCGTCAGCGTGGACCGTGACACCGGAAAGAAGCAACTCTACGTGATCCTCACGAAGCTGGCCGGCGCCGTGGCGAAAGGCAACACGCCGCTCCAGGTTGTGGTGAACCGTATTCTGCCTCACATCAACAAGGGTAGCCCCATCATCGTCCTCAGCAACCTTGAGGACGATCCGACCATCATCAATGCGCTGCGGGACTTCCGTGCGCGTGATTTCGACGTGACGGTGCTTTCGCCTTCGTCGCTCGAATTCGAGTTCGATGCAAAGCGCCTGGACCGTACCGGATACGAGGTGCTGAAAACCGAGCGTGACGTGCTCATTGGTGAACTCCGTGGACTCGGTGTGAACATCATGGATTGGGAGCCAGACATGCTCCTGTCGACCGCCCTTGCTGGTGCACGTGGATTCTGAGGTGAGTTGATGGCAGAGAAGAAGTCCGGAGACACCGCTCATCTGTACGATAGCAAGACCGTTCGGTCCTCTGCTCCCAGCCGGAAGAAATTGGCCGGAAACGCTGGCATCGGAACGGAAATCCCGAAGGACGCCGTTCCAGAGATTCAGATTCCCTCCTTCGTGGAAAGCCTGCTCGGTGGCCCGCTTGTTCCGAAAATGAAGTTCCTGCCTCCTGACAAGATGGTGCAGAACCTTCAGTTGGCCGTCTATGGGATTCTCATTGCTCTCGCCTTCCTGACCCTCATCGTCTCACCCGGAGCAGGCACCGTGTGGTACATGCTCACCGGTAGCATTGGGGTGGCCACCACGGTCCAGGTGGTCGTCATCGCTTTGGCCACCATTACAGGATTCTACGGGACCTTCCGCCGTGACGGTCGCTATTTGCTGATTTCAAACGTCTTCTTCATCCTCGCCATTCTTCGCTTTGCATCCTCCAAAGTGGCGCTCTCCTTCGATCCGTTCGGACTCGCTGACCGCCCCTTCTTGCTGAGCAGTTTGGTCGTCGTTTACGCGGTGTTCCTCATCATGTACATCGAAATCGGCAACGGTGTCCTCCGATACAGCATGTTGGACACCAGCATCCGCACCAACGAAGTGTACGTGATGAACCCGGGCAAGATTGTAGGGAAATACCACCGAGCCTTGGTCCTCAACCCCATCATCTCCGTCGTTCTGGCCACTCTTGTACTGTCAGCCAACACCATTCTCCCCGCGCTGGTCGGCGTGCTTTCGTCTAACACAGCGCAGCGGCTCGAAGAATCGGTGGAGTTGACGTCCGTCTACGGCGTGGCCTTGGGGACTTTGTTCGTGTTCATCGTTACGGGTGCGCTCTTTGCGCTCAACCTTCCCACACACCTTCAGCGCTACCGCGAAACCCGCGACGAATGATCAGGTCTTGGTCATCCAAGCAGCCTCATTGGCCATGTGCTTGAGCGTGGCTTTTGCATGCTCCCGTGGCACGAGGATGCGGACCTTCCGCGTGTCGTAATCGACGGCCTCAGCGCCGTTGAATTCCAAGCGGTTCAACCATGCCTCAGGGTCTTTCCATGACCCGATGAACGTGATCATTGCTGACGGTGTGCCCGTCTGTGCCATCTGCATCCCAACATCATGGAGAGATTGCTGGATGGCTTCAACCGCATTGGCGTCCACAATCAAGCGGGTTCCATCGACCCACGTCGATGAAGCATGGACGCCAAGTCCACGTTCGGCCAACAACGCGAGGAGAGTGGCTTGTTGTGCACCTGGGGTGCCCACAGGTAGGAAGGTGGCCTCAATGGCACAGACGTCCATCGTGCAGGCGGCCGCCAAAGGCCCCTGATCGGCGATGAGGTCGGGTCCAATCGTGGTCGCTGCAGGGGCGGTCAGCGGTTCACTGAGGTGTCGAACTTCAATTGGAATGCCGTCTTCGATGCACGGTCCCACCGTGGCAGGGTGAAGCACCGTTGCGTCCAATCCAGCGGCCATGCGTGCCAATTCGTAGGGGACATAGGCAATCGGTTCGGTGTTAATGCCCCAGCGAGGGTTGACCGGGTGGATGCCTCGAACGTCTTTCCATAGGACCACCCGGCGAGCACCAAGCAGATGGGCCACGGCGGTGGCGGTATGGTCTGAGCCGCCTCGGCCAAGCAAAGCCAGCGAGCCGTCCCGCCCCGAACCGAGCCATCCTGTGATGACGGGAATACCGTGCAAGATGCTCCTGTCGAAGTTTTGCGAGCTTTCGGCAAGGTCCACTGCTTCGGCTTCATGGGTTCCTGAGAGGACCATGCCAATGTCCTCTGCTCCAACGGCATGCGCCCCAAATCCACACCTTCGGAGGTGATGGGCGATCACGAGTGCGGAAAGCCGCTCACCTGAAGCGAGCAGTTGGATGCGCGCTGCATCGTCGGACGGATTGGCCTGACGCAAGCGCAACGCTTCGGCCATCGATTCAAGCACGTTGTCGAAACGGTTGCCGTCTCGTCCTCGGTCAAGGCGCGGGGCGAACATGAGGTGATGAGAGCGGAGGTCACTCACGAGTCGCTCCGCGTAGCGCGGGTCGTCCACGGCGCGCAGGAGTCGGTCTGTGGTACCCCACAGTGCGGACACCACCACGACGGCAGGGCCGTCGTCTTCCGCGATGCGGTCGGCCAACCTGTCCAAGTCAGGGGCTCCACGGAGGACCGAACCCCCGAACTTGTGAACCGTCCATGCCTCAGTCATGCAGGTAGCCTCCACGCAAGGCAAGATCGGCCAAAACCAACGTGGCCAATGCCTCAACGACGGCCACGCCTCTGGGCGCAAGAACCGGGTCGTGGCGTCCTTTTACAGAGACGCTGCTGGGTTCTCCCGTGGCCAAATCTACGGTGGGAAGCGGTTGTGGAATGCTCGAGGGGGGCTTCAATGTCACACGTACAACCAAGTCAGCGGCAGAGGCCAAACCCCCTAGCGCTCCTTCGCTGACGCCGGTGCGAAGCTTGGGACCGTCGCTTGAGGGGTGCCATCCTCCATGATGTTCGGAGCCACGCAGTGTCAAGGCCCTTGTGCCTTGGCCGAATTCAACGGC
>PBMM01000031.1 GCA_002723635.1 Methanobacteriota archaeon | reverse complement strand
GCTCTCGGCCTCTTCTGCTGGTTCGTCCTCTGCAACATCGGATTCAGACGGCTCATCCTCGGAGGCTTCGGGGTAGCTCTTCACGTCATCCTCCTCTTCGTCCTCATGTTCCTCTTCGGTGGAACGGGCAGCGGCGACGCGAGCGATGCCAGCGACACCGAGCAGGAAGACAACGAGTGCGATGATGATCGTCATCAACGGCGTTTCCTCCACTTCTTCAGCGTAGGTCCAGGAGACTTCGGCTCCCGTCACGCCTGTGTCGCTGGTGACAAGGTCCTCGACCGGTGCAAGCGGAGTTCCGCTCAGGTCAATGACGCCACAGGCGAGCACATGCGCTCCGTCGCTGGCCATGCGCCAAGTGAGGGGGATGTCCATCTCTCCGTTGGCGGCTAGGCCGCCGTAGGTGGAGAGTTGGATGTAACTCGGCGAGGTGTCCGCCGCTTCGCCGTTGACGGTGCATTCCAGGACGGGTGAAGCAGCATCGGCCAAGCCGCTGTTTCGGACGGTCAACATCACGCCAAGGCTCTTGTTCACCGTTGCCGTTCGTTCCTCCACCTCAATGGCGACGACTTCGATCATCGGCAATTCGAGGTTGACGTTGGTGGTTGGTGCCCACACCGCGGGAACGGTCGTGGTGAAGGTACCCCATCCTGTGGTGGAGGTGACGGTGAAGGTGCCTTCCTCTTTCCCATATACGCCGTCGCCGGTCAACCACTCGACGATGCGCGTCATTTCGCTTGAACCAAGGTCAACGCCCACGTCATCGCCCATGGCCTCCGCAAATGCGTTCGGGGACTTGCTGCCCTTGTAGCCTAAGTCGCTACCGCTGACCAAGGCACCGGGCATGTTGGTGGTCACGGTGCGTCCGCTCAGGCGACGGATCCATGCGTCGGTCCAACCTCCCGTGCCGCTGCTGTCTTCGTAGACCAACGTCGCGTCATCCACGGCGACAACGTCCTCGTCCGTGCGGCTTCCTAGAATCAACGAACTTCGCACGCTCAACGAGGCTCCGGCTTCGGCGATGATCGGTGCGCTTCCTTCCATGGTGGAACGGTCGATGGAGCAGGTTCCCGAGCAGCGGATGTCAGCTCCGCGCACCACTGCGTCGGCGATGATCAGGGTGCCCTGTGCGTCGATGCTGAATGCTGCCTCACCCCACGTCAGGACGAGGCTCGTCCCATCGAGTTGCCATGCCTCGTAGCGTTCGATTTGAGCGGACGAATCCACCACTTCAACGGCCATTGGACCGAAGGGGAAGGGGTGGTTGTGGGTGACGTTGAGGGTCAACGTCTCCATGCCGTCACCGAGGTCGACCTGCATGCTGACTTCGTCTCCGGTCGGATCGCTGATGCTCTCGCCAGTGGAAGCTGTGATGGTGAGGGATTCGCTGCCGTTGAGGGTCGAGGACATCATCAATCGGACCGTGGAGGTTCCTGTCAATCCTTGAACGGGCAATTCGATGGTTGATGCGCCACCTGAGAAGGCCATGTACGCCGAGATGTCCGACCCGGTCAGGTTGCCACCTTGCAGGTCCAACGTCGCGCCCTGGTCCACACGAATGACGGCATTCTCACCGATTGTAAGGTCCGCCTGAACGGTGAACTTGGCTCCATTGGTGACCGTAAATCCGTCGTTGTAGGTGGTGTCTTCCGTGAGGGTTTGGTCTGCGTCAATCACGTCAGCGTCTCGGCCGTCGACGGCTGAGGCCAAGGGTGCACAGAGGAGGAGGGCCAAGAGAAACAGCGCGGTCGCGGTGCGTGCCATGGCCCTTGCTGCATTGCTCGGGACATGAAGTTCCCGCCGACGGGTTCAGTAAGGCACGTCCTTCCAACCGATGGCGTAACCAAACATGTTGAACGAACGGTGCAAGACAGGCGTAGCCACAAGCACCACCAGCATGGGCATGAGCACTTCGGATGAACCGTGCAGCCCTGGGAGGAGCAGCCAGCCCAGCAAGAAGACCATCATGGCAAAGGGGAGGGTATCGAGCAGAGGGGCCTTGGAGGACACGTCCCCCTCACGCTTGAGTCCACGGCGGCGCTTGAAAAACGAGCCCGTCATGTCGCCGAGGAGCGAGAAAAAGCCCAGCAGACTTCCAACGATGAAGGCCCAGAGTCCACGCGACATCGTTGGGTCATGGCCGAGAAGCGGGTCCACGAAGATCCCGCAGGCTTCGCCAGCGAAGGTGGCCGAGGCCATGATGACCATCAGCAAGCCAGAGGTCAGGCTGCCGCCAATCAATCCGTTCCACGTCTTTCCGTCTCCGAGAAGCCTGTTTCCGTCCCACGCCGTGCGTCCACCGTCGATCGGCCAAGGCCCATATCCAGTTTTCGGCAGCCACTTGCCCCACATCATGGCGAAGGTGTTGACGAGGAAGCCGGGTAGGAAAATCCAGAGTACAAGCAGGCTCATGCCTGGCAACCCGAGGCTTTCCTCGCATGTGCCCCAAGCGGTTCCCTCCATGCTCTTTCATCGCGGCATGGCCCATGAACATGCCCGCGGACAACGTTGGACTTATGGTCCGCAGGTGACCCACACCACCCATGGACGTGAGACGCGTTCTTCTGGTCGGCTCCGGTGGGCGTGAACACGCCTTGGCGATGGCGCTCACTCAAGATTCGCGGGTTGAGTTGCACACTGCTCCGGGCAACCCAGCAACAGGTCGACTTGGTACCAACCATCCCGTCGGTGCGGGGGACGTCAAAGGTCTCATCGCGCTCACAGAAGACCTCGATGCGCACCTTGTCGTGGTCGGTCCTGAAGCTCCCTTGTGCGACGGCCTTGCCGATGCTTTGGGCGACCGTCTCTGCTTCGGCCCGGTGGCGGCTCACGCTGCCTTGGAAGGCTCGAAATCGTTCGCAAAAGAGGCCATGAATGCCGCGGGCGTTCCGACGGCTGAACACGTAATCGTGCGAAGGGCTGGGGCGCTTGGCGATGCTTTGGACCGTTTCGCGGACCACCCTTGGGTCATCAAACAAGACGGCTTGGCCGGTGGAAAGGGCGTGTTGGTCAGCGACAACCGTGAGCAGGCGGAAGCGTTCGCCCTCAGCGCAATCGCAACCTCAGGTTCGGTTGTGATCGAAGCTTTCCTGCCCGGCGAGGAAGCAAGCATGCTTGTTCTGATGGATGGCTCTGGTTACCGTTGCCTTCCCGCCAGCCAAGACCACAAGCGGGTTGGCGAAGGGGACGAAGGCCCGAACACGGGCGGCATGGGCGCGTACTGCCCGGCTCCCGTGGTAACGCCGGACGTTCAAGCCAAGGTTGAGTCCCGCATTGTTGCGCCTATGCACGCTCATCTGAGCGCTCAGGAGGTGCCCTACCGTGGTGTGCTCTACGTTGGTCTGATGGTCGACGAACACGGTGATCCGTACGTGGTTGAATTCAACGTCAGGTTTGGCGATCCTGAATGCCAAGTCACCATGCCACTGCTCGGCGACCACGCCTTGGATTGGTTCACCGCCGTAGCCCAAGACCGCTTGACTGACGTCCAGCACCCCATCGGAGATTCCGCCTTGTTGACCGTCGTTTTGGCCAGCGAGGGCTACCCCTCCAGTGCTGTAACCGGCCGCGCCATTTCTGGGCTTGACCTCGACACTGTTGCGACGGCCGAGCAGGGGCGAGCCTGGGTCAACCTTGCTGGCGTCAAACTCGACGCAGACGGCACGCCAATATCCAGCGGGGGGCGCGTCCTCAGCGTAACCGGCATGGGCGGGTCGCTCCAAGAGGCCGCAGATTTGGCGTACGCGTGCCTTGCAGGGCTCGGTTTGGACGGTGCACATTACCGCCGCGACATCGGTGCGCGAGCGGGTGTTCAGCATCCGGCGCTGAATTGAACACTCGCTCGGGAGACTGCGGCCACGTGACCGGCCGAACCGGTTATAACGACACCATAGGTCGCGAGAATGCTTCAGCCATGCTGTTGCACCTAGAGAGGGAGACCCCATGACCACCACGAACGAGACGACCGTGTCGTCAAAGGCGTTGCTCGGCCTGCTTATTGCGCCGATTGCCGTCCTTTTGGCGATGCTCACCGACCAAATCGGAGGCTTCGGCCTCGGATTCGAGAACGAACTGTACCCGCTGCTCATTGTGGCCGTGGGTGCCATGCTTGGCCGTGTGCCAAGCCTCCTCGCTGAGCGCGAGGTCATTCCTGCGTCGTCGTCCACCCTCTCTCTCGGGACGATCCTCGCCGGTGCGGCCCTCGGCTTCTTGCTGGTTCCCGCCATTGGCGGAAACGCGCTCCTTGGCCTGCTTTTCGCGATTAACATCATCGGCACGCACGTGCTGCTCGATTCGAAGCGAGCGGAGTGGGCCACCATTCTGGCCTTCTCGAGCATCGGTTTGCTCTTCGGCATGGTGGCTGCGGCCACCACCGCTTCATCCGGCCTCGTCACGCCTGAATTTTCATTCGAGGGGCAGACGGCCTCGACGATCAACGAATACCGCGAAGCCCTCGGCTTCGTATTCTTCAGCGTCTGGATCATGTTCAGCGTGCTTGGCGCGCTGGTTGCCGTCCTCGCCCGTGGCGTGTTGAGCGAGCCCGGAACGGGCTGGTTTGAGCACCTTTCGGAGTTTGACGGTCCGTGGGACCGAAGCAGCCTCCCGTTGCAGGTCGCGCTCTTTGTGTGGGTGATTTCGCACGCCTTGACCTTGGTTCAATTCCACCGCGTGGAGATGTTTGACCGCCTTGCCCTGACGGGCGTCGAAGGCTACCAAGGCCACTTCTCGGTCTGGTCTGCTGTCCTCACCGGCGTCGTGGCGTTGGCTGTGGCCAGCATGGTCGCAGAACGCTGGTTCACCCGTGCCATGACCCTTGCCTCCATGTGGGGGTTGTACCTGGTGTCCTCAGCCTACGAAATGGGCATGTGGGGCGACGTCGAATCCGAGAGCTCAATGGCCCCAATCGTTTGGTTTGGAGTCACGTTCTTCATCGGCCTCGCGATTTACTCGATCTCCACGAACAAGACGTGGGGCGGGTGGTCCAACCGTTCAGATGACGCTCCAAGTGGAGCCCGTACATTCTGGTCCGCGCACTGGTCGCAGGTGCTGATCGCTTCTGCCTTCATCATGGCCTTCGTCATCCGAAGCCAATGGTACATCGTTCCGGCCATGAACGGCTACGGAACGGGCGGATGGGACCTGACGGGCGGTTCTGACCCGTGGTACATGAAGCGCGTTGTGGACTACATCATGATGCAGAATGCGCACCTCGTCTTCGACGCCGATCGCTTCTATCCCATCGGTGGCATCAACCCGCGTCCGCCCTTGTTCGTCTGGTCCATCGCTCTGCTTGCGATGATTCTCGAACCCTTCCTGTCCACGCCAGAGGACGCCGTGTGGTGGGCCATGGTGTCCATCCCCGCCATCTTCGGTGCTCTGATTGTCTTCCCCGTCGCGGCCATTGCACGGGACCACGTCAACAAGCCTGCCGCGGTTGTTGCGGCCTGGCTCATTGCGATGATGCCTGGACACATCTCCCGGTCCACCTGGGCCAACGCGGACCACGACGCCTTCGTGATGTTCTTCATGGCGCTTGGATTCATGTGGTTCCTCCGCGCCATGGCCGCGGGTGGCGATGAACGCCTCACCCGCTCCACCGACGCCCGACCGTACTCTGTCCTCCGTGCCTTCGGTGACGTCGCCAAGCACCGCCGCTTTGCGGTCGTCAACGCCGCCTTGGCCGGCGTGGCCTTTGGCGTGGTCGCCCTCGGTTGGAAAGGATTCGTTGTGGCTCCCTCGATCCTGTTCGTAGGCTACGTCTACATTGTGGCGACGAACATGTTCCGCAACCGGGACAGCACGACGCTGAACATGCTCATGCTGACCATGCTTTGCACCACCTTGCTGCTCGCGATGCCCTTCTACGCCTACCCTGGCATGGATTTGGTCTTCAGCGGCACGGGCCTTCAGCCCCTGCTCTTCGTGCTTGGATTCACGACGGCCATCGCCTACGTTACCACGGGCTTCCGTGACAAGCCATGGCTGCTCGTGCTCGGCTCCTTGACCGGTGCGGCCATCGTCTTCGTGGTCGTGATTTGGCTGCTCCAGTTCTTCGAACAATCCAACGCGTTCAACGTGCTGTTCACGGGCGCTGGATACTTCACCAAGACCAAGATTTTCGGCACGGTCGCTGAAGCGAACGCTCCTGACCGTGGGATGCTCTTTGCGTCGTTCGGCCCAATCGTGTTCATTCTGGCCCTCAGCATGGGCATCATCGCGCTTTGGCGCGGAACCCGTCAGCGTCGCCACGAGCACATCTTCATGGCAACGTGGGTCCTTCTGGCCATCTTCATGTCGTGGACCGCTGCCCGTTTCATCTTCAACGCCACTCCGGCCTTGGCCGTNCTCGGCGCATGGGGTGCCGTGGGCCTTTGGGGCTGGTCTGGCACCAAGGAAATGTCGCGAAAGATGCGCCGACTNGGTGTTCGTACGCCGGCCGACCGCATCGCCGCCACGCGCAAAGCCGTCTGGCGCACGCCTCAGTTCAGCGCCATCATGCTCGTGCTGATCATGCTTGGTGGNCAGCACATGACCTACGGTCTGGACGCTGGTATTCCTGGCTCATCCCCGGCCGAGGACGACATCGACGAGACGCTCTTCAACATCGTCCCGGACATCCTCCGTTGGGACGTGGCGGGCTTCTCCTTCCTGAACCCAACCGGGTACGAAGACGGTGGCATGCGCTACCTTGGTTCATTCGGCAGCAGTTTCAACCAACAAGGATGGAACGATGCGTATGCATGGTTGGCTGAACAAGACGCCGATGATGCATACTCAGAGAAACCCGCCTTTGTCTCGTGGTGGGACTACGGTTTCCAAGCCTTGACCTCTGGCGACCACCCCTCGGTCTCTGACAACTTCCAGTCGGGTATTCCAGCGACAGGGAACATGCTCCTTGCCCGTGGCGAAGCCGACTTGGCCGCCATGTGGTTCTGGCAATTGGCTGAAGCAGACCGAATGTACGCCTCCGACCGTGGCTACCCCACGATCTTCACGCCTGCCTTCGACGCCATTCTTCAGGAGCACCTCACCGACGCACAGTACAACGCTCTGCTCGACATCAACGACGGCACGGATTTCACCGACGTGACCCGCCTGATCGAGGGTGAAGAGCGCGACCTAAGCCTCCCCGTTGAGGTGCTTGACGCGTCCTTCTTCGTGGTCCAAACCAACCGTGACACCATCATGACCCAAGGCCACAAACTCAACGACGACGGAACGAGCAGTTCCGACGACCGATGGCGTCTCTGGAAGGACGGCGAGATCCTCGCCTGCGCCGAGAGCCTGGCCAGTTCCTGTGACGGCACGGACTTCCTGTCTCAAGAAGACGCAAACCGGACCTTCAACAACAACGTGCGTTTGACCACGGACACCACCTTCGAGGTCACGCACTACGTCTTTGGTGACTACTGGTACACGGCGGACCTCGCAGAAGAGTTCAACTCCGTTTCGACCCACATTCACCGTTCCAACGCCCGCTTGGCCATGACTGTGCAGTTGCTGGTCCAAGGCCTGTCCGAGACGGACATGATGGAGCTCTACACGAGCATCATTGGTTTGGAGGGGCAATACACGGTTCAAGACTACGAGGGAGCACCCGGCAAGACCGTGGACCGCGACCACGAAATCCGCTACTTTGCGGTGGACAACCGTCTCTATCCCCGCGCAGGACGCTACACGGCGGACGCGCAATACAACGGCGGCCAACCGATGGGTATTTTCGCCGCTCCAACCATCCTCTCTGGACAGGACCCAACGACCTTCCTAACGGAGGTCTACGAAACGCAGCGCGGCGCATTCTCCGATGAAATGACCCGTGAAGAAGTGGACGAAGCCATCCGCCAGGACGTGCTGAATCAGCAAGCCGGTGCCGAGATTGATCCTGTGCAGATCATTGACGTGCGCGCCGACCACACCGCCGAATTCTTCGACACCATGGTCGCCCGTGCTTACGTTGGTTACGGTGCCTCTACGCTTGGCGTGGCCAGCGCTGGTTCCAACCCGCAACCGGCTCAGCACTTTGGACAAAGCGGCTCTCCTGGGACCTTCATGTCCCAAGCGCTGCCTTTGCCGGGTGCCATGATGAACCACTTCGTGCTCGCCAATTACAACGACGACACCACGGTGGAGAATTCCTACGGGCAGGCCAACTCCATGGTCAAGATTCTGAAGTTCTACCCGGGTGCTGAGATGACCGGCCAGGTCACCTTTGCCGACGATGGTCAGCCGCTCGAGAACGTGCGCCTCCTCATTGAGCGCGACGCTTTCTCCGGAGAATCCGGCGAGGACCTTGACGAGGACACCTATTGGATTCCCATCGGCTCCGTTGACACGGACGCTGAAGGACGCTACAGTTTCTTGGCGCCCGCTGGACACATTCGTGTGAGCGCCTTCATTGGTGAGTACGAACCGACGGCCGCGCGCAACGCCATTCAAGACGGTTCATTCACCGAGAACCTCGGTGATATCCTCGCCGAGTACAACGACGACCGTACCGTCAACGACATCACCGCCATCCTCGGCGAGGTTGCCAACATGACATGGGTCGGTGAGTCCCACATCAACGTCAGCGCCATCGAAGCCAACCGCGAGGTTTCCTTCGACCGCACGGCCGACGTCTCTGTGGCGTCCAGCGGTGTGAGCGGCGTGGTCACGTGGATCGGCGACGATTCCTTCGCTGGTGAGCCGCTTGTGGACACGACGTTCATCCTCCGTGACATTTGGTCCTACACCGAGAACCACACGGTGATCACCAACAACGGTTCCTTCACCACCGACGAAACCCGCATCCTCCAAGGAACGGGCGAGGTCACGTTCACCGAGAACGGCACCTTCGAGTCCGACGGCGTGGCCGTGGCCCGTGGTTTCACGGGAACCTACACCCGGCAANTGACCGGTGATCGCATCCACACGGCCAACGGCACGTGGACCGGNCGCGGCATCATTGACGGATGGGTCAGCGAAGCCGACCTTGTCAACGCCACNGATTGTCTGGACAACAACACTCGAACCCCGGACAACGCAACCGTCTGCACCATGACCGGTGCCGAGAACGCCACGAAGTACCTCTTCGAAGGCACCGTCGAAGCAAGCGGCCGCGTGGAAACCCTCTCGCCCACCGTGGTCGTGAGGGACGTGGTCGGTCAGACGTTCGAAGGCGCTGGTGTCTTCGAAGGCATCGGCACGCTCAACGGAACGGGTCTGTTCGTCGGTCAAGGCGACTTCTCCGGCCCGATGGTCCAACCCGGTTCCTTCTACAAGACCGGCCTCCTTCCCGGCGTCTACAACATGGTGGCTGTCCTGCCGAACGGCAGGAACGTCTTGTTGCCCGACCCCGTTGAAGTGGGCGTCGAGGCCTCCTATGACCTTGCCATGACCATGCCTGGAGCCGTCTTTGCTGACGTGCTTGAGGACATGGACGGCAACGTGTTGGCCGACACCATCATCGAAATGGTGGACACGGGCCTCGGATTGGACGCAGCCGTTACCATCGTGACCGACGAAAACGGAAGTTTCAGCCAAGGACCCATTCCATCTGGTGAATACTACTACCGCGTTGACGTCGATAACGACGGATGGTACGAGATCAACGCGACGTTCAGCGTTCAAGACGAACCGCAAAACATCACGCTGGCCTACCCGGTGCCGCCGATGACCGACGTCACCATCCAACTTGAGGCGCCTTTCGGGAACGACGGTCAACCCACGCTCGACGTGGCTAACCGCACGGTCACGCTGACCAACGACGCACCCGAACTCGACCCCTATGTGGTGGTCAGTGATGAGAACGGCATTGTGTACGCAGAAGTTCCTATTGGAATGTACACGGTCTCCGACGACGGTGACGCCGACCAACTGCTCCTCGCCCGCCTTGAGGTCGGTGAGGACGACTTCACCACCACGATGACCTACGCAGCTTCGACTTGGCTGAACGGCACGGTGTCCGCACCGATGGCTGGCGTCGACTACGACGCTTGGTTGGAGTCTGAGCGTGAGACCGAAGCCGTGACCCAATTGGAAGTCACGGCCACTGGCGCAGACGGCCTGACGTTCACGGCCATCACGGGCAGTGCCAACACGGACAGTGAAGGCCAGTTCTCGATGCGCGTGCCCACGGATGCAACCTACTCGTTGACCATGTATTCCATCAGCACCAGCTACGGGCATGGTAGCCTCGTCAACGTCACCGACGGCATGGACGCCCTCGACATCATCATCGAGCCGACTGAGTTGATCACCGGCACGTTGTGGCACATCGACAACAGCACGTCGTGGAACGATCAGATCCCAGGCTGGATGCCGGTCGAGATGACCGCGGTCAGCGCGGACGGTGTGGTGTGGCAAGCGACTTCCAACGAGAACGGTGGTTTCCTCTACCATCTCCCAGTTGGCGTTTACGACATCAGCCTCGTGGATGACGAGACCTACAACGCCACGTCCGATGATGACGTCATCGTGGCCCGCAACCCTGAGCAAGTCCGCGAACCTGCAAGCCTCTACCTCAACCCCGGTGGTCACACGCTCATGTTCAACGTCTTCCAAGACGTGGCCGGCGACGGAAACGTCTCCAACGGAAGCATGGTGATGCCCGCCTTCGCCATCGTGCCCAGCACGGAGCACGGCGAGCGGATCAACGTGACCGCTGACATGTACGCCGCGAACGGCACCTTGTCCGTCGACATTCCGATTGGAACGTACGTCCTCGAGTTTGAGGCGCAAGACGCTGACTCAGCGAACGCCAGCGATTACGCGCTGGTGCCTTCCTCGGTCTTGTCGGCCATCGTCGTCGGCATCCCTGAGCCCGGCGATGCCATCGATGTGGCCTTGGTTGACGAATGGCGCGTGAACGGTTCGATCACGGACGCCAACGGCTCCGTGCTCCGCCCACAAGGCGACAGCGTGTTGCTGGTGTCCTCCGATGGCGAAGATTACCGTAGCCTCGACGTGGACGAAAACGGCACCTTCGCTGATTACGTCCCAAGCGGCGATTGGATTGCCGTCATCGGAGCCTACGAAGGCGATCTCGGTACGGAACTCCTCCGTCAAACCGTGCAAGTCAACGAGAACAGCGCTCGGCTCAACCTCGCCTTGGCGACCGTTGTGGCCGCAGACGTGCAACTTCACCTCCGTGAAGCCCTGAGCGAACGCAACCTGTCTGGCTTCCGGATGACGTTGGTTTCGGCCGATGGCCTTGGTAACGTGTCCTTGGACCTGACCGACGACGACGGCCTTGTCACCGAGCCAATGATGCCCGGCACCTGGTCCGTCCACTTGGAACGCCAAGGTGTACAGGACCGCTGGACCATCGACACCTCGGCCACGCCGTTCACGATCTCCACGGGCGAGTCGCTCAATGTGACGGACCTCATGGCAGCCCATGAAGTCGAAATCGGTGGGCGCCTGTATTGGGACCTCGACGACGACAACACGCCAGATGCCGATGAGGGCGTCTCAGGCGTGCTGATGAACATCACAAGCCTTGACGGCACGACCTTCGTGTCTAACGTGACGTCCGACGACAACGGTGTTTGGCAACTCTACGTTCCTGTGCGCACCTCATACGTGGTTGAAGGAAGCAAGGAAGGATTCGCGGACATTGCGTACGATCTCGATGGGAACGGTTCCTACGTGGTCAACGACAGTGCGATGTCCGAGGACCTCCAGGTCTCCGTTGGCCTCGTTGACGTCAGCGGTGCGGTCACCGACGACGTTGACGCCACCCGCCTCGACGGCGCCACCGTGGTGCTGCAGCCTTCCTCTGGCTTGGCCCGTGACGCGGTCACCGTGACCAACACGGCCTTCGATGGCACCACGTTGACGTGGAGCGCGGAAGTCGAACCCGGTGCATGGATCGTCGTCGTTCAACAAGCGAACCTTGGAGAAAACGACGGAGCCGTGGCCATTGATCTGCTCGACGCAAGCGTCGGCTCTGGTGGTCACCTGAATCAGTCAATGAGCATCGGTGGTTTCATCGATTTGCAAACCTCGTGGACGGGCATTGACTTGCTGGAGTATCACCTTGGCAGCGCTTCTGATGGTGCCTCGATGATCAGCGAGACCCCCACCGTGACGGTGGACCTTGACGGAGATGTGTCGTGGGACGTGTCCTTGGACGCGAACGGTGCCATCAGCCTCCTCGTGCCCTCTGGCCGCGTCTCCTTTGGCGCGGACATGGTGACGGTTCAACACGCCCTGGCGCTCAACATGAGCTACGAAGGAAGCACCGTGACCAACGTGGCAGCGGATCGCCAAGAACTGACGCTGACGCTCGACCGTCGTGCCGATCGCGACCTTGTGGTCGAGGTCGGAACCGTGGACGCGGACACCGTTGAATCGTTTACGAACGACGAAAGCGGCGTTGACATTCAGGCCATGCAAGACGGAGCATACGAGCACACCGCCGTGGAGTTCACGGTGGACGTGACCTACGACGGCACCGAATTCGAGGACGTCTACACCGCCACCGGAAACGCCGGTAATGCACCCGATGCAGCGGACTGGAGCGTTGAGTTCTGGAACGAGAGCGGGGACATCTGGCAATCCTCCATCGAGGTCCGCCTTGGCATTGGTGAGGACGCTTCGACGGACGACGTTCCGATGGAAGCGACCCTGAAGGTCCGAGTGAACCTCCCCGACCAAAACACGTCCTTGTCCCTGCAAAATGGACACAGCGTGAACGTTCTTCTGACGACCGAAACGGGAGAGTTCACCGAACGCTCCGTGACGGTTCGTGTTCCAATCGTCCGTGGATTCGATGTCGAAGCCGTGGACGACCGCGTTGGTATTGGCAGCGGCGACGTCCAGACGCTCACCACCATGCTCACCAACACAGGCAACGGTGACGCAACGTACACCTTCGAAGTGGTCCAGAACTACGACGCAACGATGTGGGAAGTGACGCCCGCCACGAGCACCATCACGGTGGCCGCAGGCGACAGCCGGTCCCAAGCGTTCAACGTCCGCTCTGACGAGTCCTTCGAAACCGGCGAACTCGAAATCACCGTGGGTGTTTCAGAAGTTGGTGGCAGCAGCGACAGTCTGACCCTGACCGTGGAATATGCACAGATTTCGCTGCGCGTGAACCAATCCCTTGCAGTTCAGCGCTCCGACAACACGGCCGAGCAAGAGTCTACGACCATCGTCATCCCTGTGACCAACAGCGGTGAGCGTGACGCCATCGATTCCGTGATCGTGTACGCCCGCCAGCAAGATGCAGACCAGGAGTACCAACAGGTCACCATCAGCGTGCCTGCAGGCGAGACTGTGGACGCAGAGTTTGAGGTTGGTAAGATGACCAACGGCAACAAGCGGTTCGAGTTCTACATCGAGGTGACGGGTGACGACGAAGATTACGCCACCATTGCTTCAGACACCGAAGGAACGGGCGATAAGCCCGTGGACTTCCAGATTCGCTTCAACATTGAGACCACAACAAGCAACAGCGGCATGGGTCAAACCATCTTGGCCGTGATTGTTGTGGCCATCGTTGGGTTGGTGGTCTGGGGCGGACTGAGCATGTCTCGATCCGGAAGTCGGCGCTTCTGAAGGTCAACACGCCTTCAAATGCGGGATGAGCCAAATGGCAGCCGTGAGGCCGTCGGCACTGGATGGGATGGAGTTCTTGCCGGAACCCGGGGAACCCCGGATTCTGACCGCAGTGGACCCTTCGGCTGTGCAGCACGAGGCCCAATGGCGGTCCGAGGTCATGGGCTGGGCCCCTGCGTTGGTCACTTCGGTGCCCGTGCGTCGCCGTCAAGTGGCTCGTTCCTCGCTCGGCCTTGTCATCTTCCTGATTTTGGTCGGCATCGTCGCGAGCCAGGGATGGTTCCTCGTGGAAATCCCACTTGGGGATTCAGAATGGGCGTTTGAGGACACGGGCCTTCGCGAGCTTGCTGACGAGGGCTACGACGGCACAGGTGTACGTGTTTGTGTCGTGGATACTGGTGTTGACACCACACATTCCGCACTTGATGGTCAGCGCGTGGAGTTCCGCGACTTCGTCGGTTCTTCTTCTGAGCCACTTGATCGAGGTGCTACGGCACATGGTACGATGATGGTTGGCCTCATGGTCTCCGATGGGCATCAGAAAGGCGCCGTGCCCGGCATCACGTTGGGCGTGGCTGCTGCACTTTCGGGCGATGTCGACGGTGACAACACCGGTGATGACCTGATCGTGGCGGAGGCCATCGACTGGTGCAGGACTGGCTTTGATGCTGACCTNATTTCGCTCTCACTCGGCGGAGAACGAATGGAGGGCGAACGGGACGTGGTGGTTTCNTCCGTNCGCAGGGCCTTGGACGAAGGNGTGTTTGTGGTGGCCGCTGCGGGCAACGATGGTGGCATGNATGACGANGGTCAAGTNGCCTCNCCAGCCTTCCTGCCTCGCGTTATCGCCGTTGGTGCCTCCAACGAATCCGGGGCCATCTGGACCAATTCTTCCCGGGGTGACGGCAGCGGCGATGCTCCAAACGAGAAACCAGAGGTCATCGCCCCAGGTGTGAATGTCATTTCAACAGGTTCAGACGATGCGTGGTATGCTTCCAGCGGCACCTCCGTTTCCACCGTGTTGGTCAGTTCAGCCCTTGCGATGATTTTGGAAGCCCATCCTGAACTCATTGTTGAGGACGATCGTTGCATTGAACACGTCAAATTCGCCCTCCGCGAAGCCCTTGGAAGCACCCATGACACGAGCACTGGGTACGGGATGCTGAACGCAAAAGCGTGGTTTGAGCAGGTCGATCCTACGTGTCCCTCAGTGGAATGAACCATTGTGTCAAGTGCAATTTCAATCCAACCGATATTGATACATCCAAGAGATATCGATATTCTTGGCGGCGCAAAAAGCCCCACAGCGTTATATCCGGTCTGGACAACGCAGACACGGTGGATACCGTGTCCAAGTCACGACCCTTCAGCAGCCTCTCCCTTGTGACCATCCTCTTGCTGTCTTTGATGGTTGGAATGGTCACCGTCCCAACCGTATCTGCAAACAACGAGACCAAGGCTGGCATCGTCGTCGGTACCGAAACGTGGTCTGGGACCCACACGCTGACCGGCAACGTGACGGTGGCAGAAGGTGCCAAGTTGGTCATCAACGCCGGCACGACCATCAACGTGCCTGCAGGAAAATACCTGCAGATCCGCGGTGCAATCTGCGCGGGTGACACCACCTGCGGTGCAACGCAAGGCAGCACCAGTTCTCCTGTGCGCTTCCTGTGGGGAACTCCTGCGGACGCCACGGCCTACGGATGGTGCTACTCCCCCGGCGGTCAAGTCCCTCTCTACAACCAAGACGCGGCCTGCGGCGGTGGAATGATTGTGCGGGATACGATTGACGAGGCCCTGACCAGCCTCAACTTCGTCCACTTCGAGAAAGCCTACGGCATCCCCGTTTACTCTTCGAACGCCCAGAAGTGGTTGTTTGGTGCGCTGGTCTTCGACGGAGCTAGCATGGACGTAAACGGCCTGTCGTTCACGGACATCAACACCAGCAACATCATCGCCGTGAACGCAGCGTCTCCGATGATCACCAACTCTCAATTCACGCTCGGTGTGGACGAACAGTCCTACAAGGCCGCCTCTATCCAGGCCTACGGAGCTGGGCTCGGCATCCTCTCGACGATGCAAGTTGCAGATTCCACGTTCACCGGAGACACCGAAGCTCAGTGTGGCAACCAAGGTGGTGGATTTTCCATGATTTACACCGAGGACTCCTACATTCGCTTGGACCGATTGGACATCAGCGACAACGCCTACGGTGTCTTCATGCGCGGCACATCAGGGTGGCTGACCAACTCGACGGTTGACACCCTCTGCAACGCCATCGATACCAACTCNTTCAAGCAAACCGGTGACATTGAGCACATTCTCTACGTCGACGACAACGAGATTACCACGGGTGAAGGTGCGGGCATCACTGCATACGATGGTGCACGCGTTTCCGCTACNGGGAACACCATCTCAGGAGCAAGCAGCGGTTCCGGTTTTGGTATCCGCTCCTCGTACGTTGAAATTTACAACAACGACATCGGCCCGATTGAAGGTTACAACGGCTTGTGGATTTACGGCTCCTCGGACGTCATTGCCGAAAACAACACGATTCATGACACCACGTTCGAACCGGTGGTGCTCGGCGAATACCACTACAAGGACCAAGGCTGGAGCGTCCCTGCTCCCAGTGCGAACCGCATGTATTTCGCCAACAACATCATCGAAAACAACTCTGGAACATGCAACTCCAACTACATGTATGGCGGCGATTTCCCTTGCCCCGCCATCCACGTGTTCATGGCCAGCGCCACCATCGAAGACAACGTCGTGACCAACAACCAAGGTGACGCGATTCGCGTCAACGGTGGCATTGTGAACGTGCAAGGCAACTCGATGGAGACCGGCGACTTCGCCGTTCGCATCTCTCAATTTGACGACAACTACGGCAACAAGTACGGATCCATTGGTTACTTCTCCGACAACACGTGGACCAATGCTTCCCAGATCTACAACGTGACCGAATCGCGCATTACTGTTCAATCCGAGTACATCCCAGACGTCAACTCAGGGTATCCTGTGATGCTGGCTTGGGAAGGTGCCGAGTGTCCGTACGTGACAAACGAATGCCTACAACTCCCCGTGTCCGCTGAACTTCCCCCACGCGACATGCCTCTGGCCATCGAATTGGTGACCAACTCGACCGTCTTCTCCTACGCAGATCTACAAAACTTCGACACGTCAAAGATTTTCGTGCAGAATCAAAACTCAGAGTGGGGCACACAAGTGCGCATGGGTGAATTGGTTCGCTATCAGGTCAAAGCAGCCGGTTCGAACGTTGCTGATGCAACGGTTGTCATCCGTGACTCCGTTGGTTTGCCGCTGTACGAATTGGAGACTGACCCGTTCGGTTTCACGGACTTTGTCTCGCTCCCAAGCGACTTCCTGATTGATCGCAACTGGAACCACATCGTGGGAGACACCTCCGTTGACGTTCCCGGGACACCTGCTGTGGAATCCATCGACGAGAACTCTTGCGCTGACGGTTACGATAACGACGGCGACACCAAGGTAGACGCGGCAGACGAAGACTGCACAAACGGCCGCGAACAGGCCTTCTACACGGTTGAGGCCTACAAATTCGGCAAGGGCGAGAAGACCTTCTCGTTCACCCTGACCGGAGGCGTTGATGACATCATCAACCTCGACAACCTTCGGCCAAGCGTCGTCGTCGATCAGCTCGACGGCGCTTCCTTCGCGACCACCGTCACCCTGACCGGTTCGGCATGGGATGGCATCGCTGGAAGCGGAAGCCCCGGCGAATATGCGCTCGACCAAATTGCCTATGAGAAGCAATTCGGCATCGTGAAGCGCGTCGAAGTACAACCGCCAGGAAGTCAGTCGTGGTACTCCGCCACAGACACGTCCGGTGCAAACGGTGTGATTACCAAAGACAACCACCCCTTCAAGAGTTGGACCTTTGAATGGGACCTTTCCGGTCACCCTGAAGGCGAAAGCGACGTGACCTTCCGCGTCCGTTCATTCGATGGATTGGACAACTCGGTCCAGGAGACCCGGAAGTACAAACTCAACCTCGTGGCCCCCACCCTCATTCTGAACGAGCCTCTGGACGGTTCAACGCACCGCAACGGCAAGGTGCTCTTCACCGGAACGGCCTCGGACCCATACGTGGGTGTCCAAGGTTCCGACATCCAGCAGATTTGGTTCAACATCACCGGGCCCAACGACTACTTCTCGCACTTGTACACCCCTGGCCAGACCGCGTGGGAATACCAGTGGAACTTCGAGGATTTGCCTAGCGGCGAATACACCTTTGAGGTCTGGGCTGCGGATTCCGACTTCTGCATCGACTGGCCAGACGGTTGCAACGTGGAAACGCGAACGCTCACCATCGAGAACGACAACACGCCACCGTTCGTGACGGTGGACGCCTATGACGCCGAAGACAAACTTGTCATCGACGGCGGCATCCTCCGAGCCGACGAAAACACCTACCTCCAAGGCGGTGCGCTTGACAACGACGGACAGGTGACCCGTGTTGAAGTTCAGATTCTGGACCTTGCTTCTGGAATTTTGATGTCGGATGAGGAAATCATCGTGACCCAGTTCCTCGCCAACGGAGGATGGCAGGCGATTTGGGACACTTCGGATTACATCCATGACCAACAGTACGAGATNACCGTCCGTGCCTACGACGGTGAGGATTACTCNGAAGAAGTGACCCGCCGTGTTCGCATCGACAACCCGNTCGACAAGGANAACAACGCNCCCGNCTTCAACGGCNNNGACTGGCCACAAACGCTGACGATTTTCTGTGACAANTACTCGAACAGCATNGACCGATGCGGCGCCGGTGAGAGCATCNANCTCGCCGCGTTCTTCAGCGACGCAGACGTCGATTCGACGTTGCTCATCTACGACGTGTTCGATGATCCGGCCACGTTCGAAGACGACGACTACCCTGCTTACATCACGATCAACGCTCGTGGCGTTGCAACCTACAACCCGATGGACGGCATGGCCCAAACCACCACCGAAATCAGCGAGTGGTCGTTGGANCAGGTGATGTTCGAAGCACAGGACGAATACGGCTCAGTCGCGTACTCGTTCCGGGTCAACTTCCTNGTCCGAGCGGTCGAATTCGACGTCCAAAAGGACAGCAACGAAGACTTCCTTGACACGGGCATTCCTGCCTCGTTCTCCGGAACAGGTCTTCCGGGTTCCACCGTGACGGTGCGCGCTGACGCAGGCGGCCTGCGCCTGAATTCAACGCGCGTGCTTTCCGACGGTACGTGGTCGATGGACGTGACGATCAATCAGNTGAACAGCGAATCGGTGACAAGCGTCTACTTCGAAATGGACGGCCAGAAGGGCAACGACATGTATGAATTGACGCCGAAGGCGGCTGCTGAAGGTGGCGTGTCCATGATTTGGATCATCGTCGGTGCTTTGCTTGCCGTCGTGGTGCTGGCTGGCGTGGTCCTGACGTTCTTCGTCGAATACGAGGAATTTGAAGAAGAAGCCATAGCGGCCGAGGCTCAGGTCGATGCGGATCCCTACGCGTGGGCGAAGAAGTCCGCAGTCGAGACTCCAGCCGAACAGACTGCAGCGTCAACACCTGCAGCGGCAGGCAGCGCTCAACATCCAGGCTGGTTGTGGGACGCTGAATCCAACCAGTGGGTTCCTGACCCCAACTACGTCCCCCCCACCGAGTGAGGTTGGAACTTGAGCGGCAATCCAAAGCCGGGTGTGCAGGAGAGGATCCTGCTTCACCTCAGGGACTACGTCGACTACAAGTCAAGCGTTGAAGTCCCCTTCGCACTGTCCCAGATGGGCATTGCGAACGCGGTTGCCATTGCNCGGTCCAACGTCCCAAGGGCGATTGCGTCGTTGAAGGATTCCGGCCTGCTGGTNGAACGCCAAGCCCACGTATCGGGCGTTGCCCGCAAGCGAAAGGCGTACTTTCTGACCGATAGCGGCATCACCACTGCGGAAGAAACGTGGCATCGTTTGCGGGAGCANCCGGTGCANTGCCTNCTTGAGGACGGTTCCTCAAAGCGCAGTGAACTTGGGTCTGTGCACGAGATCCTTCCGTTCCCTATGCGCCCCGTGGACGTCATCCGTTACATGGACGACAACGGCGTGCTGGACGTCCGCGGCCTCTCTCCCGACTTGGTGGACCGTGACCTCTCCAAACACGTGGAGAAGCAATTGGTGACTTCTCTGGCCGACCTCCCCCGCGTGCGGCAATTCTACGGACGTGAACGTGAACTTGACCACGTGGTCAGCTTGCTCGACGCTCGAGCGACGACCCTTCTAGTCCCCGGCATTGCCGGCATTGGGAAAACCACCGTTGCAGGGAAATTGGTCGAACGCTTCACACATCGTCGCAACATGCTCTACCACCGATGTCAGGACTGGGAGAGCGCCCGGGCCTGTTTGGAATCCATCGCCGAATGGCTGGCCAACATGGGCGACGCGTCCTTCGCAGACTACCTTGCAGCGACCCCGGTTGCTCAACCATCGGATGCAGCNCAGCTCATCGTCGACGCTCTTTCGGGCACGCCCTCGTTGGTGATCCTCGACGATTACCACAAGGTCTCNGACGCGACCCTCCACCAAACCATCCAGGCCATGGCCCTCAACCTCATTGAGGCCGAAGATTTGGTCGGTTTGGTTCTGTTTTCACGTTCGTTCAAACCTGTGGTCGCGGCAAAGGACGCTGAGGGTCGAATCTCAAGTTTCGTGCTTCCCCTCGATGGACTGGAACCGGACGCAACCCGTCAATTGCTCAGCAGTTTTGAGGACCTTTCCGACGAACAATGGCTGCACATTCACGGTCTGTCCCGTGGCCATCCGTTGGTTTTGGAACTCATCAACCGCGGGGCATCGGCAGGAGCGTACCACGAATCGTTGGAAACCTACGTCTCCGTGGAGATTTTCTCCAAGTTGACGGCCGAAGAAAAGCGCGTGCTGGCTGCTCTGTCCGTGTTCCGAGAATCTGTGTCGATCGATGCCCTCNGTCAGCAAGACCTCGACCTCGANGTGTTGGACTCGCTTGTGGACCAAGGANTGGCCCGCCAAGCAGACAGCAGCATGTTCGACGTGCACGACCTTATTCGCGAATTTCTTCTCCGCAGCCTCGATCAGCAACAACGCCAAGATCTCCATCGACGGTGCATTGCTTGGTACGCNGACCATCACGCCACGGCTGAACAATTGGTCGAATACATCCACCATCTCCTGGAATGCGACGAACTTGAGGACGCCGTACACCTGTTGAACAATGAAGGGCGAGGCTTAGTCAGCAAGGGGCACATGGAGGTCCTGACTCTTCTCGAACGCGTTCCTTTTGCGGACCTTGAGCGGTCCGAAGCCGCACGTTTGCATCAGCTGTCAGGCGAGGTGCTCGCCTTGCAGGGCCGCTTGGAAGAAGCGCATGAGGCCCTCGCCGCTGCGCTGGACGGTGCGATGGATGCTGGGGATCGCCGAACGGCCTCTGAGGTCCGCTCGACTTTGGCGGACGTTGCTCTGAAGCAAGGCCATCCAGANGAGGCCCTGTCCCTTCACAGGGAAGCGCTTGAGGGCTTCATCGCGCTCGAAGACGAACAAGGCGCCACNCGTACCTACAACAACATGGGCTACTTGTTGCGACGAAAGAACGACCAGAAGGCAGCCTTGGAAGCGTACGCTCAGGTGGAAACCATCCTCAGCACCAGCGGGACACCCGATGCGTTGGTCGGGTCGCGCATCAGCCTAGCCCGCGCCTTCCTCGATTTGGGAGAAATCGACCGTGCGCGCGACCACGCCATCACGGCCTTCGAAAGCACGGATGGTGGGNATGAAGCGATGCTCCATGCACGTGCACAAGCGGTGTTGGGACGATACTACGCGAAAATGAAGGACACGGAATTGGCCCTTCACCACTACTCAAGCGCAGTTGAGGCCCTCTCGCTGGGTGGCGATGTGCTGGCGACCGTCGAGNTCAGCATCCTTCTCGGGGAAGTTCACGAGGACGGAGGCCGGGTCGAAGAGGCCACAGAGCAATACCGTCAGGCTCTCGTTATCGCTGAAGCCAACGACCTCAGGATGCAAATCGGTGAATTGCTGTCGAAACTTGGCGGGGTCACTCCCGACAAGCAACGCCGAATGGAATACCTTCAGCGTGCGTTGACGGTGTTCCGAGAATTGGGCGCCAAATCTCGAATGCGGGACGTGCAGGCGCAGGTCCATGCGGCGGTCATGAATCGCTGAGCGTGTCTAACGGGGGTATGAGCGCAATTCGCGTGACGCCTTGATCGTAGATTACCCAAACCGCTTCGACGCCAGCAAGCACCACTTCACCTTCGTGCGTGGCCGGGCCGAGCCCTGACAACAGCACTTCGGCGTCCAAATCACCAGAGCCGTGATCCAAGCGCAACAGGTCCTGCTGCAGCACGAGCGTCATCGTGGTTTCATCGGCCTCCGAAGCGCGCCAGTCGACTCGCTCAACGTACCGCAAGCCTGCATCGAGGCGGGCCGCGTCGTCCGCACGTTCCACGGCTTCTGCCACATCGTCGAGGTTCGCTTGGATTGCAGCGTTGTTCCAGCGCTCACGTGTGGCCGTTTCGATGCTGTACGCCCACACGCCAAAGACACTGAGCAGCACGACGCCCAAGAGGAACGTGAAGACGTAGCCAAGTTCCGTGGCAGCAGCTTCCTCGTTCCGGCTGAGACGCGTCATACGTTCACCTCACGCATGCTGACTTCCAAGAGGGCGATTTGCAACGAGAATTGGACCACGTCACCGCCGGTGTGCCACACGGATTCGGAGGTGCCCAAGGCGGGATCAGGGACCCATCCTACGTAGTCGTCGAGCAAGTCGAGGCGCCCGGGGTAGACCGTCCAATCCGCACTTCCTTCGAGGGCATAGGACCCCGTCTCTGCCACGGCTCCTCCGTATGGTCCTGTCCACCCACGTCGGACTTCATGTGCAGGCGCAGAAGCCATCACGTCACGCGATTGAAGCGTCAGGGTGAGGTCCACAGCGCCGGAACCTTCCGGGCTGTTGACGCTAGGATGCATGGCAGGGATGGTGGCCGCAAAGCGCGGTCCAGGTCCACCACGGTCGGTCGGTGAACGCAGCACAAGCGGGTCAAATTCAGGATGGTTGGTCATCACCGCGCCGCCCGAATAGGCGACTTCCATGCCGATGATGGAGGATTGGAATGCGTACTGCAGCCGAGAAAGATGCACGGCATACACGCTTCCGATGGGGTGGAGGTCGTCCCCGTCCACAACGCCGTGGACGCGCATTTCCAGCCCTGAGGGGTGCACGCCAGAGCGCCATGCTGCGGCTTGGTCTTGGGGTTCAAACCCGAGGGTGGGGCTCCACGGCAGATCAAGCCTGACCCAGCCGCTAGCTTCGACTCCCACGGCCAAGCAGCGTGCTTCCCCGTCATGGAGTCCGATTGTTGCCCCGTGGTCGCCAACGATTTCCGTCACCCTCACGCCGTGCCCGGTGGCGTTGATTCTCGAGTATTGCAGGGTGTCGGAGGTGAAACTCGTGTTGCCCTCCGCGTCCAATTCGATGCTTGTGTTGTCCACGTCGACGGCACTTCGAACACCGGACAACATCACCTCATGCGTCGTGAAGGCGCTGTCTCGAACATCAAAGACAAGACCTGAAGCAGCCCCAGTATCGCCAGCGGGGAGCAGTCGCACGCCGTCTGCGCTTCCGTTGCCCGCCACCCACGTTGCACCAAGTCGTCCTTGGGCCGTGAGCCATGCCGGGCCTTGAGCGCCGGTGGGCGGCCATGCGACGTCCACATGGCTTCCGGCGGGCACGGTTCGGCCGTCACCACGCCATGTGACAGTGACGGATTCCGTGCCTGGGTTGGACAGGATGAGATGACCTTGAGCATCGGGGGGAAGGAATTGGGTGCCCATCATTGGGCCACGGTGCGCGTTTAGCGGCACACGCCCGTGCTCTTCGTGGTGGTCGACGTGAACCATCATGTCGGCCGGTGCACTGCTGGTGACGTGAAGCATCGAGGGTGCGGTCAAGTTGAGGTCTAGGCTCATGCCGTAGGCCACCTGGGCTTGCGAGGTTGCGTTCATGATGACGCGTTCACGTGTTTCGCCAACGTTCCAATCCACCATGGCCCGGTCGGCCGAAGTCAGATGCACCCGGTGCACGCCAGCGGGCAACGGGGTGGTCCATGCACGACCAGTTCCGTCAACAGGGTCTTGGTCGCTTGGGGTGGCGAGGAAAGCGCCTCCTTCACCTCGGAGGTACACCACGGTTAGGGCGGCATCAGAACTGAGGGCAGCCGGGGCTGGATCGAGTAGGACTACGTCGCCCGCGCGCAAAGCAAGGTCTTCGCCGCCGGAGGATGGTCTCACCTTCACCGGCCCGAGGGTTTCTGCCACGCCGGGCGTGACGCTGATCACCATGGATTCCACCCAGGAAGGCGTGGTGTAGTGGAAGGGTCGGTCCGCGCCCAAACGGAGGTCATCCAAGCACACTGCTGTTGTTTCAGATTCCTGATGTCGTACGTCGAATTCAGCATCGAAATCGAGGAGCCCGCGTGACCGGAGAGTGTGGGATTCGGCCCATGTGGCCGCATACCACATGCCGCTGGCGGTTTCGTCCCAACGGAGTTGTCCGTCGATCGGTCGGATTTCGACGTGGGCCGCGTCGCCAGGCATCCCTGTTTCTGCCAAGGCATCGGCACGCTGGGCCAAGAGGCCCATTTGAGCGGCCATGTCGTTGCGTTCGATGGAGCCTTGCATTTCGAGGATGACCGGCATCATCGACGCCATCATCATGCCAATGATACTGACCACGCCGCCGAACAGCAGCACGGTGGCGATGGTCGAGGACACCGCCTCGTCTTCGCGGTGAAGCTTCAACGCCTCACCTCAATCCGGGACACGTCGAGTTCGAAGTGCAAGGGAGCGCCGGCCGTTTGGACGGTAAATCCATCCGTTCCCGAGGCGCGCTGCCATGGGCTGATGCCCACGTGCTGGTCAAGCGTGCCTGCGGCACGGTTGAGCGTGTAGTCGGTCAGCCACGCGTCGTGGATTTGGGGCGTCACAATCTGATCGATGACGTTACGCATGGTGAACCTCAGGTTCCAGACTTCTTCTGAGAAGACGGTCAAGCCGCCCAGGGACACGAAATCCAGAGGGACACGTCCGCTGCCGATGCTTCCGGTCGTGGTGACGTCCCTCAGCGCCATGGTCAGTCGAACTTCGCCGTTAACCAACGTGTCAAGGTGAACCAGCGGCGTCTGTTGCAGGTCCCACGTGTCGTCGCCAAAGCGTTCTGCACGCCCATGGTTCACCATGGCTATCCTATGGTCGCCTTGCCCAAGTTCAGTGCTGACTTCGAGGCCAGACAGGATCCACGACACCGATCGGTGGATGGCTTGATCATCGGCATCGTAGACCGTGATGATCGACCAATGTTCGGAACCGACGTTATGCTCAATGGGTTCTGTAGCGTTCGCCAAGCCCACCACGTAAGTTTCCGTTCCCAGCGCTGTGGTAATGCTCGCCGAACGTGCCGTGCCGTTGGTCATGCTGACCGTGAAGGACGACTCGTCTACGCGTTCAACCACGATGGCATCGTTCGGCGATAAATCAGCCTCAATATTCCACGTTTCCACGAAGTCCAGGGGTTGAATTTCTGTGGACTGAATCGCAAAGGTCGTCCGCACGCCCACTTCTTCTGGAGAAGCACCCGCCACGGCCAACCGATCGTCCAGCCTGTCCGCAATCCCGTTTGCGCTCTTCCAGTTGACGTTGTCCTCAAAGTCCGTGAGGTAGGGTTGCAGGAAGGCGATGACGCCGGCCATGATGGTCATCACCATGGCGAGAAGCATGATGACGCCGAGCACTTCGCTGACGGCTTGCTCGTTGCGGCAAGGACGGTCCGCGCGGTGCATGCGGGCGTCCATGGTGCGAGGACCGCTGCATCCGTCTATGAGCCTTCACGTTGGAGGCTGAGGGCTGCGTGGTCTTCTGGAGCCTTTTTCACGTCCACCGCATCGCCCAAAAAAACGCTGAATTCAGGACCGTCTTGCATGGACAGGTGAATGTCGCCTTGGAAGCGCTCGTCAAGGTGGTAGAGCACGGTGGATTCTGCGAGGTGGGGCCGGTTGTTCATGTCGGAAAGGTGTGTTAGGGTGATGGACGTCGTTGCATCGGTGACCACTTCGGCGAGGAAGGCTCCGGTTTGGTCGTTGGACAAGTGACCTCCTCGGCCGCTAATTCTCTCTTTCAGGTTGCGAGGGTACGGGCCCCGTTCGAGAAGGCGACTGTCGTAGTTGGCTTCAACCGAGATGTGTTCGCAACCGCGCACATGCCGTGCCAATTCGTCGGTCCATGACCCAAGGTCGGTGATGAAGGCGGCCCTGCGACCTTGGTGGCTGGCGATGAACGCCACATTGTCCGCACCGCTGTGCGGCACTGGGACGGGCAACACAGCCAAATCTGGCCCGAGTTGAATGGCTTCAAGCGACACGAAAGGCTGCCAAAGGTCCGTGATAAGCCCCAATTCCTCTGCAGTCCGCGCGTTGGCGTGAACGCAGAGGCCCCACCGACGTTGAGCGATCAACGCCCCGCCGCCGTGGTCCCCGTGATGGTGCGTGATCAGAATGGCGTCGAGGTCGGTTGGGTGGAGGTCGAGAAGCTTCAGCCGTCGCTCCAAGGAAGCACCGCTGAAGCCTTGGTCAACCAAGACGCGCACCTGCTCGGTCTCCAGCAAGGTGGCGTTGCCCTTGCTTCCCGAACCAAGATGCGTGATGCGCAGGCTCATGCCTTGATTGCGCCGTCGGCGAGCGTCAATGAACCTCGCGGTCGAATCATCGTCGGAACACCGCTCCACCACCCTCTTAAGCGTCGCAGAGGGCAAACAAAGCGTCGAGGGTGCTCGGCAGAGGGTCATTCATGCGCCGAAGTCAGAGCACCTTGCTCATCACCTTGGCCGTCGTGGCAGGTCTCCTGTTCATGTCGCAGTTCCCAGCGCTTTCTCCGGTGGCGTCCAACAACCCCAACGAAGCGACGGGTGAATCGCCCCCGGTGACCGACAGCGACGGTGATCTCATTCCGGACGTTCACGAAAATTTGTTCGAGGACTGGGTGAACCAAACCACGGCTGACGGGCGGATGATCGTCATCCCCGGCCTTGACCGTGACGACGCCCGGGACGCCAAGTATGACCTTGACCGGGACGGACTCAACGCCACGGAGGAATACTGCTGGCCTTACCCTGCCAACTGCACTTTGCCCGGTTTCCCCCGTGGACTGACGGGGTTGCTCGATGAAAACGGGGAACGCAACTACCTCGATCCGCGTGTCTCGGACACCGATGGAGATGGCCTTCCGGATGGCTTTGAGGCATGGATGTGCCTGCAGTCGGGCGGCTACAACGCCGTGGACATGGTCTTCCGATGCCCGCGTTTCGACCCATTGAACGCCAGCGAGGGGGCCGAAGACCCAGACGAGGACGGGTTCGACGTTGACCGCAACGGAATCATCGACAACAACGAGATGTACACCTCTGCCGAGGAATATCGCCATGGCATGCCTCCGTTCCACGTGGATGAGCTGGACGGTTTGTGGTGCGTGGCCAGCCTTCCAGACGGGGGCCCATTTGATGATTGGCCATACATCTCCACCACGGCCAACATGACCTTCGCTAACCTGCTCGCTGCCTGCACAACGAACAGCACGGGCACCTTCGACGAAGACTTGTGGCTTGGAACCAATCCGCTCAACTCCGATAGTGACCATCGTGCATGGAACGGCGTCAGCCTCGGACGCACCTTCCCTTCCTTCGGGGACGGTCTGCCAGACGGTTGGGAGGTCCATTTCGGTCTTGATCCTCTCAACCGTTCCAACGCTCTCATCGACGTGGATCAGGACGGATGGGACCAGGACCGCGACGGATACGTCACGGGCGACCCTGTGACCACGGAAACCGGCGTCTCGCTCGGCGAGGCCTTGTCTTCCTACGAAGAGTACCTTGTTCACGATGACATGGGTAACGTGGTCCGCTCTGGACTGAAGCACGTGGCCTTTGGCGCTGATGACACCTGGGTCGAAGTCCCCGTGCGGATGGCTTCGCCCACCGCCAACGTCGCCACCCTTCACCACGATGTGCGTGATTTGCATGTGCACGACCAGGACGTGTACGTCATGACCCGTCACGGCATTACCCATTGGGACGTGGCCGAAGACACCAGCACCGACGTGTGGTGGCCGCACGCAACGCGGCTCACGGACATGGTTCCGTTGAACGTCGATGGATCATTCGAAGGCTTCGCGGTGACCTCGACGAGCGGACTTCAGATCATCCCCTTGCTCGACGACGGCATGCTCGCACCGATGGAAACGTGGAGTCATCTCGAGGCCCCTTCGTTGGAACGCGCCGTCGTGTTGAACCTCGACGGTTCCAGCCTGCACGTCCTCGCGCTGGGCGCCAATGGGCAGGGCGGTGTGTGGACCGTCGGTGCCGATCTTCAGCCGACAGGGGACGTCATCGGAGACCTCAGTGCCGGGATCAGTAATGCTCTCGACGAAACCAACGCCACGGTGACCGCTCTGGCGCATGCTCCCGGTGTCGACGGAATCCCAACGCTCTTCGTCGGCACTGACAGAGGACTGGTGGTCTTCGAAACCGCCTCGGCCCGTGACCTCAGCCTGAACGGGACCTGGCTCTTCCACTTCGCGTTCGAAACGACGGTTGTGGACCGCAACCTCGACCCCTTGCGGCCCATTGGAGCAAACGTCGGTGACGCTCCCGCAGAAGTTCGTGACTTGGTGCTTGATGGCGCCGGCCCAAACCAGCTTGACACCATGTGGATGGCCATGCCTTCAGGCCTGCACCGGATGGACCTCCGAACGCTGACGATTTCGCACGGCGGTGATTTGGTCCACCCTGGCCAAGACGGTCGGTCCGTTGTTGGCGCCGATGACGTTCACAGCGTTCTCGTGTTGGACGAGGCTCTTCTGGTAGGAACCGCGTGGGGCCTTTGGGCAGTTGACGGCGGTCGTGAAGCCACGTATGGCGCAAGAGAACAAGCCCTCCTTCCTGGTGAATTGGCTTCGCTGGCTACCGTTGAAGTGGACGGCGTGCTCCGTGTGCTCGGCGGAGCAGCGCCAGGCCGCTTTGCCAATCAGGCGCTGATGTCGCCGGTCAGCAACGATTCCGATTTCGACGGTATGACCGACGGTTGGGAGTTGATTTACGGCTTGGATCCGACCGATCCGTGGGATGCTGTGTTGGATCCTGACGGCGACGGTTTGGACAAGGACCTTGACGGATTTGCCGACGACCGTTTGTGGAGCAACCTCGACGAATATCGGTACATCGCCATCACCTCTGGCGGATACGACAGCACGGACCCCTCTGACCCTGACACCGACATGGACGGTGCCACGGATGGCGCTGAGGTCCATGCATTCCACCTTTCGACAAGCACCCTGTGGTGCTACTACGATTTCCAAATGACCTACCTGTGCGACAGCGATGTTGGTGCTGCGGCCAACCTCACTTACCTCCAAAACGCACCGACGGACAAGGCAACGGACCCCACAAATCCCGATTCCGACGGTGACGGAATGCCCGACGGTTGGGAACTCGAACACCGCCGTTGGGTCGGCACCAGTTTCGACGGCGGCAACAATTGGACCCTTGATCCGATGCGCGCGGACGACGCCCTTTGGGACGCCGACCGCGATGGCCTTGCGAACATCTGTGAATATCAGTGGGGCGTAATGCAAGACTTGGCCATGCGTGGTGACCTCGTTGAGTCCCACGGTGAATCGCCTGATGCGGCAGCGTTGTGGGTCGAAGCCGATCCCAACAACCCTGACTCTGACGGCGACACGATGACCGACGGTTGGGAAGCCGGGGGTTTGTGCTCCTATGACCCCATGCGCGTTGGTGTCAACCCGCTGAATGGCAGCGATGCTCTCCAGAACCCTGACGGTGACGGTTTTGACGTCAATCTCGACGGATTGCTCGCTCCCGGTGAGGCCTACGTGAACTGGCTCGAATTCCACTTGAAGGACCTCGAGGTCGTTAACGGCGCGGTCAGTTTTGCCCCGTACGAGATTCCCGAAGGCCTCGATTTGAACCTCTTCCAAGGCATGTTGCTTGGTGATGAACCAGCGCACGGCTTCATCGACGATGCAGATATGGCCACCTTGGCCACGGCCGTGCCCACCGCCGTCGGATCGACGGACCCGCTCGATCCGGACAGCGACAGCGACGGGATGCCCGACGGTTGGGAGATTCACTTCGCACGTTGGGCGGTGCTTGAGGACAGTTGGACGCTGAATCCCATCGACCGCACCGACCGCTTCCTTGACGCTGACGACGACGGGATGACCAATTGGGAGGAGTACAACGCGATTGACCCGGCGCTGAACGTTCTGGCCAACGTCCAATCCAGCCCGCAATTCTTCGTGACCACCATTGGAACAGCCCCGACATTGCAACAATGGCCCACCATTCTTGTGAGCGAATCGTTCGGTTCCTTTGTGTCCGAGGCCGTCTTGAACAGCAGCGGGCCAACCGCTGACCCCAACAACCCTGACACCGACGGCGACGGCATCATCGACGGCATGGAAGTCCTCTTCACGGCTTGGAATGAATCCGCCCAAACGTGGACCCTCAATCCGTTGGTGGCCGGTGACGGCGATTTCGACGCCGACGGCGATGGCTTGCTCGATCGCCAAGAATTGGCCTTGGCATTCGAACAGCCCGACAACGGTGAGGTGCACCCGGCGGACGCTCCCCTCTTCCACATCGACGGTGACAATCAACAGCCGAACGAAAAGGCGCAGCGCATCTTCCGCATCCTCATCGACAAAGACACGCGTGGAAAGCGCTACTTGACGGATTTCAACAGCTGGCAGCAGGGAGAAGTTCCGTCGGAATTCATCTCCTTCTTGATGGGTCTGAGCGATCCCACGAACGAGGACACCGATGACGACGGCATGAACGATGGTTTCGAGTATTGGTTCACGTCGTGGGACCTGGAAGAAAACCGGTGGGGCATGAACCCGCTCATCGATTCAGACGTCAACCTTGACTCGGACGGCGACAGCTGGGACTGTGACGGAGACGGTCAAATCGACGCCAATGAAACCTTCAGCAATTTGCGTGAATGGGAAGCCAGAACGTGGGGCAAATACATCGCCAGATTCACCGTACCCGTCGAAGTCGGCGTCGTCTCCTTTGGCGATGATGCGATGTCGGCCTACATGAGCGAGGCGGGTTTGACGTCCTTCTTTGCTCGGGCTGCGCTCTACGACGATTTCGTCGCGAAAGGAGCGGACAGCGCGGACCGCATGTCGGCGATCAACAGCCTTGATTCCAACAACTTCAACCGTACACTGCTTGGCGTCGCCGATCCAACGCATCCTGACTCCGACAGCGACGGTTTGCCAGACGGCTGGGAATACTGCTACGCGCGCTACGACATGCCGGACCCTTCGACCGCGCTTCGTTGGGCGGCAAACCCGCTCAATCCATTCGACATCGACCACGACGGGGACAGCGACGGATGGTATGACCGCACGTCGTTCGACACGCCCGCGCCTCTTGGTTCATGGTCCAGCAGGAGCTTCTCCCCCTCTGGAGACACGATTCAGCAAGGGGTCGGCGATTTACCGTTCACGAATTGGATGGAGTACGAAAACGGAACACGTCCCGATCTCAACGATACTGACAGTGACAGTGTGGCCTACAAGACGACCGTGGAAAACGGACAGGTGGTTGCGCACGTGCGAGATTACAACTTGACCGACGGCCGTGAGGTGTTCAAGTACGGCACCAACCCGATGGATAACGACACCGATGGCGACATGATCCCAGACTGGTACGAGCACGCCAAGGGATGGAACGAGACCAACGACAACTACTCCTCTTGGTTGCAGATTCGGG
>PBMM01000030.1 GCA_002723635.1 Methanobacteriota archaeon | reverse complement strand
TCAACACAACGAGACCCGCGACCACCATGGCCACGTAGCGAAGCGGGATGTCCTGTTCCGTCCGGAGCAAGAGTTCAGCCTCTCCGTCCGTAGCCTTGAATGCACCAGAGAGGCCTTCCACGATGGTTTTCCTCATCATCCAAAGGGTATGGACGCCGCCAACAACCATTGCTCCAACGCCGATGTAGCGGATTTGGCTAAGGAAAATCGACGTGAATCCTACCGTAATGTCCCCTTCCGGCCAACCATTGACAAGGCCGTACACGGGCGTGAGGATGCCGAACCCGATCACTCCACCCAAGAAAATGAACGAAGCAATGCGGAGTCCAACGATGAAGCCAACGGAAAATAAGGCTACTGAGAGGTCTGCACCAGCATAAAGTCGGGTGCCAAGGAAACTTATCGCACCTTCCACTGCATGGTGCACAGCGGCTGTGACCTTTACCACGAAGCCGTACAAGGCACCGATGCCGAGAGCATAGAGAATGGCGACCATGCCATCTCCGCCCTCCTCTCCGGCGACGAGGACTTCGCGGCAAGCGACGCCTTCGGGATACGGAAGGGCTTCCTCTACAATGAACAATCGGCGTAGAGCGATGGTGAACATCGTCCCCAACCATCCACCAAGCAACGCAATGGCGAGCGTGATGCCCCAGTCGATGTCGGTCCAGAGTCCAACAACGAGGAAAGCAGGGACAGTGAAAATGATTCCAGCCGCCAAGCTTTCACCGGCGCTGGCCATGGTCTGAACGCTGTTGTTTTCCAAAATGGTAACGTCGTTGAACATCAACCGCAGGATGATCATTGACATCACGGCCGCAGGAATGCTGGCCGAAACGGTCATGCCTGCATAGAGGCCAAGATATGCGTTCGCAGCGGTCATGAGTACCCCGAGAACGATGCCAACGATGAGGACGCGGACGGTGAGCTCCGGGACAGTCACGTCGGCCGGAATGAAGGGGTCTTCTGTGGCGGCCACGACATGCCGAATCATCCGTTCATCGTCAAAGCATCGGCCGAAGGTGAGCGACCATCATCTTCATGGGCAAACCATGTTGTCGTTCACAAACATGGCTCCATCGGTCCATCCCCAAAGAGGGGAAGGAATTCCTTGGCATGCTTTGGAAAACGACCGTGTTTCCGAGCAATTGGAAACCGGTCCTGAGGGCTTGACCGACGCGCAAGTGTTCCAACTTCGTGATCGACATGGTTTCAACCGACTGACATCGAAGGTACGAGAACCTGCTTGGCTCAGGTTCCTGAACCAATACAACGATCCACTCAATTTCTTGTTGATTGGAGCGGCATTAATCGCTCTTGCAATTCACCCCGACCAACCCGGAGATGCAATTTTCATTTTCATCGTGCTCACTGCGAATGCGGTATTTGGCTACTGGCAGGAAGGTAAAGCAGAGGAGGCCGTCGAACGCCTCAAGTCCAGTGTGGTCAGCCAATGCGTTGTTGTTCGTGATGGAAGGGACATCGAAATCCCCGCCGACATGTTGCTCCCGGGCGACCTCGTTCGCCTCGAAGAGGGCCAAAAGGTTCCGGCCGACGTCCGGTTGACCTCTACTATGCAATTCACCGTGGACGAGTCAGCGTTGACGGGCGAGTCTCTCCCGCGCAAAAAGGGTGCAGATGCGCTCGCAGAAGACCTTCTTCTCGCCGAGCGTGACAACATGGCCTACATGGGCACGACCGTGTCCACAGGCCGCGGAAAGGGGTTGGTCGTCGGCATCGGCATGGAAACCCAACTTGGTCGCATTGCTGCTGATATTCAAGAAGCTGAGCCTCCGAAAACGCCGCTCGAATTGAAACTCGAATCACTCGGTCGCTTCCTTGGCTTCATTGCACTGCTTGTGGCGGTTGTCATTGTTGGCGTCGAACTTGGAAAAGCCATCATCGATGGACAAGGCGATCTGTTCTCCGTTGTTGTTGACCAATTCATCGTCGCGATTGCCATCTTTGTGGCCATTGTACCCGAAGGGTTGCCCATCATTCTGGTCATCACGCTATCATTGGGCATGCGTAACATGGCCCGTCATCGTGCCATCATCCGCCAAATGAAAGCCGTTGAAACTCTTGGTTCCACCACCGTCATCTGCTCGGATAAAACCGGAACCTTGACCACCAATCAAATGACGGTCAAGGCCCTTGCCACCTATGATCAGACCTTTGACGTAGGCGGTGAAGGATACAAGCCAATCGGCACCTTGGAGCGCGATGGTCAATCACTTGACGAAGAGGCGACATCCACCCTCCAGCGAGCAATTCCGTTCCGCCTTCTTGCTGCAGGCCTCTCATTGTCGCACAACGCGGTCATTCAACAAGAGGAAGGCCTCTGGTCGGCGATTGGAGATCCCACCGATGCAGCTTGCGCCGTCGCGGGATGGAAGCTGAACGGGGACGTGACGAAGTTTGCTTCCCTTCACCCTCGTCTTCACGAACAGGTCTTTGACAGCGTTCGCAAGCGAATGTCAACCGTTCATGAATACCAGGGAGAGCGTTGGCTCTTTGTGAAAGGTGCAACATCTTCAGTCCTCCCATTGTGCACACAACGCTTCGAAGAAGGCGAAGCCGTTGCCTTTTCTGCTCAGGAGGCTGAAGGCTACGATGACCGTGTGGGAGAATTGGCCGACCGGGCCATGCGCGTGATCACCTTCGGTGCTCGTCAACTCGACGATGACGAAATCCTCGACCCTGATGTGTCGCTTGAAGAGAATCTGATTCTTCTTGGGTCCGTTGGTATTATTGATCCACCGCGTGCAGAAGTGGCGGATGCCATCGCACGATGCCATAAAGCCGGCATCGATGTGAAGATGATCACTGGAGACCAGCAAGCCACGGCAGAAGCCATAGCACAGGAACTTGGATGTGACGATGGGTCCTCCATCAGCGGTCGAGAACTTCGGGACATGGACGAAGATGACCTTCGTCGTCGTGTGGAAGGGGCCAGCATTTACTCCCGCGTGACTCCAGTGGACAAGATGCGTATCGTGACAGCCCTCCAAGAGAAAGGCCATGTCGTCGCAATGACCGGCGACGGCGTCAACGACGCGCCCGCTCTTGCGCAAGCCAACATCGGCGTTGCGATGGGCATCGCTGGCACGGACGTTGCGAAAGACGCTGCAGACATGATATTGCAAGACGACAACTTCGCCAACATCGTTCAAGCCGTGGAAGAAGGTAGGAAGATCTACTCAAACATTCGTAACTTTGTCCGTTACCAAATATCCACGAACGTTGCTGCTGTTCTCTTGCTGTTTGTCAGCACCCTAGTGTTGGGGTGGGAATTGCCTCTGACCGCCACGCAAATCTTGGTGATTAACATCCTGATGGACGGACCGCCTGCCGTGGCATTGGGCATGGAAAAACGCCACGGTGAAGTCATGGACCGACCGCCTAGGCCTGTCGGTGAACCCTTGCCAAACGTACAGGACATCTCACTGATTCTCTTCCTCGGGGCAGTGATGGTCACGGGTACGATGATCGTCTTCGGACTCGCCGGTGGTGAAATCATCACTGGTCCATGCCAGGGCATGGGCGCTGACTTTGACGTAGCTTCTTGCCTTGAACAAGAAGAAACCGGTTCAGGACCCTTGTACGATGCATGGCAACAGGAATTACGCCACTCCCGCACCATGGCTTTCTCTGTGTTCATCGTGTATCAGTTGTTTAACGTCCTCAACTGCCGTTCCGGTGAACGTTCGGTTGTGTTTGACCTTGGCCTCTTTTCCAACCGCGCCATCAACTATGCCACCATGATTTCGATGGGTCTGCTGTTGATGTTCGTGCAAGGTGCCAACATTGGCTTGCCCTTTGGTGACGTTGTCGTGGGTGATCTTCTCAAGACCACGACATTGGAATCACAGGATTGGCTTGTCGTGATCCTTGTTGCATCGACCGTTTTGGTCATGGATGAATTCAGAAAAATCATCCGCTTGGCCTTGACGAAGACCGACACGGTGTAAACACCATGTTGAAACGTTCCGGGCTTGAGAAATTCGCATGGCGGCCGTCCGTGCTGAGCACAAGGCCGCCGGAGCGAACCACGAATGGCACGAACACTTCTTGGCTTCTGTTCATGCTGAATCGTGGAGCGAGGGCTTGGCACCGGTGATTGAGCAGTTGGCTTCAGGTGGGCGCCTCGAACTTGAGCATGGCCTGCTTTTGTACAACCATCCCGATTTGCCGGAGATTGGTCGCCTCGCCCTCTTGGCCAAGGAAGCTCGCTTCGGCCGCCGGGCCTTCTTTAACCACAACGTCCACATCAACCCGACCAATGTTTGCGCCCTTGCTTGTCGCTTTTGCGCATTCCGTCGTTCAAAACGGCAGGATGACGCCTACGCATTTGACACAGAGGCTTACGTCGAGGATCTCGGACGTTACGCCGATCACGTCACAGAAGTCCATTCTGTCGGCGGGTTGCACCCCGAGTGGGACGTGTCGACATACGAGGCCATGTTCTCTGCCGCCAAGGCAGCTTATCCTCATGTGTCAATCAAAGCATTGACTGCTGTGGAAGTGAAACACCTTGCTCAGCAATCCAACCTTTCCGTTCATGACACGTTGAGACGCCTGTTCGATGCTGGCCTTGACCAACTTCCTGGCGGCGGGGCTGAGATTCTCGACGACGAAGTTCGCGCCATCATTTGCAATGGGAAAGAAAGCAGCCAAGAATACCTCGACATTCACACCGCTGTCCACGAATTGGGCCATGTCAGCAACTGCACCATGCTCTTCGGCACGGTGGAAAGCCTCGAGCAACGGGTCGTCCACATGCTGCGGTTGCGCGAGGTGGCCGATGCCACGGGTGGTTTCCAGTGCTTCGTACCTTACCCATTCCTCCCAGACCACTCACGCTTACCCCAGGCACAACTGGCCACCGGAGCCGAAGTGTTGCGCACCATTGCGATTTCGAGGCTCATGCTCGACAGCATTCCGCACATCAAGGCCTACCGTATGAACGTTGGAGACGGATTGGGTGAACTCGCGTTGCGATTTGGTGCAGACGATATCGACGGGACCGTCCACAAGGAATCCATCATGCATCTTGCCGGTTCCACCGCCCCCTTGGATGCCGATCGACGTCGTATGGCCCGTCTCATTCAGGACGCTGGAGCGGAACCGTACGAGCGTAATTCTGACTACACATCCTTCACACGCTACGTCGCTCCGCCGAAGCCAAAGCGGCGTGCACTAACGATGGCCAGCAAATGAGGTGAATGCATGACAGCGACATGGACTCGGACGATCGGTCGTGTGGCCTTCATCAATTGCGATCCGTTGTTCACCGGCCTGGATGCGTCATGGTCGGTGCTAGCTGCTCCACCCTCGTGGCTCACAGGACATATCCTGCGCAGGGACTGTGTTCTGGCCCCCATCCCTGCCGCGGACTACGCCCGTCATCATGAGGACTTGGTCCTCGTACCCGACGTGGGAATCAGTTCAGCGGGTGAAGTCGGCAGCGTGCTTCTGTTCGGTGATATGCCGATTGAGCAAATGAAAACCATCGCGATTCCATCTGATTCAGCTTCCTCTGTGGCCCTTTTACGATGGCTCGTGTCTCAATTCAATCATGACGTGACCTACACTCAGATGGGCCCTGACCTCGATGGAATGTTGGATGTGGCCGACGGTGCGCTGATTATCGGGGACAGGGCACTAGATGGTGCAGCGCTTCACCCCAACCTCGTTCAAATGGATTTGAGCCAGGCGTGGGTCGAACGCACTGGTTTGCCAATGGTGTTTGGCGTGTTTGTCGCTAGAGCCGACACGCCGAAGGAGCTCGTTGCTGAGGCTCATGCAGCGCTTTTGAAGCGGCTGTTGGCGTTCGAGCGAGAGCCTGATGCCCGTCAGGCCGTACTCGAACGAGCCCATGCTCACACGGGATTGTCTATGGATCGTTTGGACCGTTACTTCGGTGAGGTCTTCAATCGTCTTGCTCCAGAAGATCATGTTGGACTCCACGCCTTTTTGGAACGAGCATGCGGGCTGAACCAATCTCCACGTTGGGCGTGGGAAGCCGTCGCTCCGATGGCGTGAGAGGTGCCTTCTTGAAGTGCGGGTTGGACCCCGGCACATGGGCGCAGCGCTTCCAACGAACGAGGCCGGTGAAAAGATCGTCAGAATTGGCCATTCTCCTGACCCGGACGATGCCTTCATGTTCCACGCGCTGACGACCGGAGCCTTTCCTACTCCCGGGTACGTGTTTGTCCACGAATTGCAGGACATTGAAACGCTCAATCACAGGGCCATGAACAGCGAACTTGAGGTCTCAGCGGTTTCTATTCATGCCTTTCCTGACATCGCCGACCGTTACGCGTTGATGAACTGCGGCGCATCGATGGGCGAGGGATATGGACCCATGATCATCACGAAGCCTGGCGTCACCGAAGAAGAAGCGCGCGCCGCGCCTATTGCCGTGCCAGGCCTGAAGACGAGCGCCTACCTTGGGTTGCGCTTGGCCTGGGGCGACGTCCCCATCGAAGTCGTGCCATTTGACGACATTATGCCAGGTGTCCTCGAGGGTCGATACCTCTCTGGCCTCATCATTCACGAAGGACAGTTGACATACAAAGACCACGACTTGCAGGTCCTCATCGATCTCGGCATCTGGTGGAACGAGAGGACAGGAGGCTGGCCCATGCCCTTGGGCGGTAACGTTGTCCGTCGGGACCTTGGACAACAAGTCATGGAAGACATCACACTCTACACCAAGATGTCCATCGAACACGCAATTCGCTCTCCCGAAGCCGCCCTTGAATTTGCCAAGGCTTGGGGCCGTGGCATCGACGACGATACAAACGAGGCTTTCGTTGGGATGTATGTGAATGACCGAACCATCGATTACCGTCAAGAAGGACGGGATTCCATCCGACGTTTCCTCAAGGAAGGGATTGAGGCTGGCATGGTTGACGCTTCATTCGACGTGGACGGAATGTCCTTCATCGGAGCATCGGAGGCGTGACTTTGTCCTCGTCCACGCCCGAAGTCAGCGACTACGGTTCCGTGGATCCCGCACCACCAGCCACGCGCGGTTCTTCTTCCGACCATCGTGCCGTGCTGCTCGATGAAGAAGCACGCATGTTCGAGCGGATGCGGGCAGTATTTGCTCTACGGAACGACGGCTCTGACGGGGCCGTGGACACGCTTTGCAGCGCCTTTTCCTCCACGAGCGCCTTACTCCGCCATGAGCTCGCCTATGTCCTAGGTCAAATGCAAAATCCCCGGGCGCTGCCAACGCTCTGGGAGCGCTTGGAGGACGAAGAGGAACACGTCATGGTACGCCATGAGGCCGCTGAAGCGATGGGCGCCATTGGAGATGGCCGATCGCGAGCGGTCTTGGAACGCTTTCTCGACCATCACGCTGCTGAAATCTCGGAATCGTGTGAAGTTGCTCTTGATTTGCTGGATTGGTGCGAACGCGCTGAATGGAACAAGGAGTGAGCGAAGCCTCAAAACCCGAGCCTTCCACCCCTAAGCGAGGAGTCACTATGCCACATGACCACATCCGGCTGGCACAGGCCCCCAACGGTGAGATCGGCCCGCGTTGCAGCATGTGCAACAAGCGGTTGACCTTCGGCGCAGCCATGGTCCTCAACAACAACTACGTGTGTTGGACGTGTTACGTTGAGGCCACTGGAGCAGACACCTCCACTGTCGTCGGTGAGACTGTCGAACGCTTCTATGCCCGCTGAGGCATGGGTTCAAGCGGTGTCGTCATCGACGGCCTACAATGGACGGTTGGGCGCGAGTAGCGCATCGTTTCAGTGGCTACTACCGTAGCGCTGAATTCTGGCAACCTCCGCGTTTGTCACGAAGGGAATGGATGTTTATCCCCTTTGGCGAAGGCGCACCGCTGCGGCATCAGTCCTTCTCCAGCATGGAAGACGTTCGTTCCTTTTTACTCCAACGACCCACGCATTCTTGCTTCTATTCGACCGCGTATTGGAAACGTCCCTTCGAAGCAAAAATGGCGGACAAGTCATGGCTTGGCGCTGACCTGATCTTCGACCTTGACGGTGACCACCTTCCTGGCGTTTCAGACCGGGATTTCCCAGGTATGCTCGCTCTCATTCAAGAACAGGCTTGGACACTGTGGTCGGAGTTTCTAGAACCAGAATTTGGTTTCAGGGAAGATTACCTCCACGTGACCTTCTCTGGCCACCGGGGGTTTCATCTTCACTATCGAGACCCGAACCTGGTTCACTTGGATTCAGACGCTCGCCGTGAGCTTGTCGCTCACATCCGTGGTGAAGGTGTCGACGTGGCTGGCCGGTTCGGGATGTATAAGGACACAAACGCCCGAGGTTGGAGCCGACGTGTTCGAGAAGGCGTCGCTTCAACCGTAGCAACTCTGCAAGGCATCACCTCCGGTGACACCACGAAAGACGACATCAAACGCCTTCACGACGGCGTGCAACGACGTCGAGCACACGAAGGTCGTACGGCTGGACCACATTCGATTGCAGCTATTCGTAAATTGGCGGAGACGCTGTCCGACCCACGCCGCGCGGAACGATTGCTTGAAGGAAATTTCAACGTCTTGAAAGACGGGCCAAAGATTCTCTTCGCTGACTTGGTTGCAACGGACGCCTCCATTGTTTTGGGTGCAGCGGGTGAGACGGATGAAGTCGTGACCATCGATACGAGGCGACAAATTCGCTGGCCAACGAGCCTGCATGGGAAATGCGGCCTCCGCGTTTCCACATTGCCGTTGTCACGACTAAATCCTGAACGGCCGGGCGCATACGATGCCCTGAGCGAAGCCGTCGTTTTTGGCTCGGACGTTGATCGCCGTATGGAAATGACCGTAGACGATGCTGTATTCGGATTACATGGTCGCAACATCGAGGCTTCATCGGGGGACATCGTCGACGTCACAGAAGCCGAAGAGGTCTTTCTTTCGTTGAAGGGCTGGGCAAGAAAGGTTGCCTGAAGGTTGACCATTCAAGCGCTCTATGCTGAGGAACCTTGAAGGGGCACAGTGCGACGACGGGGTGGGGTTCACCATGGGTCGTCGACGACGCAAGGCTGCTAAAGCAGAGGCTCCTGCCGCCCCCCCGTTGCCGGACCTTCCACCCTTGCCGGCTCCCGGCATGCCCCCGCAGGCTCCTCTGCCTGCTCCTCCCGCGTTGCCTGAACTTCCTGCAGCGCCCGCGCCTGCTGCACTTCCTGACCCCCCCGCTCCTTTCCCGCCCGCTGCTGCTCCTGAAGCGCCAGCACCAGCGCCAGCAACGGAATCAGATGCGTACTCTGAGATGTGGGCGAAGCGCACAGAGAAGCCCTTGCAACAAGTCTACGGTCACATTGATCGATTGACCAGCAAAGAAGCAGGGTCTCTTCTGGACCGATATGCGGATCGCTTTGGACACGAACTCGATCGCGAGATCATCGTGCTCCGCAAGCAAATGCACGATGACCGCCTGGCAGAAGTTCGTGATGCCCCCACCGTCGAGTTGCTGGACGGAGAAATGGTCGCTGATACTCCTGAGGTGGATCGTTTGACCGTCGTTGAGAACCGCCTTCGGGAACTGAAACCCCAATATGAGGCAGCCAAGGCCTCTGGCGACGCAGCCACACTCGAAGCCCTGCGGCCTGAGTTGCGGACGCTTATGGAAGAGCGCCGTGCGCTCCGAGGAACGCCCGCGGCTGCCGTAGCCGCACCAGTGGCGGTACCTGTCGCCGCCCCAGTGGCCGGAGATGAGTTCCCAGAATTTGTCAACATCGTTGACCATCTCCTTGGAACCGATTTGCCCGAGGCATCCGTGAATGCCTTCCTCGAAAGCCCCGAGTTTGGGCTCTATGAACGCGTGGGTCGTAATCCAAGCGGTGCCAACCACGATGATCGCTCTGCTTTCTTTGCTATGGTCGACGTCTTGCTCGGCGACATGCCAGATGATGCAATCAACGCGTTTGTTGGAGGACCCAACTTCGCACTTTACAGCCGCATTGGCGAAACATACAGTTGAGCGTGATCACATGGGACTGCTAGACAAGGCCAATTCAACCACCACGAATGCTCCCGCGCCAGCGGCCACAACAGCCGTGCCACTCGCAGAAACAGCCGTGCCGGTCGCAGCCGCTGTTCCAACCGCACAAACCGTCGCTCAACCAGTGGCGAAACCTGCCAAGGCTGCGAAAGCCAAGAAGGCGAAGAAACCCAAAGCACGGCCAAAGGGCCTGCCTAGCGAATTTGAAATCGCGCCTGCTACCGCTCGATTCATTGGTTCTCTTTCGAATTTCATCATCAACTACGGCCTCCTTATTGGTGCGGCCTTCGTTGTGGTTTTCGTGAATTCGACGGTTGCAAACTCCGCTTCGATTCTCGGAGCCATGGCGCTCTACGTGCTCAACGTGTTCGTCATTCCCGTTCGCTTTGGACGCAACGTGGGACAATTCGTGTCACGCACCAAATACATCAATGCCTCCGGCAACCCTCCCACCAAGATCCATGCCGTGCTGAACAGCATGGTTGGATTCATGTTCCTCGTCGGTGGATGTTTGGTTATGTTCAACATGAGTGAGCTCGGCCAGGGCGGGGAGACAAACGGTATCATTCGGTTTGCCGTNGGTGTTCTNCTGATGTCCCTCCTCATCNTTGACCGCCAGTTCAAGCGTGCAAGTGACCTCAATCAGGGCATGTTCGACCGTGCTTTTGCAACTTACCTNGTCAAGCACGCGCCGGTTGCTTCCGAAGGAGGCGTCGGCTGGGGCGCTCGTCTTGACAGCATGGGTGACTGGGGTGACCGGTTGGCCCAACGACAACTAGAACGCCAAGAGAAAGCTGCAGCAAAGGCAGCAACGAAGGCGGCGGAAGCAGCGGCGAAAGCCACNGAAGANGCCGATGNCGGTAGCGACTCAGAAGTCGCTGAAGACTCAGACAACGATGCCTGAGACATGTGGACCAAACGCTGGGTTGACAGGATCCTTCAGGGGCCTCCCTACTCAACCGAACCTCTTGTCGATGANGACTGGCCCTCTCTGGTCCTTGATGGACCGCATGGACCCTATCGAGTGTACTTCNGCCAACATGACGCATCCGCGCCCTTGGTGGTAGCCGTTCATGGCTGGACATCGGGTACAGCTCATGCGCGAAACAGAACNGANCATCTCNTGGATTCAGGTTTCAACGTANTCCTCCTTGAAATGTTGGCCCATGGNTCGTCCAACTACGTCGGTCATTTCACGGCACAATGCGTTGTGGATTGCCTCGATCACCTCATCGACCATCTTGAGTCCGGCCTACTTGATTTCACACTGGAAGAGGGCATCATCCTTCACGGACATTCCCTTGGTGCCTATGTCGTGATCAGGTCAGCGAGCGGCCGACATCAACACCGATTCCGAGCCTTGCTGCTCGAGTCCCCGATGACGTGTTACAGCCCGATTCTTGAGGAACACCTCCGCCTTCCTACGTTTCTAAGGAAGTTTGTCGTTCGCCGTTTGATGGCCAAATGGAATGCGATGCATCCGAGTCTTGCCATCAAGGAACTGTCCGAAGTCGATGTTCCAGGCTGGGGCTGCCCATCGGTTCCAACCTTTGTNATGCAAGCAGACCCAGACACGCGCCTGGGTTCAACCCACCTCGAAGCATTGGTGGAATCGGTCNCTGAATCGCTCCTGACCATATGGCACTCCACGACGCTACGGCATAGCGGAACGTCCCGTCACGAGGAGCGAGACATCGCNCTGACGTTGTGGTTGGAGGAGTTAGGCTTCATTCCTCGCTGCTGAGAGCAGCCTGTTCCCGGGCATATTCTCGCATGTCCTCGACCTCGTCGAGCTCGTCAACGATCTCTTCTCCAATGAGGGTTTCAAACACGTCCTCCAACGTCACAGCACCTTCAGTACCGCCAAATTCGTTGGTGACCAATGCAAAGTGTTGCTTGCTTTCGAGAAACAAATCCAACGCTTCTTCCACGCTCTGTTCCATGCGGATGCGCGTTACGGGTTGCATCAGATCTTGCATGGTCGCTTCGTGTTCATCGTTGGAAGAAGCACGNAAAATACGGGACCGAAGGACAAGGCCCAACACGTCGTCTGAACCTGAACCTAATACTGGCATGCGAGAAAAACGAAGCACGGGCATAGATTCGGTGACTTCCATCACGGTCGAATCCGATTGAACGGTTTGCATAACCGTTCTCGGAGTCATCACGTCCTGTACGGAAATGTCCCGCAGACGGAGCAGATTGTGAATGATGGCTTCTTCGTCTTGATTGAGCACGCCTCGCTCTTCGCCAAGATCCGCCAATGCGGCGACGTCATCCCTAGAAACTAGGTTGAGCTCACCTTTGGGAAGAACACGCTTCAGAATTTGAATTGGGACAATCAAGATTGTCATGGACCAAACAACAACTCGAAGCATGGAACCGCATGGTCTTGCGAGTTGTTTCCAATATGCTGCTCCAATGGTCTTCGGCACGATTTCCGAGAGCAACAGCATGGCCAACGTGAGGAGGATGGAAGCCAGCGTCAATGCACCGTCGCCGTAGATCAACTGTACTTGCGAACCAACACCAGCCGCACCCATGGTGTGTGAAATGGTGTTCAGGGTGAGGATTGCGGTCANTGGTCCAACGGCGTCGTCTTCCTTGAGTGCAGCCCAAAGTTCGCCAGTTTTGTTGCCGTTGTTTTTTTGCACGGCCACCCAAGTCTGAGTGACAGAGAGCACGACGGCTTCGAGAATCGAACATAGGAAGGAAATNCCAAGGGCCAATACGACATAGAAGGTCAGGAGNCGGACATCTCCGCTTCCNGTTGCGTTGATGGCGGGTCCGGCCGCCGCGAGTGCTTCGAGGACCATGTGGTGGTAAGCCCCTGTCAGAGACACCCCTAGCACAGGTTCGATGCTCATCAAGATGACGGAGCCTGCAGACGTGAAGAAGGCCTAAGTGATGTAGCCAAGAGCCGCGGACGGATGTCAACCTCCGACCACGTCCTCATTTGCGTGGCATGGCCGTACGCCAACGGCCCGCTGCACCTTGGGCACGTGGCNGGTTGCTACCTGCCGCCAGACATCCAGTACCGGTATGAACGCGCCAAAGGACGGCGGGTGCTCATGGTTTCCGGTTCAGATGAGCATGGAACGCCCATCACCGTGACCGCGGAGCAGGAAGGCATCTCTCCGCAAGACGTTGTTGATCGCTTCCACGCCATCAATNCACAGGCCTTGCATGATTTGGGCTGTGCTTGGTCAAACNATGTCGATGTTCGTGGTGTGGAATTTGGTGGAGCCCTCTTCAACAGAACCAGCGATTCGAGGCATGCTGAGCGTGTGCGAAACAACGTGCTAGGTTTGGACAAAGCGGGTTTGTTTGAGCGTCGGACGACACAACAATTCTACGAAGTCAACGAAGATGGTGGGCGATTTCTGCCGGACCGGTACGTCGAGGGGACGTGCCCAGCATGCAATGCAGAAGACGCCAGAGGCGACCAATGCGATACATGCGGTGCCACCTACGAATCCGTCGAATTGACCAACCCACGCTCAAAGATGCATCCTGAACGCTCCATCGAGGTTCGGGACACAGAGCATTTGTTTTACCGACTCGACGAATTCCAATCATTGTTGGAAATCTTCGCTGAATCGTCTTCNCCTCATTGGAAATCNAACGTTCGCGCGATGACCAAACAATGGTTGGACATGGGCCTACGCCCCCGTGCTGTGACGCGTGATCTTGAATGGGGCATCTCCGTCCCGTTCGACGATGCCTCTTGGGATGGCAAATGCGTCTATGTATGGTTCGAAGCCGTTCAGGGTTACCTCACGTGTGCTCAAATTTGGGCTGAAGGACATGGTCAATCGCATCCAATGGGCGAGGATGCATGGAAAGCATGGTGGTGCATCGACGACCAAGGTCGCAGCCCACGCCATCTCTACTTCCTCGGGAAGGACAACATCCCATTCCACACGGTCATTTGGCCTGCCATTGTCCTTGGCCTGAACATGACGGCCAACGNAAGGTCACAACCAGCGNTGCCTGGACCCGGAGAACTGGCCCTCCCGCATGATTTGCCCGCCATGGAATACCTGATGCTCAGTGGGGGGCAGTTCTCGAAATCACGGAAGCATGCCGTTTGGCTGCCGTCCTTTTTGGAGCACCACGACCCTGACACACTCCGCTACTACCTTTCAATCAACATGCCGGAAAACCACGATACGGACTTTACGTGGCAGGATTTCGTCGAGAAGATCAATACCGAATTGATTGCAGCCTTCGGTAATTTTGCCCACCGGGTGTTGACCCTTACGGTGAAATTGAGGCAAGCAGGACTTGGTGAATTGTCTGATTGGGACNGCCTAGAGGCCTGGTCAGAAGACGTGCAGGCATGGCATGCGCAACACGAGGCCGTCGGCAACTCGTTGGATCGTCACCGATTCAAGGAAGCCTTGCGTGGAGTCATGAACATCGCACAACAAGGAAATGGTGTCGTTCAGCGCGCAGCACCATGGGTAGCGCTCAAACCCGATGCGACACAGGAGGTGCGGGTTGAATCCTTTGCAGGACTCGCTTTGGCTGCTCGAATGTTGCGTGGCATTGCCATTACCATCCAACCCTTCTTGCCGAAGGCGGCACAACGCCTGTGGTCTATGCAAGGCCACGATGGCGACGTCAGTGAGGTGCTTTGGGACGAAGCCATCTCAATGAATGCTCCAATTGCCCCATCGACGGATGCACCAACACCCCTCTTTGAACGCCTTGACCTTGAGGCCATTCTTGCACGGGAGGGTGACGTGGCTGAAGAGCAATCCGAAGACTCGACACCGAGCGTCAATGGCGTCAAAGGNAGTCGGCGAGAAAAGAAAAAGGAGACCAAGAACATGGAACGAGAAGGCATNAGCANGATNGAATTCGATCAATTCATGGCCGTAGAATTGCGCGTGGCCACTGTGACTTCGGTGGAGGAACACCCCAATGCAGACCGACTTTGGGTCGTCACGTTGGACGATGGAAGCGCGACTGGCAGAACCATTTGTGCCGGTTTGCGTGACATCTACACCGCAGAGGAACTTGAGGGCCTCCAAGTCATTGTGGTCGCGAATTTGGCCCCACGGAAGTTGCGTGGCGTCATGAGCGAGGGCATGATGCTTGCAGCGGACGATGAAGACGGGTGCGTCCGCCTTCTGACCGTCGCAGACGCCATCAAAAACGGGTCCCGCGTCCGATAATCACAAACGTCCGCGTACAGCGTCCATGCATTTTCGTCCGAGAACCCGGATGTTGTCTTCCATCGCGGGAAGTGCTTGACGCATCTCAACACCCATGGATTCCGGAAGGGAATTCAAATTGATGATAACGTTGAACACCGCGCCTTTGGCAGCTGCTGTGGCCATCAAGGATGCGACGCCAGCATCGCTGGCAGCATTGCTGTTTCCTCGTTCGGCCATGGCCAGCACGTGAGGCAACAAGGCACAGGCATGCTCAGCGGTTTCGAAAGGAACCTCGGCCGCCCCCAAAGTTGCGGCACGAATGGCCTGGCGCCGAATTTCCTTATCCTCATCGCTGCTCTTTGGAAGCTTGAATGCGTCTACCACCGCATCAAAGGCAGCTGCATCGGCGTCCGCGAGGTATGAGGCACGCGGCATGACCGACGCCGCCGCGGCGAGCGCTTCCTTCGCCTCAGCATGGGCATCTGCCCAACGGTCGGAAGAGAGTGTCAGTTCGGCCACCATGCTCACCAAAGCAGCAGCTTGTCCGAGGGCCACAGCAGCGACGGTTCCACCGCCGGGAGTGGGGTCGGATGACTTAATCGCGTTCTCAAAATCCTCCAACGTTGTTTTTGCCCACGTCGTCATGCCATGGCCTCCTTGATGGCCCACTCAATGATCCTCGATGGTGCGTCAAATGGCCCAAAGGCATCCANTCCTAGGCCAACGACAGCNGCAGCAACCAGAGCATTGTCGTCACGGGATTCTGGTGCATACCATCTTCCCGCCTCCANCATGCATCTCAACGGGACGAGGCCAACAAGTTCGCTTCCAGTGACCTCCAATCCATGGTCTGCGGCTAAACTTTTCACGGTTTCAAAGGANTGCAATAGNCCACACTCCTCCGCGTTGGTGAGATTCATGCTGACTTGTGAAATACCGTGCTGCTCAAGGACGACGCCCATGCCTTGCACGCTTGGAATCATTCCAGAGGTGCGCAATTTGCTGTCGCCTTGCCTAGCAATGATGCGACCGCTNCCTCGTACAATGGTGCCAATCCGCTTGGCCACGATAGCATCAGGTTCGGGTACGTTGACGTTGTAGGCGATCAGAACGGGTCTNGCCCCGTACGTGCAGCCACCGCTCTTCGCTGCTTCTTGGGTCCAGGTCTCTGCTCCGAAATCTGGATGCCTCGTAATGTCATGGTTTGTTGCAGCTCCATCGGTCAGACGTGCTTCCAACCCCTCGTATTCACCGCGTCGTAGACTGGACAGCTTTGTGCGACCTGGCGATGATGCACTCGCCCCGTAGAGGTAGACGGGCGCCCCTGTTCGTTCGGCCACGTTGGCTCCGACCCTCGCGGCCAACGTTGCGCATGCTTCCATATCGATGCCTTGGATGGGGATGAAGGGGCAGACGTCAACGACCCCAAGACGCGGGTGCTCGCCGCTGTGTTGCCTCATATCGATGAGACGGATNGCTTCGACGCTGAGTTCCGTGGCCGCACTTGCGACCGCTTNTGGGTCGCCGGCCAACGTGATGACGGTGCGGTTGTAGTCTGCATCTGGTTCGACACTAAGGATGGAACACCCGTCAATGCGCGCAGCATCAACAATCGTGCCAATGAGGTCAGTGTCACGNCCTTCCGAAATGTTTGGCACACACTCAACGATGGCGTTCATGCCGTGNTGTNCACACGCAGCCGTCCTTGAACGTTGGCTGCATCACGCGTAGAGACGTGCGGGGTCTTGCCGCGATCCTGCGTGGGCACGCTTCTCTGAGATTTTGGCGACGGCGTCCTTGAGATCGCTTTGACGAATTTGGTTCCGCTGATCNCGAATGGCGATCATGCCAGCCTCGATACAGGTTGCGGCGAGTTCTGCTCCTGAGAATCCCTTCGTGGCTCCGACGATAGNTGCAACGTCAACACGGCGGGTGGCCATGGAAGATAGGTGCAGCTCGAGGATGGCTTTGCGACCTTCGTCCTTTGGCAGACCAATCTCAATCACCCGATCAAAGCGACCGGGTCGTAGCAGTGCGTCGTCCAGGATGTCGGGTCGATTCGTGGCTGCGATGATTTTAACGTCGTCGAGNCGATCAAATCCGTCNAATTCCGCCAACAATTGCATCAACGTGCGCTGAACTTCGCGGTCACCGCTGGTGGAACCGTCGAGGCGCTTGGCGCCGATGGCGTCAATTTCATCGAGGAAAATGATGCTTGGCGCCTTTTCTTTGGCCAACGCAAAGAGTTCTCGAACAAGCCGGCCGCCTTCACCAATATACTTCTGTGCCAACTCGCTGCCCACCATTCGAATGAACGTGGCTTCCGTGGAATTGGCCACGGCCTTTGCGAGTAAAGTCTTGCCACAGCCAGGTGGTCCGACCAGCAGGACACCCTTCGGGGGAGTAACCCCCACTTTNGTGAACAGGGCTGGATTCTTCAGAGGAAGTTCGACGGCTTCCTTGACCAGCGTGATTTCCTCTTCCAGGCCTGCCACATCGGTGTAGGAAATGTTGGGTGCTTCGATCATCTCTGCTCCGCTGACCATGGGGTCCCATGCATCATGCAGGAGTTCGATGATGGCCAAACTGTCCTGATTCATGGCCACCCTTGCGCCNGGTCGTAGTTTGTCGACAGGNAGCCGTTCGTTGACCGCGACCTGAAACACCGTTCCGTTTGAGGACTTGACGATGGCCGTTCGCGGCCCGAGCATGTCTTGCAGCGTACCGATGATCATCGGCGGGCTCTTCAGGTGGGCGATCTCATCTTCGAGCCGTGTGGCTTTTTTGCGCAAGGAGCGAACTTCTCCGTCCAGCGCGTGCCTCGCTTGGTTGAGNTCCTTGGCTTGTTCNTGCAAGCGGCGGATGTTGCGTTCCATTTCAACGAGTTCATCCGTCTTCATGACGTCACCGCGTGGCCCAGCCTCCACTTCGGACATGTATGCAGGTTCGGCCCACGGTATAAAAATCCGAATTGTGAAGCCGGAAGCCGTAAGGCCCCCCTTTGCATGGAATGGATATGGGAGAGTGCGAGGTTTGCGGGGCGATGAACGTCGGAACGCGCATGGTCCCGATGGGCAGAACTACGGTTTCGGCGTGCCACCGATGCGCTGAAAGACTCGGGGCTGGCGACGCTCAAATAGCGCCCGGCCTTGCCCAAGCAGGGCGTCGAAGTGTTCCATCAAAATCGAGCACCAATCGCGGCCTGATGCGACGCTCCGAGCGGGTGTTGGCCCAAGACTTCGGCCAAAAGATACGAAAAGCACGCGCTAGCAAAGGCTGGAGCCAAGAGGAACTCGCCAGAAAAATGTCTGAAAANGTCAACGTGATCAAGTCCAGCGAAGCAGGGCGCCGACCCACCGATGCAGTCATTTCAAAATTTGAACGCGTTCTGAGTGTGGTGCTCATGGAGGAGTACACTCCCGAGGAACACCGCCAAGTCGGTGGCGGGGGCGGCGGCGGCTTCACGCTCGGAGATTATCTCAACGGGGCTCGGTGAGCACGTGAAACCGGTCGCCGTTCACGCGATCTGGTTGGCCCAAGACGACCCGAAAAAGAACACAGCGGTACGCGCTTCGAAAAGAGGCGACGTTATTTTGCACAAGGATTTGCGTCGCGTGCCCCGAAAGGGCATCTTGCTCGATCCTCTCTGTGGGAAGGTGTTTGGCCCTGAAGACCACGACCTACTCACAGACGGCGCCCTTGTTGCGCTAGATTGCAGTTGGGCTCAAATCGATGACTCCGTCGCGTCCATCGATCGTCGCACTCGTCTTCAACATCGGATGTTGCCCCTTCTGCTTGCGGCCAATCCCGTCAATTGGGGCAAGCCCGGCCGTCTTTCTACCATCGAAGCTTTGGCCGCGACCCTCGTCTTGGCGGGGCATAACGAGCAAGCAGAGCAGGCCTTAGGGTGCGTGCGGTGGGGGANCCGGTTTTTGGAACTCAATGCAGAGCCCCTGAAGGCCTACGCAGAAGCTCGTTCTTCGAACGAATTGGTGAGCATNCAATTCGATTTCTTTGACATTGACACGGAGGAGGCAAGACGTGAATCCAACTGAACGCCGTCCAATCCTCCGTCAACANGACGGGGCATTCCATCCGTCCGTCGACGATTTTGCCGAGGAAGTGCACGTCACGCTCACGTCTGAGGCAGGCCATCGTGTCAGCGTCCTGGCGACGCCGCAGGACCTCGATGCATTCGCCTTAGGACACGCCACCGCAGAGGGATGGTGGGAAGNTTCAGGCAAGCAACCCATAGCGGTGCACGGAACTGACGAATTTGGGTACGCAATCCATCTTGAAGGCGGGACGGGTTGGGGGCCCGTAAAGGAATCGCGGTTCATTCTCCCATCCTGCGGAGGCTGTGGTGAGCAACTTTCCGCACCTCCACCCGGGCATCGCTTTGCTGGCGGANCACCCGTTTCGCCAGCAATCATCGTCGACCGCTTGAACTCCATGAAAGANCACCAGGCCTTGTTTCAAACAACTGGAGGCGTTCATGCCGCGGCTTTATTCGCAAATCATGGGGATCTTGTCGTCCGTGAAGACATTGGCCGACACACGGCTTTGGACAAGGCCGTAGGAGCGTGGTTGCTTGCTGAGAGGGATGATCCGCCGACCACCCTTTTGCTGTCTGGTCGATGCGGTTGGGACCTCATGGCCAAAGTCGTCAGATTAGGGATGAAGCAGGTCGCTTGCGTTGGCGCGATGTCTAACCAAGCCGCCATGCTTGCACGTGATCACGGTATTCTTGTGATGGGTTTCGCTACCAAACCCGACCCTCAATTTCTGGGCCCATGGTCAGATATGCCCACAAAGGCTTGAATCCAAGGGTGTGAGAGNCGCATTATGCAGGGCCAACCCGGTAGGACTCCGGATGATGATGCCCCCCTGCGAGTATCTTCACCAAAAACGCGTGCNGCTGGCCTGCCTGCTGTTGCCTCCAGTTTCAAGCACGGTCTACGCCGCATGGGCGTTCGCCGTACATGGAAGACGTTGAGGACGGTCAACCAACAAGAAGGGTTCGACTGTCCAGGTTGCGCTTGGCCGGATCCTGATCATCGTTCCGGATTCGAATTTTGTGAGAACGGAGCCAAGGCCGTGGCTGAGGAAGCCATATCCGCTCGCTTCACTCCNGATGTCATGGCCTCGAAGAGCATCGAGGAATGGGCGTCAATGAGCGATTACGAGCTTGGAGGCCTAGGAAGATTCACTCATCCAGTGCTTCGAAGGAAGGGCGAATCTCACTTCAGGAGTATCGCTTGGGACGATGCTCTGGACATGGTCGGCCAACGGTTGAATGGGTTGGACGATGTGAATCGTGCGGTCTTCTACACATCAGGACGAACGAGCAACGAGGCTGCATTCCTATACCAATTGATGGTGCGTCAATTAGGGACCAACAACCTCCCCGATTGTTCCAACATGTGCCATGAATCCAGCGGAAAAGCCCTCGGTTCAACCATTGGGATTGGCAAGGGAACCGTCCGATTGTCGGACTTCCTGAAGGCCGATGTCATCATGGTCATCGGTCAAAACCCTGGGACAAACCATCCGCGCATGCTGACATCGCTGCGCGACGCAAAGCGTGCGGGTGCGAGAATTTTGCACGTGAATCCGCTTCCGGAGGCGGGGTTAGAACGATTCAAACATCCGCAGGACTACATGCGCATGGACCTTTTCGACGATCAACTCGCCGACCTTCATCTCCCGGTTCGCATCGGTTCTGATGCGGCCCTTCTGCAGGCTTTGCAGCACATGGCCATCGCCGATGGTGCTGTCGATCATGCGTTCATAGATCAATCAACGACCGGCTTCGATGCCTTCGCAGAAGCCCGTCAAGACCTGGATTGGTCGAGGATTGAATCCGACACGGGGTTGGAGCGAGCGCTGATCAAAGAAGCGGCATCCATGTTGAACGGAAGCAAGGCTACCATCGCATGTTGGGCCATGGGATTGACGCAACACAGGAACGGCGTTGCTGTCATTCAGGAAGTCGTGAACCTCCTCCTTCTCGGTGGCCACGTGGGCCGCCCTGGTGCAGGTTTTTGTCCCGTCCGAGGTCACTCAAACGTTCAAGGCGATCGAACCGTTGGGATTTGGGAAGCGCCGAGTGACGCCTTCCTCGATGCAATGCAAAAGGGTACGGGCATAGAGATGCCTCGCCATCATGGCTACGACGTGGTCAACGCCATTCGTGGCATGGANCGCGGTGACGTCGATGTCTTGATGGCCATGGGTGGAAACCTTGTGTCGGCTGCTCCAGACACCGACCGGACCGCGGCTGCCATTGGGAAGGTCGGGTTGGTCGTCCACGTGTCAACCAAACCNAACCGCTCACATATGATTCCAACACAGGGGGACGTGCTTGTATTGCCCTGCCTCGGTCGGACTGAGCTGGACCTCCAAAATGGCGTGGCGCAGTTCGTCACTGTTGAGAATTCCATGGGTATAGTGCATCGGTCACAAGGGCGCTTGCCGCCAGCGTCGAAGGAACTCAAGTCCGAACCTTGGATCGTGGCAGAACTAGCGGCCCGNACCTTCGGTGTGGATGTGGTACCTTGGAACNAGTTGNCGCAAGACTACGACGCCATCCGTTCGNTGATTGAGGCCTCCATACCTGGTTTTGACGACTACAACACCCGCGTGAGGACACCGAACGGATTTGAACTTCCNAACCCNCCTCGCGATGCTGCTCAATTCAACACACCCAGTGGGAGGGCTGGTTTCTCGCTCCATGACCTTCCGCATCTCGAACCACAACACGGTGGGACGCACATCATGATGACACTTCGTTCACATGACCAATACAACACCACCATTTACGGTCTCGCTGACCGTTATCGTGGCGTGAAAGGCAACCGACGTGTTGTGTTCATGAACGCTACAGAAATGGCAGAGCGGGGCTGGAAAACCGGCCACAGTGTTGATCTGGTGAGCCATTGGACCGACGGCGAGCGTCGCTCCGATGGTTGGTTGCTGATTCCGTACGCCATACCACGAGGAAATTTGGCCAGTTACTTCCCGGAGGCGAATGTCTTGGTCCCACTGGATTCCACGGCTGTTGTGTCAAACACGCCAACAAGCAAGTGGATTGAAATCAGCTTTGCCAAACCACAGGCCTCTGATGACGGAGAAGAGTGAACCTCATTCTGCTGCTGCACAACGCTCGTGCAAGCACTTTGGAGGATCAAACAGAAGCCGTTCGTTAAGGTCTACCGTGTCAAGTTGCAAGGTGCTCCCCTCTCCCTCCGACACCGTGACGATGGTCGAGGTGGAGGCTGGAAGGTAATCCATGCCCGTGGAGGTGAGGCTCAAACGAAGGGTATGCCCCATGGGNACTTTGGCATCCAGTGGCATGAACTCCATCAAAGCCGTGATGCTCTCAAATGGAGCCACCCACGTTTGGAGCTCGTCACCACCTTCGTGGTACCTCAGATCCATGATGGCGTGGCCGACGTGAATGCATGTGCTTCCGTCGCACGATTCCAGNAGTGCNTACAATTGGCCCCCGACAGTGGCCGTTTGGACCTCCACGTGCAAGCGTGGTGTTCCAACGATTTGGATGTCCTCTGTGAGTGGTTCTGAGGTCCATGTCGGTCCTGTTGTCGTGTCTGGAAGCACGGTCAACCCACCTCCTGTCAAGGACAGTTCAGAGCCTAGTTCGAAGACCAGTTCGGTCACGTCCGTCGGAGGATAGCGGTCTTCCAAACGCCACTGCCCTANGTTGGATTGAACTTCGATCCACTGGCCCGGTTGATTTCCAATGTCCTTCAGGTAGTAGTCGAACCATTCGTGAAGGTCTTGCATCCAATCGTACCGCACCATCTCTGGGAAGGCCTCTCCGCCCCAGCCGCCAAGTTCACTCCTGTCATCGAGTTGCACCGGGCGGTCTGGATAATCATGGTCCCATTGACCAAACAGACCCCTTGCCTCGATGTTGGCATCGATCAACCTGTTCATGGTGGGGACAGCCATGTGCGGATCGACGTTCCAATCATGCATCCCTTGAATCAGGTACACGCTGCCCTTGTAATTCTCAATCACACGGTCCAGGAAATACCGTTCAGCCCAATAATCACCAAACAGCTCTGATCCAAACATCCATGCCGAAACGCCGGTGCCGGGGCCGATGAGGTAATCGGGGCAGATGTTCTGGTAGTCTTCCTCATCGCCGTCAATCCCGTAAGATCCGTAGACACCATTGTGCATGATGGGGGCCCGTGCTTCCGCTGAACCGTTTCTCCACATGAGTTCCTTGACGCCAATCAAACCAGAGATTGGTACGATGGTCTTCAGCGCTTCATTACCATACATGGCCGCTTGCCAGGGCGTACTTCCGTCGTAGGATTTCCCAATCATGGCCACGGCACCGTTGGACCAATTTTGTGCACCAAGCCAGGTGACAGCTGCATTGACGCCTTCTTGCTCAGCGAACCCCATGAGGTCCATGCAGTGGTTGGAACGTCCGGTNCCCGTGACGGACACCTGAGCAAAGGCGTAGCCATGAGGAAGGAGTTGATCCACAATCATCTGACCAAGCCACGAACCCGGTACCTCGATGGTCGGTGTTTCGACGCTTGGTTCTTGGAAATAGGGGCCGAATTCTGCGATGACGGGGACTTGAACGCCTTCAGGAACATCTGGTCGCCAATATGCAAGCGAGATNACAGGTCCNGTCGCTGCGGCCCCTCCTTCGCTCAACGGGAGTTCGTATTCCACGAAAACGTGGGTTGAATTCCATTCATTTTCTGTTGCCAACGGCTCGTAAGGGCCGGTCTCCAGCACACTCCCGAAATCGGACGTGACGTCGTAGGGGAGCCCTGCACGCTCCCACACTGGTACTCGAAGGTCAGATGATGACGTGCCATCGTTNTTGGTGGCGAGTGGTGATGCAATCATCGCCATGAAGATGACAACGATCGACACGGCAACAGTGGAATTCAACAGCGTGCCCGCGCTGAGCCTGCTCAAGCCCAGCTTCGGTTCCATGCGATGAGGTCAAACCGGTCGTATTTCAAGTCTCAGCACAGCATTTCCGATGGACAAACCACAAAGGTCGCGGTGCAAAGCAGGCTGCATGGGCGACCTAAAGGCCGCGTTGCGAGCGTCCATCCTCGAAGGCATTCCAACGGACGTGCCACCCTCCTGCATGTTGGATGCGGGCGTTGACCACGCTCCCGACAGACCCGTATCATTGTCCAGCGAACAGCGGCGTCTCGCACTCGAGAACGCTTTGCGCTACCTGCCGACTTCGCATCACGAGCACGTTGTTGAGGAATTCCTCAACGAGCTCGATCGTTACGGTCGTATCATCATGCACCGTTACCGACCAACGGCCGTTCCAATGAAGGCCTATCCGCTCGATTTCTATCCTGCGGAAACGCCCCANGCTGCTTCCATCATGCTGATGATCATGAACAACCTTGACCCGGCAGTNGCGCAGTTCCCCCACGAACTCATCACCTACGGAGGTAATGGTTCTGTCTTCCAGAATTGGGCTCAATACCGCCTGACGATGAGCTACCTCGCCACCATGACCGAGGAGCAGTGCCTTCCAATGTATTCAGGCCATCCGCTCGGGCTTTTCCCTGCTGCCAAAGGCAGTCCGCGCGTCGTCGTGACGAACGGCATGGTCATTCCAAACCACTCTTCGCAGAATGACTTTGCCGTGATGAACGCCCTTGGCGTCACTCAGTATGGACAAATGACGGCAGGTTCGTACATGTACATTGGACCCCAAGGCATCGTACACGGCACCACCATCACATTGCTCAACGCTGCCAGACTGCACCTTGGCCTCGATCCGAAGGACGACCTTGGTGGCGTGACTTTCGTGACAAGTGGTCTTGGAGGCATGTCTGGGGCACAAGCCAAAGCCGCGGTCATCACAGGTGCTGCTTGCTTGATTTGCGAAGTGAATCCCCATGCGGCGCACAAGCGCCACGAACAAGGTTGGCTGAGTGAAGTTCACACAGACCTCGACACGGCCATCGACCGCCTGGTCGAGGCCCGTGACCAACGGATTGGCATCTCGATTGGATACATTGGAAACATCGTTGACGTTTGGGAACGACTTCTAGAGCGAAAGGTGAACATTGATCTTGGCAGTGACCAAACGAGTCTCCACAACCCCTTCGGCGGTGGGTATTGTCCTGTTGGCCGACCCTACGAAGAGGCCATGTCCCTGATGGCTGAAGATCCAGCCAGATTCCGTGCTGAAATTGAGACAACGCTCGTGCGTCATGCAGTAGCCATCGATGCAATGGCTGAACGTGGCATGTACTTCTGGGATTACGGCAACGCCTTCCTCTTGGAAGCATCTCGTGCTGGTGCCGACCTTTCCGACGGACGAGGAGGCTTCCGATATCCATCATACGTCGAGGACATCATGGGTCCCATGTGCTTCGATTTCGGGTTCGGACCATACCGTTGGGTCTGCACGTCTGGCTCTGACGATGACCTCGTGGCCACCGACCAAATTGCTGCTGACGTCCTTCGTTCCATGCTTTCCGAATCTCCAGAAAGTATTCGTCAGCAACTCCTTGACAACCTACGATGGATTGAGGCAGCAGATGGTCACAAAATGGCTGTTGGAAGCAGGGCTCGCATTCTCTACGCTGATGCCGCAGGGCGTGCGGCCATAGCGTCCGAAATGAACAATGCCGTGGCTGACGGCCGCCTGAAAGGTCCTGTCGTCTTGGGCCGCGACCATCATGACGTGTCCGGGACAGACAGCCCATACCGTGAAACATCGAACATTCGAGACGGTTCAATGTTCACAGCTGACATGGCGGTGCAGAATGTGATTGGGGATGCGTTCAGGGGAGCCACATGGGTGAGCATTCACAACGGTGGCGGCGTNGGTTGGGGCGAGGTGATCAACGGCGGCTTTGGCCTTCTTCTTGATGGATCAGAGGAGGCAGGTGCCCGCGCCCGTTCCATGCTGGCTTGGGATGTTGAAAATGGCGTTGCACGTCGAGCATGGGCGAGAAACTCCGGTGCCATTGAGGCGATTTCACGTTCAATGGAACGGCAGAGGAATCTTCACGTGACGTTGCCAACGCAAGTTCGCCAATCAGACCTTGATGTATGGCTGGGTGATTCAACATGAGAACAGTCATGCTCGATGGCCGCAGCTTGACCACGGAGGCTTTGCTGGCCATTGCTGAACGACGGGCGAACGTCGAATGTACCCCTGATGCATTGGAACGAGTGCGGCTGGCCCGGGCCACCGTTGAAGGCATCATCGGCAGGGACGAAGTCGTGTATGGAATCAACACAGGCTTCGGTGCATTGGTGAACACACGCATCGATTCCACCGATCTCGAACGGCTGCAACTCAACTTGATTCGTTCCCACGCTACGGCNGTTGGGACACCGATGACGGACGTTGAAGTGAGGGCCATGATGGCCGTTCGNCTGAATTCTTTGCTCGCTGGCCATTCCGGGGTGCATGAGGACCCACTTCAGCAACTTGTGGAATTGTTGAATCACGGCATCACGCCCGTCGTTCCGCGTCTCGGGAGTCTTGGAGCTTCCGGGGATTTGGCACCGTTGTCACATGTTGCGCTGGCGCTCATCGGCGAAGGTCAAGTTGTGTATGAAGGAGAAACCAAACCGGCCAAAGAAGCGTTGACGGTATGTGGCCTGGTTCCTTGCAAACTTAGGGCGAAAGATGGTTTGTCATTGATCAACGGAACNAGCCAGATGACATCGCTTCTCGCCTTGGCGTCTGAACGGCTTCATGCGCTGCTCCCATTGGCTGACGCCGTACTTTGTATGGCGTTGGAAGCACGAAGGTGCACGGTCCGACCATTTGAGCCTCAAGTCCATGCCGTCCGTCCGCATGTTGGTCAACAACATGTTGCCGCTCGTGTGATGCGATTGCTGGAAGGCTCGGCGAATATNTCCGGGTCTGTTGATTTTGAACGTGTGCAAGATGCGTACTCCTTCCGATGCTCGCCACAGGTCCATGGTGTGACCTATGAACGGGCCATGGCGCTTGCTTCTGTTGTAACGATTGAACTCAATGCCGTGACCGACAACCCATTGGTGTTCCCCGACCCGGCCAATCCTGGCCCACATGAAGTCGTCAGCCAGGGTAATTTCCATGGAGAAATTCTCGGTCAAACCGCAGACGCAATGACGCTGGCCTTATTTGAGCAAGCTTCGATGAGCGAACGGCGAATGGACCAATTNTTGGATCCAGCNCGATCAGGTGGTCGTCCGTTTTTGGCTCGCCAGTCTGGGCTTGAATCCGGATTGATGATCGTCCATTACGTGGCGGGAGCCTCTCTCTCAGAATTGCATGGGCAGGTCATGCCACGTTCTGCCTTCAGTACCGTCACCTCGGGTGGACAAGAGGATCATGTNTCGATGGGTGCTACGGCGTGCATGAATCTCATCCTCGCCATCGATCGCTTCACGGAAGTGATTGCAGCAGAATTGATGATCGCAGCTGAGTCTGCCGAGGACCTTACCATGGCAATGTCGGATGACATGACATACCTTCACCGAATGGTGCGTCGGGATGTCAAACCACTCACCACGGACCGTTCCACAGCAGAGGATTTGCGTATCCTAGCACAACGTCTAGGCGAGCGACGTTGGTGGTCGGAACTTGTAGGATCTTCTTCGCTCATGCAAAACACGTGAACGTCAGTCCATCAATGAATTCAGACTTGACTCAATCTGATCTAGACCCGTAAGTTGGCGTAGTCGAAAACGATCCCGCTCGACGTCGGTCGCAGGAAGGTGTTCCGCCAGCATGGTAAGCCTTCGATCGAGGTCTATGGCGCGTCGAACGTTCTCTTCGACATGTCGATAGATGCGTTCTCGACCGTCGCTGTCCTGAACCAATGCGGATTCAAGATCAGACACATCGAAACCCATCCGCCTCCATTGCAAAATTCTGCGTCGTAGGGCATCTGGAGAGAAGGCAGGGGGAAGACGCGTGAGGTGTTGGATTTCATGGACGTCTAATTCCGGCTGAATGGAACCGACTGATTCGGGTATGGGTTCGTTCATTGATGGTTCAAAGGTGGCTTCGCGGGGCTGAGTTTGGGAATCCAGTGGTGATTCAACACGGGGGAGGATGGTAGACCAACGTGTCAAATCGGCCGANTCGTGGAGCCTATCATCGATGCAGATGTACACTCGACTGGCTACGTTCGCTGTGGAATCGTCCAGCATAAGCAACCAGTTTGACACATCGTCGACTGCTGGTCCNTTGATGTCAAGGACGTCAAGGATGTACGCCGTGGCTTTGGTTGTATTCTCCNCGAGGTCCTTGATCACAGCCTCTGGCCGGTACGGAAGCCTCCCATTNCCAGGTCGCGGTGAACACCAAGCGACATCAACCGACCATCCTGTTGGCTGAATTTGTGCCCAACGATCCGGATGTCGGGTCACAATACGAAGCCTGTTGACACCCTCGTGGTTGAGATGGTGGGCGTCAAGCGAGCCGAGAATGGCCGACAAGGTTCCCAGCTGCGGCCGACTTGTTCCGTCCATGGCTGCAACCCTGAATTGCGGTGGTCCGGGCCGTGAATGATTATATCGTTCCTTGATAACCCGCAAAGGGGCTTCTCCATGACCGACGACTCAACGCAAATGGCCGCGTGCGGTGCTTGTCAAGCCATCATCCCCTTGGATTCAGAGGTTTGCCCTAAGTGCAACGTACGTTTGGCCGGAGAAGAACCAAGATGGGAATGTGGTGCGTGTGGCGAATTGTTCGACCACCAACCTCGCTCGTGCGAGTCTTGCGGCGTCGTCTTTGTATCGGACGACGTGGTCGACGTCCTCCGAACATGGATGAACGACAATCAAATGACTGCCCTCGATATATTTGGCCGCTTTGACACCAATGACGACAAGATCATTGATGCTCAGGAACTCAAAGACGGTCTGCTAGCGTTAAATTTGGCAGCGTTGCCACCATCCGAAGTCGATCGACTCGTCGAGACCATTGATGCCAACGGTGACGGGAGTATCGATTTGTCCGAATTGCAAGCCATTCTTGAATCAGAATCNGAAACGGAGGATGNATCGACTNCCGAAGAAGTNCCGTCCGACGAAGACGCACCCAGCGNTGAAGAAGTTCAGGAAGTTGACGCTGCGGAAGAAACCTCGGCTGAACCCGAATCAGAAGACGAACCCGTTGCTGGTGACGATGACGGCGACGATGATGACGACAATGACGACGACGATGACGACGACGATGACGACGACGATGACGACGATGATGATGACGACGATGATGATGACGACGATGACGACGATGATGATGACGATGATGACGACGACGACGATGCCGAACAACGCGATGATCCGTTTGGAGCACTGTTGGAGGCGTTGGAGGAACTGGACGTCACGCAAATGTTCCACGAAGTGGACACTGATGGCTCACAGAGCATCACGCATGAGGAATTGGCCGAAGCCATTGCGAACTTCACTGGCGTCAAATTCACGGAGCTTGACATCATCGCCATTATTCAGCACCTCGATGCAGACAAAGATGGCAGCATCGACATGGTTGAGTTCGTCCAGGCAATCGANAACTACGATGGCTTGGTTGAACCGGTGGTGAAACCCCCGAAAACATTCCCGACCCCGATGCAGAAGTCCATGATGTCAAAGCGCTGGAACGACGTCGTTTGGCCTCTCATTCACGCAGGATTCGGATTGATCTTGGTGCTCTTGCTTGTCAACGGATTGATCGGACCGGTCAACGGCGAAGGGGGCAACGTCGAACTTGACATGACGCAATCTCACATCGACAATTTCGGCCCATCGTACTACGATGGAGCCACCGGCGAAACCTACCTTGACGGCGAGGTCTATCCATGTGCACCATCCGTCCAAGAAGGAAAGTGTCGGAACTCTCTGACGCCGTTGGCCGGAGTGTCCGACGGTGATGGCGGTATGAAATCCATGCCGAAGGGCTTCTACTGGGATGCNTACTTGGGACTTGGATTCTCGATCATTGGTTTGTTGGTTTCANTGACGATGCACTATGTTATCGTGCCTGGCTGGAGGACCCGCTCCAAAGCCATGAAGCAACTCGAACAAGACCACGAAGACGCAAGTTCGGAAGCTGACGAAGACGACGAAGAGTACGACGACGAGGAGTACGACGAAGACTACGACGATGACGAGGAGTACGACGAAGACTACGACGACGACGAGTACGACGATGAGGACTACGATGACGATGACGACGAAGAAGACGGAATCGATATTGGTGACGACGCTGGTGTTGTTGTTGACGGCGAAGAGTACTATGGGACCATCATCGCATTCGATGATGACGCAGGGACCGTGACCATCGAAGACGATGAGTCAGGCGACCACGTGACTGGAGACCAGTCCACGATGTTCCTGGAGTGACCAAGGCATGGCCGACCCGCTTGAGGCCATTGTTGGATCGTCGTATTGCCCAGTCTGTGGTTGCCTTTCATCGAAGGGCGTCATTCGTTGCCCAGAGTGCTCGACTTTCCACGCAGGCGCACATTTGGAAGAGCGGGAAGCCCCGAGTCAACCGCTGCCTGCCAGGGAAGTTGATCCCGGCCATTATTCTCTGTCAGGCGAATCAGGTCCTGTGGGTGAGTCGTTTGAAGAGAGCGAAGACATTCGATCTTGGGAAGGCGGTAACACCGATTTTTCCTTTGATGAGGAGGAAACTCCACCTGCCAAACTCGAAGATGCTGAAGCATTTCTTCGCACGTTGCCTCAGCCTGAAGAACTCCTTGAGGATTGAATAATACCTTGATAAAACATGAATATATCAATTACCTTTCCAAAGGAAATTAACCAGAAGTCATGAACTTACAGTTGAGCGAGGTGGGCTCGGCCAGAATTGAACTGGCGATCTTCGCCATGTCAAGGCGACGTCATAACCCCTAGACCACGAGCCCTCGCAAGGCAAGCCACCGCAGGCGCCTATTTATCCACATCGGTGGAGGATCTCAACGGATGATTTTGGAGATCTTGCCTGTGCACCCTTCCTGGGAACAATATCCTGCCATGCGGACTCGACCGTTGGCCATCTTGACTTCTTTCCCGTTTTTGATGTCCCCGTAGGTTTTGCACTTCAGACAAAACCCCTGAAGCTTGGTGCTGGACATGGTTGGTGGTCAAGCGCACTGTTCAAAGAGGTTCTGAGAAAGTTTTCAGGAAAATCCCACTTCTCCCCCCTCCTTGGCGTCGAAAAATTGGACATTTCGCAGTGGAACCAGCCACCTTGGTAGGAAAGCATTGCACTGCGAGCCATTGGAACGATTCGAATACGACGTTCTCAAACCGCATCAACAGCAAACTGCGCATAATCCACCTTATGCGTCGTCACCGACGTCTTCGAGACGCACATTCGGGCCCTCAAATGCTCCGACCAAGGGTGGGCCGGACAAAAGATGCTCAAAAGCGTCTTGTGAACCGAAGTGTTCCTCCATTGAATCCGAGACTGTACGCCATGTGGCTTGATCAACGTACCAACTTTGGACGAGAAACATCGGCTGTCCGTCATGGGACCTTGACACCCAAGATGCAAGGCAGCCGGATTGACGACGCTTGTATGCCGAACGTGCTTCCAGCGCCCGTCGCAATCTTGCGTCCTGGCCACGGCGTGCCGAGCAGATCACAGTCTCCAGCCAGCCTCTTGTGACATCCACTTTTCCCATGTTCAAACACCTCGAACATCTAAATTCGATGGAGAGGGGTGCAATGTATTCTCATGTATTGTTGGAATTCCATCCACGACCGTCATGGAAAACGGATCATGGCCCGGAGATAAGCACCAGGATTCCCACGTTGCGCCCCCTAAGACGTTCAACGATGCGGCGGCTCCGACCGACAATTCGCCGTGCACCAGTCCATCGCTTCGAGAAACGCTTTGAGCAGCCGAGGTGGTAACAGCCGCCAGCGCAGCAGCTGGAGTCAAGCCTGCATGATGGACAGCCAATGACGCGGCAAAAGGTAGGCTGAGTGTCGGGCAATTTGGGTTAAAGTCGGAGGCAACCGTGTACGTCCCAGGCGTATCAGCGATGGATGGCATGGTGAGATTCATCGTATGAGGTGTCCCAGGCAAGTATCCCGTAATCACACCGGCATCTGCCATGGCTTGTCGGCCTGATGGCGTGGATTTCAGAGCATGGTCTGCTGTGACCACACCCAGTTCAGCAGCGAGGGAAGCACCGCCACCATCGACAAATTCGTCGATGTGAAGCCTTCCTGAAAGGCCCGCGCCCATCGATGCCTTCAGCAATGACTCAGTTGATTCCAAAGAAAACCATCCAGGTTCGCAGAAGACGTCAGCGCTTTGAGCCAATCCTTGTTCAATGACCGCAGGAAGCTGCTCTTTCAACAAGCGTTCAACGGTGGTTGTTTCATCTTCACCTTCGGGAATGGCGTGGGCGCCAAGCCATGTGGTATGAACGCCGGGCAAACCCTCCAACAAACCCACATCATGTGCGGCTTTGATCTGGTTTAATTCAGCCTCAGTTGAAAGGCCATAACCAGATTTAGCTTCCATGTACGTCGTGCCAGAACGGCGAGCGACGGACGCCCGATGTGCTCCAATAGATCGAAGGTCGTCTAACGAAGCCGCAGCTGTCGCTCGCACCGTTCGGCCGATTCCACCACCTTGTGCAGCGATGTCGTGGTAACTCATGCCACTCAATCGCTTTCCAACCTCGTCGCTTCTGTCACCGGCCCAAATCAGGTGCGTGTGTGAATCGATCAATCCTGGTATGATGGCCCGATCTCCAACGTCCAAGACACGGATTTCGGAGGAAGGCCCGGTTGCATCAAATTCCTCTACCAATTCTTTTGAAGATTGAATTCTTTCAATTTGGCCATTAGAAATAAGAATATCCGCTCCAGCGGATTCTACGATGGCATCATGAGACGCCTTGGTGACAACCTTCCCACGGGTCGTCACCAAAAGCCGCATGACCCCACCAGAAGGTGAGGGTTGATGAATCATCATCTCAACCGGAGGCCATGGTCGGTTGGGTCCTTGGCATTGAGTCAACGGCCCACACCCTATCCTTCGGAGCGGTCCATTCCGATGGCACAGCGCTGCCCGCTGCCATTGACACCATCAAACCGACCGAAGGCGGCATCCACCCTCGCGAAGCTGCTGACCATCACAGGGACGTGGCATCCACCTTGCTGACCACCTTGATGGAAATGCACGACCTCGAACTGACGGGGCTTCAAGCAGTTGCTTATTCTCAAGGGCCCGGCATGGGCCCTTGCCTTCAGGTAGGAGCCGGCATCGCCCGTGCCTTATCAGCAGCGCATGAAATCCCGTTGATCGGCGTCAACCATTGTGTTGCTCACATTGAAATTGGGCGTTCGGAGTGCGATTGTGATGACCCTGTTCTGCTGTATGTCTCCGGTGGCAACACCCAGGTGATCACTCGTCTTGATGGCCGATACCGTGTTCTCGGTGAAACCTTGGACATCGGCATTGGGAACATGCTGGATAAGTTTGCGCGCAAATTCGGCCACCCATTCCCCGGGGGGCCGGTAATCGAGCGGCATGCCCGCTCGTACCTTGAGGCGAATCCAGACGCGAGCCTAGAGGGGTTGGAATTGCCCTACGCCGTTCGAGGCATGGACATGGCCTTCTCAGGCATCATGACTGCCGCCGTCGCCATGGTCCATCGTGGGGTTCCCTTTGGTGCGGTGTGTTGGTCGCTGCAAGAGCACGCTTTTGCTGCGTGTGTCGAAGTGGCTGAGCGCGCCATGGCTCATGCAGGAAAATCCGAACTCTTGCTCGGAGGTGGGGTAGCGTGCAACCAACGCTTGCGGGACATGTGTTCAATCATGGCCGANGAGCGTGACGGGGAAAGCCATGCACCACCGCGGATGTACTGCATCGATAATGGGACAATGATCGCCCAACTCGGTTGGTTGGAATGGTCCTCAGGTCGAACGACTTCACTGGCCGAATCGGCGGTCAACCCGGGGCTCCGCACCGATGCGACGCCCATTGCATGGTGATTCACTCGGCCAATCCTTTTTATCCGGTGGTCAGGGGCAACCACTGAGGAAGCATCGTGCAGGGTCGTGGTGGTCGAGGACGTCGTCGAGAACCACTGAACCCATTTGCCCAAAATGCAGGCGCAGAACGACAACGCAGGCGCGAAGAAAACGCCAAGCGAGCTCGAGATGCGGAAGCGCAACAGCAACGTACTGCAAACGCGCGACCTGGTCAGCAAAATCAAGGACAGGACGAGCTACGTCGGAAAGCCATTGAGGCCCAGAAGGCGCTCCAAGACAAAGCGACTGGAAAGGTCGAGGTTGAAACGACCGTCTCCCCTGCTACGCCAGTCGCCGCTCTCCCACAGGAACCAGTGGAAACCGAGCGAGAACGGCTTGCTCGCCTTTCGCAGGAAAACAAAGCNGCTGCACAGTCCATTCTAAAGGCCAATTCGCCAGATGTCGAAGGTCCTGTGGTCATCTCCGAAGCCACCAGCACGGTNACNGCAGCNGCNAANACNGTNGANCCGACAAGGGANCTCCCNNCNGAACANGNAGGNAGCAGAANCNGCCACNTCANNNTCCGCCGGAACGCAGAANATCTTCAANCAAATTGACGTCAAACCNGTGGCNAAAACCACNGGNCANCGNANGCGNGGATCCCGTGANAAGAAAGGCGGTGGNCGNCAAAAGCAGGTCAAGAAATTGAACCGCCAAAAGTACCTCGAGTACAAGTACGCGGCACGGGACTTGCTCGCAGACCCTGGCGTGCCAGAGGAACACCGTTCAAACCTTCTCGGGCAGATTTGGGCTAAGGGCGAACGGATTTCATTCGAGGCGGCCATCGAGTACATCGGAATCAAAGAATCTGAAGGCATACTTCCACCCACGGTTGCCGCTGACCTGCAGCGGCTCATCAGGCGGATGGAAACAAGGAGATGAAGCCATGGAAACGATTCAGAACAACGCTGTAGCCTCGGTGCACTACACAGGGACGTTGCCCGATTCCGGAGAAGTCTTCGACAGCAGCGAAGGCCGAGACCCGTTGGTCTTCCTCGTTGGCCACAGGCAAATGATTGCCGGATTTGAAGAAGAAATGATGGGCGCGAAAGTCGGAGAACGACGTACGTTCACCCTCGAGCCTGAACGGGCATATGGGAACCGACAAGAGGAGAACGTAACCTCATTCCCACGAGCCCATTTCGCAGCCGTCGAGGCTGAAGTTCCGCTCGAAGTCGGTATGACCTTGGTAGCGGACATGATCGACGGACCCCGACCTTTCTCCATCTTGGCCGTAGACGATGAAACGATCACGGCAGATTTCAACCACCAACTTGCTGGAAAGAGCCTCACCTTCTCCGTCGAGGTCGTCGAACTCCGAGCTGCCGATGAAAACGAGATTTCCCACGGTCACGTTCACGGCAAAGGCGGCGTCATCCACTGAGAAGGACGAGGGTTCAAGGGGCGCATCGGTTGCCTAGATGGCATGGACGAGCCACACGGCCGCACACTGGGCGGCCTACCACTGGAATTGTTCAGCACACCTCTGAGTGTTCCTGATCACCACCATGGTCTCGGTGAACCCGGAGCAGCCCCATATGCTCGAGGCATCCATCGAACCATGTACACCCAACGTCGGTGGACCATGCGACAATATGCAGGGTTTTCATCGGCAGCTGCGACGAACGAACGATTTCGCCTCTTGTTGGACCGTGGACAAAAGGGCCTCTCTGTGGCCTTCGACCTGCCAACCCAACTCGGCCTTGATGCGGACGACCCTCTTTCGATGGGAGAAGTTGGTCGCGTGGGTGTCTCCATTTCCACGTTGGATGACATGAGGGAATTGCTCCAGGAAATTCCACTCGATCGTGTATCGACATCGATGACCATCAACGCCCCCGCCATCGTGTTGCTGGCGATGTATATCGTGGTGGCCGAGGAACAAGGCGTCTCCTCCGAGGCGATTTCCGGCACCATCCAAAACGACATTCTGAAGGAATACATTGCTCGTGGGACCTACATATTCCCACCGGAACCAAGCATGCGGCTCATCAGTGACATCTTCGAACACTGTGCATCACATGTCCCACGATGGAACACGATCAGTATCTCGGGATACCACATCCGAGAAGCCGGTTCCACCGCTGCTCAGGAATTGTCGTTCACGTTGGCCAACGCCCTCCAATACGTCGACGATGCAATTGCCCGTGGTCTCGACGTTGATGCCTTTGCCCCACGGCTCTCGTTTTTCTTCAACTGCCACAACGATTTCTTCGAAGAAGTGGCTAAGTTCCGTGCAGCGCGCGTGTTATGGCATGATTTGATGACGGAACGCTATGCGCCATCCAATCCCAAATCATCGATGCTTCGGTTCCACACTCAGGTGGCTGGCGTCTCCCTTACCGCCCAACAACCTCTCAACAACATCGCTCGCGTGACGATTCAAGCCCTCGCGGCCGTGTGCGGCGGTACCCAATCCCTGCATACCAATTCCTACGATGAGGCTCTTGGACTGCCGACGGAATCCTCAGCCACGGTCGCACTCAGAACGCAACAAATCATCGCAGAAGAATCGGGAGCCGCCGACGTGGTGGACCCTCTCGGTGGCTCATACCATGTTGAACGCTTGACGAACCTGATGATCGATGAGGTTCGTGAAGAGCTGGGTCGCATCGCCGAGAAGGGTGGCGCCCTCAAAGCCGTCGAAGCAGGTTACCAGCAGCGGGAAATCCACAAGGCCGCATTTGCTCATCAACGATCGCTGGAAACCGGTGAACGCCACNTCGTTGGCGTGAATGTCCACACCATGGACGAATCCACCTCACCTCCCGTCCAAACCATNGACGCGGACTTGGCGCGGGCCCAAGAAGCACGGTTGAAGGAGGTACGAAACAGACGAGACGGATCGCGCGTCAAGTCATCCCTTGAAGCGCTTGAAGAGGGCGCGAAGGGCACCACGAACCTGATGCCACTCGTGCTTGAAGCCGTCCGCTCAGAAGCGACCGTTGGAGAAATCTGTGGTGTGCTGCGGGACGTCTTTGGAGAATACACGCCCCCAAGCGGATTTTGAGGGATTGAAATGCCGTATGGACCCATCACCTTGGACCACATTGGGATTGCAGCTTCCAACTTGGAGGCTGCAACACCGTTTTGGACACTGCTTGGCCTTGCCCAAGGGGAGCATGATGAAACCGTCGAGGACCAGGGCGTGGTCACCAGATTCTTTTCCACCGACGACCAAAACGGACGTCACCCTGCACGCATTGAACTTCTGGAACCGACCGCTGAAGATACACCTATTGGCCGTTTTCTGGAAAGGCGTGGGGCTGGTGTCCAACAAGTGTGTTTCAGGGTCGGAGACCTCGAAGGCCTCATTCAACACCTCTTAGATCACGGGGTTCAAATGATCGATGAAGTGCCGCGNCAAGGCGCCGGTGGNATGCGCATTGCCTTCGTTCANCCCAAGTCAACGGGAGGCGTGTTGGTCGAGTTGGCCTCGAAAGGCGATTGACCATGACCGAAACCTCCGACCTGGGGCAACCTTTGGTGACGCTACGAGGCGTCAGCAAGACGTTCGGCGATGTCGTTGCGCTTGATGACGTTACCACGGATCTCAACAGGCACACCAGCACCGCATTAATTGGAGGAAACGGTGCCGGAAAAACGACCCTGCTTAGGATTCTCGCTGGCGTTTACAGGCCGACAGAAGGTTCAGCCACCTTCACAGAGGGAGATCTAACGGCCCACCGACGAAAAATCGGGGTCATGACGGAATCCACAGGACTCCATCTTCGTCTCACGGCATGGGAAAATATTCGNTTCCATGCACGCTTGTTCGGCATCGATGATCAAGTCGCGCGAGAACGAAGCGAGACGTTGGCCATACGACTCGGATTAGGTGCTGCACTGGATCGACGGACCGAAGGGTTCAGCCGCGGTATGAGGCAAAAAACAGCCCTGATGCGAGCCCTTGTTCATGAACCAGAATTGTTGTTGCTCGATGAACCAACGGCCGGGCTCGACATCACGAGCGCCCGAGCTGTACGTGCCCTAATCGAATCCTTGGTTGACGAGGGGCGCGGCGTGATGTGGTCCACGCACGACTTGACTGCAGCCAACGTATGTGGACGTGTGATGGTCATGCACAACGGTCGACTTGTTGCCGACGGGAGCCTTGAGGGCGTCCTTGAGAAGCATGAATCTGAGCACCTTGAGGACCTGTACCTCACNTTGACCGACGAAGCCACACCTGAATTCAAAGCCGGAATGGAGGATGAATCATGACGGCACGACGAAGGGTTGCTGCCATCGCGCAACGCGAACTGTTGGATTTCATTCGGGATTGGAGAACCATCCTGATGATGGTTCTCATCCCCTTGCTCTTGTTCCCGTTGTTGTTCATTGGTCTTCCACTGGTCATCGGTGGAGAGGCACAGGAATTGGCCGCCACTGACGTGAACGTGTTGATACGCGGCGAAGACGTTCCATCTGATCTGTTGATGGCCTTGGAGAACCGCTCGGTCATCATCACAACAGAGGTNATCNTCGAGGACGTAACCGTTGACGACGATGCCGTCAGAAACGGTTCACTGCATGCAGTGATGCTTTGGAACAGCAGCGNGGNGGTCTACGANGTACACCTGCGCCATCTGTCAACCTCAAGCCTGAGCACAGATGCACGACAACGAATCTTGGTTTCAGTGTCGGAATGGGAAGGGCAGGAACGCGAGCGGAGGGTGGCCGATGCCGGCCTNAATGTGACCGATACGCTCGATCCTGTTCGCATCGACCAAGGTTCGACGGATTTGGCGTCAGACCGTGAGGTGCAAGGCTTGGTCCTGTCCTCTTTCATCCCGCTGATTTTGACCATGTGGGTGGTCACCAGCGCGGTTCAACCTTCCATCGACATGACCGCAGGGGAGCGTGAGCGCGGCTCGATGGAGGCCTTGTTGTGTGCACCTGCACGACGGTGGGAACTCCTTGCGGGGAAGTGGGCCGCTGTCTCCACCATCGTGCTCGTTGGCGTTATGTTGCAACTCGGTGGCTTGATGTTCGCGCTGACGTTTTTGGCGGGTCCAAGCCTGTTGTCCACACCTGACGTTGGGGCTGTAGCGGTGCTGCTTTTCTTCGTCGCTGTTCTCTTCTTTTCCGTGATGGTGGTGGCCAGTGAACTAGCGTTGGCCATTCGCTCCAAATCCGTCAAAGAAGCCGGAGCCTTGCTCGCACCTGCGAGTCTTGCCGTGATCATTCCCGCAGTCGTTGTGCAAGTCATCAACCTCGATGGAGTGGAGACGTTCTGGTTTGCCGTCCCAGTGGTGAATGTTCTCTTGGCGATGCGCGAGTTGTTGTTGGACCGTGTNGATCCAATCCACACGATCGTTTGGCTGACAACGACCACGTTGTACACAGGGCTGGCATTGTGGTATGCACAGCGGCAATTCAACCGTGAGGACCTGGTGTTGAGTCCTTCGTGAATATCCTGCGAATACTCTAAGAATACCATGGTCGACCCAACACCATGCCTAAGGTGTCCTTGGACATGCCGTTGGAACTGAAAACGGACCTCGAACGTCACGTTGGGGACGCAGGGAAGTTCGTCAGTTTGGCCGATGCCATTCGGACCGCGTGCAGGAAGATGTTGGATCATCTCGATGAAATCGATCTTCGCGCCGGCCGTCGTGGAGGTGAGGTCTGATGGTGGAACGTAATGAAGCAGAATCCGCCGTCCGCACGCTTCTGAATTACCTCGAAGGAGACGAGGGTCGCGAAGGCACAAAGCGAACGCCAGAACGCGTGATTGAGGCCTGGGATGAAATCTTTTCAGGCTACAAGGGCGATGCATCCTCCATCCTCAAGGCGACCTTCAACGGCGAAGGCTACGACGGCATTGTGCTTCTGAGCAACATCGAATTTCACAGCACGTGCGAACATCACCTCCAACCCTTNTCNGGTCATGCGCACGTNGCNTACATTCCAGTGGACCGNATNGTTGGCATCAGCAAATTGGCCCGNNTNGTGGACCTGCATNCGCGACGCTTGCAAAACCAAGAACGNATCACNAAATCCGTGGCGGACGATNTGGAACANCANCTCAANCCCTTGGGNGCAGCNGTGATTCTGGAGGCCCATCACGGNTGCATGCGATGCCGAGGCGTGATGAAGCAAAATGCNACCATGACCACGAGCTCNATGCGTGGCGTCTTCTTTGACAANGCGGAAGCACGNGCAGANGTCATGCAATTGATTCGTCGNTCNGAACCCTGAGGCGGNCGCATGACCACCTATCCAATCGTCGAAATTTTCCACTCTGTTCAGGGTGAGGGATTTCACGCNGGCATGCCGCANGTGTTTGTTCGNTTTGGGAACTGCAACTTGCGTTGNNCATGGTGCGATACAGATTTNCTGACGTACNAAGANATGCACGTNGANGANGTGGTCAANCAAGTNCTTTCGCANGNTTGCGANNGGGTGATTTTCACTGGCGGAGAGCCTGCNCTGCAGGATTTGGCCACCATTGGNGGTCGATTGAAGGAAGCNGGNTGCACCCTNTCNATCGAGACAAATGGNACGNTNGAAGTNGATCCCATCATCGATTGGATTTGCGTTTCTCCNAAGGATCAAGTCTACCCNGGNGTCGCGATTNGGCAAAGGANNGGTGANGAATTGAAGNTCGTCTACGTNGGNCAAGATCTTGGNATGTACGCAGANTTGAGGGANGGATTNACCCANCATTTCCTNCANCCGTGCTACTTNGACGAGGCTTCTGTCGAAGCCAACGGTCGAGCGTTTGCAGCCGTTGAATCCGTCGTGAAACAATCTCCAGGATGGAGGCTTTCGCTTCAAACCCACAAATGGATGGGGGTTGACTGATGAATTCTCCTGCCGTGATGGCCCTCTCGGGTGGGATGGATTCGACATGCNTGCTTCTCCGCTTGCTTCGTGAGGGGCATGCAGTGACGGCGCTTGGGTTCGATTACGGTCAACGGCACCGACGTGAATTGGACATGGCCCAACGCAATGTGACGGCGCTGAAAGAAGAAGGTCATCCAGTGAGGTTCAACCTTGTGGACCTCCGAAGCGCCATGGCCAGCCTCGAATCCTCATTGACGAACCACGATTCAGACATGCCAGAAGGTCATTACGAAGAAGAGCAGATGAAGCAAACCGTGGTTCCGAACCGCAACGCCATCTTCAGTTCCTTGCTGTTCGCTACAGCACTCAGTCTCTCAAAGGAGCATGGCGGGAAAGCACGAATCGCCTTGGGGGTTCACAGCGGCGATCACGCGATCTATCCAGACTGTCGGCCGGAATTCTACACCGCGATTGAACAGGCGTTCAAAGTCGGCAATTGGGACGCGGAACACGTGAACTTCGATTTGCCTTACCTACACCTGGACAAGGCTGGCATTCTGACGGACGGTTTGGCTTCATGCGAAGCGCTGAGTCTTGACTTTGACACCGTCCTTGGAAACACATTGACGTCCTATGCCCCGGATGAACAAGGGCGTTCCCTTGGTACAACCGGAGCTGACGTCGAACGAATCCTCGCCTTCCATGACATCGGCCGAGTGGACCCTGTCCCGTATGTTGAGGCATGGGAAACAGTGTTGAGCAATGCACTGGAGTTGCGCGCTGCGCATGAGGAGGGGACGGCATGAGCAATAAAACCGAACAAGAATGGCGAGATATCCTATCGCCCATCGCTTACCACGTCACTCGCGAAGGGGGCACCGAGCGTCCATACACAGGTGAACTCATCGAGGAGTCGCGATCAGGTGTGTACCGCTGCGTTTGTTGCGACCGTGTCCTCTTCACCTCGACAGGTAAATTCCACAGCGGCTGTGGTTGGCCGGCCTTCCATACGGAAGCAGCACAAGCGAACATCGTCCGAATCGAGGATCGTTCTCATGGAATGCTCAGAACCGAAGTCCGTTGTTCAGCATGCGATGCACACTTGGGGCATGTGTTCAACGATGGACCACGCCAGCATGGTGGGGAGCGATACTGCATCAATTCCGTTTGCTTGACCTTTGAGGAGGATGAATCATGACCACGACCATACGACGCTGGGTCGAAACCGATACAGGACACAGGGTGCCAAATCACAGCAGCAAGTGCGCCCACCTTCATGGGCACAGGTACCGCTTTGAAGCAGAAATCAGCGGTGAACTGGTGGGCGACCCTGAGGCTCCGGACGTTGGGATGGTGTTGGACTTCGGTGACGTCTCCCGTATCCTCACAGAAGAGATTCACGATGTGGTTGATCACGCCTTTTTGATCCAGGACACGGACGTTGAAGGTCGAGCAGCATGCGATGCCATGGGTCCTTCCCACCGTACGGTGATTCTTCCATTCCCACCGACAGCCGAACATTTGGCCGCATGGGCCTATGCACGCGTTGCAAAGGCCATGGAAGCCACATACGGCGATCGATTGCACCTTGATGCACTTCACGTCAGGGAAACGCCGAAGTCGTGGGCCACGTATCGACCCTAATCCTCATCCTCAGGCGAGGGGAGACGGCGACGGCGTTGCTTCAACCACGAATCGTCGCCAGCCACACACTGAAGGGCTGTTGTAGCGTCAAGGTAAGCGCCCAAAAGACGCGTCATCTCATCGTCGGAGGCTCCGCCTTTTGCCGCCATCCGTGTCAGGACCTGTCGGACGCTGTGCTTCCGTTCTTCCAAACCAGGAAGCACATCTGCAAATTGCTCCAAACTTTCGTTGAACGCTCGTCGGATGTTCGGGTTGTTTCTCGTATGCAAGGGAACTACATTCGGCAACGCCGGGTCACGTCCTTGACGATCGAGCACGCGTTTTCGATGCAACTCGTAAAGGAAAATCGTCACTGCGTGGCTAAGGTTCGCGATGGGATAGCCTTCCCAGGTTGGCAAGGTGGCAAGCAGGTCACATCGGTCCAAGTCCTCGCGGGACAAGCCCTTGCCCTCCTCACCAAAAACAAGCGCGACGTGCCCTTCTCCACCCTCAAGACGTTGGGCGAAGTCCCAAGGATAGAGGAAATGGCGGAACACTGTTTTTCTCCCCAATTCACGCTTCCCTGACGTGCCCACCACCAAGGTCGCGTCAGAGACGGCTTCCTCAAGCGTGGCATACACTTCAGCGACATCGAGGATTCGTCCAGCGTGCTTGGCTCGGCTGCGAGCCTCATCGTCAATGTCGCACTGCGGGTTGACCAAGCGTAACCTGTCAAAGCCGTGGTTCAGCATGCCACGGCATACAGCCCCAAGGTTCCCAGGGTGCGATGTTCCGACCAACACTACCGTCAAGCGGTACGGGTCCGTGGGAAGAGGAAGGTCGCTTCTTTGTCCCATTCACGCCACCTCCTCGATGGCTTGGGCCAGCACGCGCGGGTCAATGGGCGCGTAAAGAAAGGCAACGTAGCCTCCGTTTTCGCGGTCGGGCATGGGAATGGACCGTTTCTTGAGCCCGTGCTGTTGTTTGAGGTAAGCGAACAAGCCTTCGAGCTCTTCCGCAAATTCAGCATGGATACTCACAGGGTCCTGCGTCCAATCGACGCGGATGTGGGGCATGGGCCGACCTCAGTCGGTTCGGCGCTGGCGGTAACGGGTCACGTAACCGGCGATCCAGTTGCGGAGTTTCTTCGAATCGACGTCGGTCAATTGCTGAACCATCAGCTTGTTGTGGTCGAAGTCTTCGGTGAACTTCTCGCCATGCTGCTCGACGAGCTTGATGGCGCGGATTTTGATGAAACTCGGTCGAATATTGCCCATACGAATCACTCCTGAGCGAGGGTTACCTCGATGGGGAAGTCCGGCTCGTCGTGACGGGTCACTTGGAGCTTAATCTTCCGGGGAGGGTGTTCAATGCCACGTGCCCAGATGTGCTCGTTGACGGAGGGATCGATGTAGATCTCTTCCTCGGGGGTGACCTTGAGATGGCGGATGACCTCGTTACGGATAATCTGAATGGCGCGTGGAGCCCGCTTGTAGCGGGTGATGTTCCACGCATTGCGCAGGGGGACAGTGAGTTCAGAAACAGCGGCTCGGACCATATCTTCACCTCAGCGTTGGAGCTTGCTTCGGCGCCAGTGGTGGCGCTTTGGGTGGCTGACCGTCTTGCGGTTTGTCTTGAGCATCACCCAAACGGGAACACGGCGGTTTTGCTTCCCGACCTTCAACAGGCGGGCTTTCTTCGCGGTGGGCTTGATCTTGGACATGATTTCACCTCAGTACTTGTCAAGGCCGGGGTAGGCCTCAAGGGCTTGCGGAAGCACAGCATGGGCAACCTCGTCAAGGATCTTGTGTCCTGCGCCAGTCACGACGCGACCCTTGTAGAGCATCTGTTCGCCGTCCACGCTTTCGATGGGCTTGAGTTCAACCAGTTCCACCAGGCCAGCAGCTTCGAGTTGCTGCATCGCGGTGCGAATGACGTGCCGTGAACCGGCGGCGGGGGTGTTGGGCATCGACCCGTTGTCCTTGTAGCCACCAAAGGCTTGGGAAAGAGCAGTGATGCCGATCGGTCCTTGTCGAGCGACCTTCCGGAGCACGGCCGCCGTGCGGAGGTGCCACCAATTGGTCTGCGTGGGGGGCCGCTCGCGAGTCACACCGGTCTTGGCGTAGGCAGCCCACTCAGGAGCAACAATAGCCTCGACGTCCCCTAGCCGGTCGGCCAAAGCGGGGATGAACATGTCCGCGGGAACGTCGTGATACGTCGTCATAGGACCACCGAGCATTCGGGCGACCGAACGCCCCTATATCAAAGCGACGGGGCGATTCCGGCAGGCGTCGGCGCTGTTCCGTGGTTCGGTGAACATGTTCTTCAATAGTGGGTCGGAATAACGGAGCATGAGGAAGGCCCTCGCGCAGAATCCAAACCTGCTCAGGACCCTACTCGGCCTTTCCTTCACCCTCATTTTCATGCTCTCATACGCCGTGTACGCCAACACCATTGACACGGCCTACTACACCTACACGACCGAAGCTACAGTCACCGCTCAATCCAGTGACGAAGGCCTCTTGTTTGAGCGAACTCATGACGAAAGCGAATCCACCACCACGTGGGCTGCGAACGTGACCATCGATCGGAACAACCTGACGTGGGTCAACGTCACCGCTGAAGATTTGGCGGATGGAGCAACCCTGACGGTGTTTGACGCTGCCGGACTTTACACCCACAGCCTGCTCGGCGCGGAAGACGCGCGGGACTTTTCCTGCGCGGATGATTGTCGTTTGAACCAAACCACCGTTCTCGATGAAGAGGACGGATTGGCCNTCTACCACGGCTTGGCCGTGACCGANCCAGGCGCGCGGTCGAATGGGACGGTTGTGGCAGAAAGTCAGGGAGAAGCGGAATCGATGGCTTCCAGTATCGTGGACAACCGGCACGGTTCGGCGATCTTGCGAGTTACGATTATTGAACCTGGTAACCGAAGCACAACGCCCGCGTTGAGCATTGAGATGGTCAACGAAGAGTTGGNTGAGGTTCAACCGTTTGCAGTGGATGTCGCTTCCGAATTCATCTGGGCGCTCACCGCGGTGTTCGCTTGCTTCGCCATTGTGTTGTTGCCTGCCTTCGCCATTTATGCTGTTTCCCGACGTCGAGAGCAGGCCAATGAAGCACGTTTGGCAGAAGCAGAAGCCGAGGACACGGTTGGAAGCAGCGATGCCGAAGCCGAAGATGGAACAAAATCAAGCGATTAAATCGCCGCGCCCGATAAATAGGTCAGCGATGTTGACGGTTCATGCGGCAGGNGTCGACGGTCCTCGTCCTCCTGTGCATGCTCCTTGCCACCGCAGGACCTCTCGCTCAGGCCACGGGTGCTCGTTCGAACGGAGTCGACCTTTCGGTTGAAGGCGTATCTTTCACGTACAGCACATCAACGGATGAAGGAAAATACCGTATGTTTTCATCGAATCACCCGATTCCGGGATTCAACCGCCCTGCGAGTTTGTTTGTCATCGATGGTATGGTCGACGTTCCGATCGACGTCGATGTGACCGTTAGGAACACGGGTTCCCTTGCTTCCGCCGTCACTGACGTCCGNTTGTTGGTGCTGCACGATGAATATGAGCGGTTTGAAATCACGAACTTGACTGGCCCACTGAACAGCGTCTCTGCATCGTCCAGCGGCGTCATCCAATTCCAATTTACGCCGACCTATGCTGGAAACCACAGTTTGCAAATTGAAGTCCTCTCCGCAACACCCGACAACAATCCTTCCAACGACGTGTGGAACGGTCGCATCACCATTGGCGCCTTCTATTGGAACTGCGACACACTCCAGAATTGGACGACAACGGGCGAATGGTCGCTGAACAGTGACACCTCGGTGTCCCTCGGTAGTTCATGCCACGCAGGCAACGGAGAGTTCTCGTCATACAGCGCGAACACAATCTCGAGGCTGACAACCCCAACTTTGGATTTGGCAGACGGCCTGAAATCAGGCACGCGAACGATGGGGTTGAGCTTCTTTTACACGGGCAGTGTCCTCAGTCCGGANCGACTCAGCATCGAAGCAAGAACATCTACTGGCATATGGGAAGAACTGTCTGGATTATCAGGCACCATTGACCAAGACTTCCTCACCGACGGTGCGAGTTGGCAGACGTTCAGCATCGCATCGGGAGGCCACACCACTCCACTTGTTCCGATTGCCCCATCCCGGCACCTGCACGCCAATTCTGCCCTCCGCTGGACCCTCACCAGCGATTCGAGCAACGAGGACATTGGCATCTGGATGGACGANTTGGTCATGGTCTANGACCAAGCGGCNNGGGCNGAATCCTANGGCGTCAGGGTCCAAGGCCANGGCACCACAGGNGCAGCCCCGGGNTCATGGGGGAACGTTGACCTGAANGTCGTCAACGACGGAGAAATTTCCACGGACATTGTGCCTCGCATCGATGGCCTACCGCAAGGGTGGGACACCTACACGACCTTCATGGACGGAAGTTCTGTTCCAAGCACAGGTTTCAACCTCCTCCCCGGCACGTCGCGTGACATCTCTGTGCGATTGAAACCCGATCTGAATTCAAGCGTAGGCCTTGTGCCCATGACCTTCAACGCCAGCACCGACCACAGCGANGTTTACGCGATCAGTCCAATGAGTTTCACCGTCTTGGCCGATCGAATACCGGTGCTGAAAGAGCCAGAAGCGCGCCCTTCGTGNCCCGCACAACAATCCTGTCCGTTCACGGTCGAACTGTCCAACTTGGGTGGTGCATCTGACGTCTTTGACCTCAACGTGGACGAATCCGCNTTGCCAACGGGGTGGAGCGTTGACTTCGCATGGTCACAGCCGACCAGCGTGTTGGTCAGGCCGGGGGAAACCGAAGTGCTGAACCTGGTGCTGACCGTCCCACAAGGCGCTCAACCAGACACGGTACGTACGGTGACCATGACGGCCGTTGCCCAAAACGACACATCACGAACATCGACCATTGACGTTGACGTGGGGGCATCGATGGTCTCCGACCTGCAATTTACAGTCACCTCCGGATTTGAACCGCTGAAAGGCGGAGAAGTAAGCAGCATGAGCGTTGAAATCCAGAATCTTGCTGAACGCCCGGACATCTTGGCGCTTGAAGCGGTCTTGGAGGATAACACCGACGGTTGGCTGGTTGAATCCATCAGCCAAGAGCAGGCCGTCATGACGGCCGGATCCACCGTAGGGATTACGATTCGTCTCAAGGCGCCTGACGGGTTGCTTGGTAACGACGTTGCACCAAAGGTCCGTCTCAACGTTGTCTCGGAACGCAGTGGCATGAGCCTCCAATCTGATTGGTGGTCAGGCCCGGACGTCGTCGAAGTTCGGGAATTGGTCATGAGCACCAACGTCACGATGCTTCGCTTGATGCCAGGCGTGCCCACGGCGATGGAGATGTCGATGGTCAACACAGGAAATTCCGATCTCATGTTGTCCTTAGAAGTGGACGGAGTGCCAAGTGGATGGACGACATGGTGGCGGAGCGGGGACGAAAACATCTCCAGTTCAATCGACATGCCCATCGTTTCTCAAGACGCGACCAGCGACGCTTTGCAACTGATGTTCCTTGTTCCCACGACTGCTCAAGCAGGGGTTCCTGTGGATTTGGGTCTCAGGGTGTTGGATGGCGATGTCGCCCTCGCGCAACATGGATTCCAAGTGCTGATCGAACCGGTCAGAAAGCCTGGTTTGACACTTGAGAGCGACATGACGGCCGTACGGGCTGGAAGTTCAGTCACGGTCAACGGTTCAGTCGTCAACATGGGGAATGCACCAGACCCAACCGTGTTTATCCAAGTCAGCGTGCGTTCAACCCAGGACATGTCGGAGATGATCACATTCCTTAGCCTCGAGGGAGGCAGTGGCCTCGCGCTTGACACACCGCACATCATCGGTCTCGGAACCGGCAGCAGCCGACCGTTCCAATTGGACGTCAGCGTTCCAGCATCGGCTCCTTTGGGTACACGTATCGTGGTTGACGTGACCGTTCAAGGAGGCTTGGATGACGAAGGCAGACCATACACCATCACTGAAAGCCACCTAATTGAAGTGGATCAACGAAGGGATGTCCGAGCAACATGGACCACACCTGAGATGATTGCTGACTACGGAGGAACCCACCAGACGTCACTGGATTTCGTTTCCTCTTCCTCATTCACAGAGAACCTCTCCGTGACCTTTGATCATCCGGAAGGTTGGGCTGTGGTATGCGACGGTTTTGGTGCACTTTCATCAGGCTCTGTGGCACATATTGAACTCGAACCCGGCCACATAGTGCCCGTTGAGCGGTCCCTTGGTTGCACGATTCTACAGAACAAAGGTGCCTCATCAGGGGACCTCATGTTGACCGTTCACACCGCAGATGACGTGGTGGTGACCTCAGCGGTCCGAAGCCTTGCATGGACTGAACCCCCTGTGGAAGAAGGGCTCAACGGCCAAGTGATCGCGTTGGGCGGAGGTGGCCTCTTGATGCTCGTAGGTGTCGTCTCCTTGCTCATGTTGCGGAAGCGTTCCAATGAAGATGAAGAAAACATCATTGAGACGAAGGCCATTCAAGGGCCGTCTGCAACGATCACGCCTGCGCCAGAACAAACATCAGCAACCGTGACCGGCCCTCCTGCTACGGTTTCACGTGGCCCCCCGCTCCCGGATACTGGTTTGCCGGAGGGGTGGACCATGGCCCAATGGGAACATTACGGCCAGCAATGGCTGAACCAACACAAACAGTCTCAGGACTGAGGGCTGGTGAACCCATGAACGATGAGACCACGTGGGTGATTTTGATGTCGGCGGTCGGCATTTTTGGAGCCCTGTCGTGGTGGCTGGACCGCCTAGAATCCTACAGGCACCATGTGCGATGGACCGCTGCTGCTGGAATTTTGTCGATGTTGGCCTTGTTGTATTGGACGTGGAAACCATGAGCACTGAAGTCCACGTGGACACAGAACATCCGTTGCACGGCTACCTGCCTGTAAGGGCGCCTGTGTGGTGGGGCTGGAGAGGTGAAGTCGCAAAACGGTGCACTGATGAGGCTCACTCCGGTCGCATTGTAGTGCTGCGCATCGAAAAGCAGTTCAATCGATTTGAACGCGTGTTGGCCAAAGTTTTCCGTGCTCCAAATGAAGTGCTGCGCCCGCTTGATTCGATGAACAGCCTGATTTGGGAATTGGCTGACGGGCATCATGATTTCCAAAGCATTGTGCAACACCTGAATGACGCCTTCCACGAGGAAGCAACCCCCGTTGTCGAACGGAGCACTGCTGCTGTTCGAGGATTTGTTGCGCTCGGGGTGATGAAATTGCTTCCGTCAACCGCGACGCCCTCATGGTCGACGGACCCAGGGCTTGTTCCTGAAGGACAGACCATTGTCCAGCGACCGCCGGACATGGATCAGTGGTCTTGAGCCTGCCAAGCAAGGCGGAATCCAAATCCATCTTTCGCCTCAGAACGGTGGGCACGGTGCCTCGAAGCACAGCGTGTTGAGTCCGATTCCATGTACCAGGCACCACCGCGCAACACGCCTTGCTCAAGATTGGGCTGAACAGGAGATTGTCCACTGTGCCGGTCATCGAAGCTTCCTACGTAGCCATCCGAACACCATTCGGCCACGTTTCCTGCCATGTCGTGGAAGCCCCATGGGTTTGCATTTTTTTGGCCCACTTCGCGCGTAATTCCTCCGGCGTTTCCAGCATGCCATGCAAAGCCGTCGAGGTCGGTATCCGCATCACCAAACCACCAACGCCCTTGTGTTCCAGCCCGTGCAGCATATTCCCATTCCGCCTCGCTTGGAAGGCGATAGACGCCAGGCTCGTCACCAAGTTGTCCGTCGGTCTCGGCGTTCAGACGCGTGAGAAAGAGATCGATGTCATCACGAGAAACGGTGTCGACAGGACGTAGTCCAGCCGTCCAACCTTCGTTAAATTTCGATGGATTGGCGCCCATCACCAGCTCCCACTGCTGTTGTGTTACTGGACGGGCGGTTAGGGCAAACGGCACCTCGATGTGACATGGAAGCGGTGGTCCCTCGTCACGCCGCCCTTGGGAGGGCAAGCAACCTCGGCGGTACTCACCAGACTGGACGTGGATGAAGTAGAGACCGTTGGGCCCTGCCACCTCCGCCATGTCACGGGATTGGGCCATGATTGACGAACCCTCCGCCTCAACCACAAAGCAAGAATCCTTATCCTCGGAACGAACAGGGACATATCAATGTCTGAGGCGGAATTGGTCAACGAGGCCCCTGACGTGAGCGATTTGCTTCGCGAAGGCGAGTCCCTCTCACGTGGTCGAAACTACACTGAAGCACTGGACCGTTTCAACCGAGCCATCGCCATGGACCCGTCGAACTCCATGGCCTGGTACAACCGAGGCGTGTTGCTTGAAGGGCAACGTGACGCTAAAGGAGCCAAACAATCGTTCACGATTTGCCTCGACCTTGATCCTGACCATGCCCCGGCCACCGCAAACTTGGCCGTGTTGCTTGAGCGCATGGGTGACACAGATGGTGCCGGAGCCATGGCGACGAGGGCCTTGACGCATTATCCAGATCACCCAGAACTGCTCGACATACGGCGACGTTGCCAAACGGGACAGGTTGTTGAGCCTGACCTTCCTGCACAGCGCCCGACACCCACCGCAACGTGGGAGGATGAGCATCTCACGAAGGCCATGGACAAAGCAGGCGTCACCGACGCTCAAGCCGTCTTGGAAGAATCCACACATCACGACACGGACGGAGACGGCCGCCTTGATCAGGAAGAATTGGAACGAGCCGCATCGGTGGTCGCTGCACAACAGCAAGTACAGGAAGCGATGGTCGAAGATGAACCCGAAATAGAAGAAAAACCCGTCTCCGATGGTGAGGGACCT
>PBMM01000029.1 GCA_002723635.1 Methanobacteriota archaeon | reverse complement strand
GTTGACGGTGATTTGAGTGAATGGACGTCAGACACCCTGATGGGCACCGACGCCAACGGCGTCAGCCTCCACCTGACGTGGAACAACACCCACCTTTCCTTTGGCTGGGAAGGCAGCGACCTTTCATCGACCGTGGAAGGGGCGGATCTCTTTGTTTACCTCAACACCAGCGAAGGCGGCTCGGCTTTGTCGTCCGATTGGGGTTTCTCGCACGTCCTGCCGTTCGCGGCTGACCACGCTTTCGTGCTCGAAGATTCGTCCTACCATGCCGTCTTGGCGCACGGGGCAAGCGGGTGGTCCACCACCCACGAGGAAAACACAGCCACCGACGTCCACACCTTCCCAGGAGAGCGATACATCGGTTGGTCAGACAACCAGATCACGGAAGTCTCCCTCCCGTGGTCGGCCATTGGGGATCCGACTCAGGTCGATTTTGTCGTGTGGGCCCAATGGCAAGATGCTGGTCACGTGTGGACCTCTTTCCCATCGCAGAATCCGGCCTCGTCCAACGGTGCAGAGACCTTCACTCACCTGTACCATCTTCCAGACCGGAACGTCTCGACCTCTCCTGCTTCGATGGAGGTTCAGACGGCTGGTGCGGTCGAGAAAGCGGACGATGCGCTCAACGTGGCCATCGTCTTCCACCAGCACCAACCCTACTACAAGAACAAACTCACCGGGATGTACGAATTGCCGTGGGTGCGCGTGCACGCCATGACTGAATACGTCGATTCGCCTGGCATCCTGGCACAATATCCGGACACGAAAGTGACCTACAACCTCGTGCCTTCTTTCCTTGAACAGCTCACGGACTATCACAGAAACGAGACGGCCGACGTGCACACCGACTTTGCCCGGCGCGATTGGCCCACCAACGCCGATGGGTCTGTAGCCGGTTATCCCAACGCCACGGCCCTCGAATTGCACACCATGCAGTTCCAATCCTTCTGGAACAGCGGCTGGATCTACAACGTCTCCACCGACGACCCAAACGCGTGGGTCGCGCCGGCCGGTGAACGCTACAAGGAACTCTACGACGCCACGCTCCACAACCTGAAGCCGGCCACCATCATGGACGACGAATTGCTTTCACCACAGGATTTGCTCGATTTGCAGGTCCTCTGGTACCTCTTCCAGTTCTCACCGGATTACGTGCAGGGGGAATACGCCGCCTTTTTCGACGATCCCATTGGATACGGCGCCCCTGTTCAGACCGATACAGGGCTGATGGACCTGTTCACCAAAGGACGGGATTACACGCCGGCCGACTTGGCCTACGTCATCGACCAGCAGCACGCCCACATGGCGAACGTGTTGCCCATGTACAGTCAATTGGCGGCTGCGGGCCAAGTCGAGTTGACCACGACGCCCTACTATCACCCCATCATGCCGCTGCTGATGATGCCTGGGTGGACCTTTGAGGACGGTATTCGCGTCAACAAGGACGCATGGCCTGTCGACGTGCGGAGCCATTTGAGCAACGGCATGGACCTTTTCGAAGCGGAACTTGGGTTCCGCCCGACGGGTATGTGGCCGTCTGAGCAAGCCGTGTCGCCCCCCATGGTCCAACCCGTGGCCGACGTCGGTGTGGAATGGATGGTCTCAGACGAGGAAATTCTCGCGAAATCCACCGTCCCNGGGGGCGGTNGCATCGACGTCGAAGACGCCGCGCAACTGGCCACGCCATGGNTGGTCCCNGGNGACCAAGGNGGNGAGGTCGCCGTCATCTTCCGCGACCGTGTGATCTCCGATCGCGTCGCCTTCCANTACGGCTCCATGACGCCCGAGGCGGCGGTCTCGGATTTCTTGTCCTACCTCGACGGCATCCGTGCAGAACTGCTCGAAGCGGGCGAAGACCCGTCCGAACATCTGCTGACGGTGGCCATGGACGGTGAAAATTGGATGTTCATGTCTGAATTCCAACATCACGACAACGCCCGCCCCTTCATCCACGAATGGTATTCTCGGCTTGCNTCTCACCCTACGGTGGTCACGACGACGCCGAGTGAATTCNTGGCCGATGACCCGGACTTGCCACGGATTGAGACGATTGGAACGGGTTCGTGGATCGACGGAACCCTNAGCACGTGGGCAGGCGAAGCCGACGAGAGCCTCGCTTGGCAACGGCTGGTCGAAGCACGCAGGGCGCTGGTCGATTTCGAGGCAGAAAATCCCAACGATCAGGGGCTTGAATTGGCATGGGAATCACTCTACATTGCTGAAGGCAGCGACTGGTACTGGTGGTACGGCCTCGACCAGGACAGCGGATACGACGAAATGTGGGACGTGCTGTTCAAGGTGCACCTCTCCAACATTTACCGCGCCATCAACCTCGATTTGCCGCCCTATTTGCAGGACTTGTGGACCAACCCCGCGCTCCCTGATGAGGCAGCCAGCGGGGTCATCGAGCCAATGATCGACGGCATCGCCCTCCCCGGTGAATGGGACGGGGCAGCAGTGTACACGGCGGACTCCATCGACGGAGCGGGACTGGACATCGATTCCTTCCACCTTGGATACGATGCGTCCAACCTTTACCTGCGGGTGGACATGCCAACGCCGGAAGCCATCGAGGCGCTCAACGAAGTGCGGGAGCCCGACCTTGCGTTGTACTTCATGCAACCCAACGCCCAGAATTTCAACGAAGTGGAGACGAATTTCAGGACCTACTACGGCAACCAAATCCTTGGCTTCCCGGCCAAGAAGATGGTTGCGTTTGACTTCGCCCAGCTGCGCGAGGACGGTCAGGCAAAATGGAACCTCTTCGATGCACGTGGAAAGGGCGAAAGCGCGGAACAGTGGGCCCTGAGCGGCACTTCCATCCTCGGCGGTTGTGCGGCCGACGAGGTGTACGAATTCGTCGTCCCGTGGTCCGATCTTGGATTGGCGCCACGCTACACCACCCGTGTGAAGGTCGTCACCTCGTGGACGGATTCCTTGGCGTATGGCGACGGAGTGGACATGGAAGTCGCCCCACCTGCGCCGGCTGAAATCGTGTTGCCTGACCTTGAGCAATGGGTTACGTTGCTGGAATTTGACGATGCGGCGGGTGATGAAACGGGCGACGGTGACTACACCTATCCCTCTGCGTCAGACTTCGCCCCGGGAAGTGGGTTGTTCGATGCAACCTCGTTGAAGATCAGCCAGAGTGCATGGAACGCACGGTTTGAGATCGGCATGGATGAAATCACGGACCACTGGAGTCTTGCCAACGGATTCAGCCACCAAATCGTCCAGATTTACGTGGATCGTGGCGATCAAGCGGGTGGCCGCACGACCATGTTGGAAGGTGCAAACGCCATGGTGCACGAGGATTGGGCATGGGAAGTGGCCATCTCGGCCACGGGTGAGCCTGGTGCGGTCAAGGCCGTTGAAGCAGCCACTGGAGAGACCAGTGCCAAGGGCATCGAAGTGGACGGCGACGCGGAAACGAACACCATCACCATCACCGTCTCCAAGAACGTGATTGGACCGGACGTCGGCGACTACCGCTACGTCATCGTACTCGGAAGTCAGGACGGGTTTGGAACCGGCAAATGGCGCGACGTCGACGAGACCGCCAAAACGTGGCGTTTGGGTGGCGGTGCAGATCCATCGCCGGTGGACGGCGTGGATTACGATCCNAACATCATCGACGTGCTCTTGCCCGAAGGTGACCAAACATCGATGCTCGCAAGCTANGACGTGGGCGCGCAACAACATGCCGTGCTCACCGGATTCGAGATGCCGGACGTGGCGCAGCAAGTCTACGGCGCCTCCGTGGGTGAGGTGACGGCGTCCACCGCCGTGGTGCTGTGGTCCACGACCGTGGCGACGAATGCTTCTGTGGCGGCGGTCTTGGCGGACGAATCTCCGAGCGATTGGTCNGCTGTGGCGGTCGAAACACCGGCGACGACCAACCACGCCTACACGGTCACGGGACTTGAGGCGGGGCGCGCGTATTGGGTGCGCATCATGGTTGAAGACGGGGATCAAACCCTGTTCGCCGACCTGAATTTCACCACCTCGAACGAGAGTGACGTGACGCCCCCAGAAATCCTCAACCTGGCCGTGGATGTCGTTTCGGGTTCTTCCGGGGCCATGCAACTGAAGATNACATGGTACACCGATGAAGCCACCACCGAAACCGTCGAACTGTTGGATGCTGTGCTCCAAGGTGACGAGGTTGCGCTCAAGAAAAACCACGAGATGGTCTTCATCCCCGACCCGCCTTTGGATGCGGGCACCTATGCGGTGACGGTGACGGCGGTGGACGCTTCGGGCAACAGCAACACGTCCGCGGCGTCCTTCGTCATCGACGAGGAGGATGTGGTGATCGTNCCTGAGNATTCNGATGACGNAGATGACGCATCTGACGGCTCATGCGAGGAGGGGGTGGGGACGGATTGTCCTGCAGCGAACACCGGCCCGTCGTCCGACGTGTTGCTTGGTCTCGCCCTGCTCGTGGTGTTGTTGGTGGTGGCGGCCTTGGTGCGCACCCGGCGTGCTGAACAAGGCATGCTGACGGACGATCACACAATCTTTGACGACGTCCGGGATGACGTGTGACGGTGGTGGCCTTCATCGGAGGAAGCCGATGTACACCACNGCGGTGATGACCACGGCGGCCTGAATNANGTACCACAGCCACTTGCGCCAACNTGGNGCCATACGGTCCGCAGTGTGGACCACGGCTTCGACCAGAATGTTCTCTTGTCCTGTCGGCATCTTCACGCGCCCCCTTGNGGTGGAAATCCATCGTTNGGATTNGGTTGGAGGACCATCATCGGANNCTCATTTTGTCGACCGACTCCTCCCAGCCAGAACATGATGGCCGCCAAACCGGCGTGNAACATGGGCAGCCAAATCATGTCTGGGCGTCGNCCTGCNATCAGNACCANGTANACGGTGAGGAGGGTCATNANNCCNGGAAGNCCGGCGAANATNCGCAGGGTCGGGCGCGTCTTTGGACTGATGGCGAAGAGGAAGAGNAGNAAGGTCANCGGGACNGTGAGCATGGACAGAAGCACGGCGCCGAGCAGTGCAGCGCCCTCGTCGTTTCCTTCAGCAATCAGGGCTTGGGCTGGTACAGCCACCATCGCAACACCGAGGAGAGAGGCAAGGAGCCAGCGAGCTGAGGGGTGCATGATTTGCAACCTCGCCATGTGGGTTTGAATTCGACGGAGGGCCCAAGCCAACCTGAGCTCAAATGAAACATTAGGTGGGCTTTACCACGAGCGATGAGGCCCAGACATTTTTGACCGCTCTCCTGCTGAATCCAAATCGAGGTTTACGGGTTTCAACTCGGGCAGGGAAATACAGGCCTTCTAATATCCCCCGTCTTATCAAACTCTTGTGAAGAGCGAATTGATGGACAATGACGGGGCTGTGCCAATGGCAGGCTTGCTAGGCATCTTTTTGGGTGGATTTGGTGTTGTGATATTTTTCATCGGTCAATCATTGATCGTGTTAATCCCACTGGTGTTTGCACCCACAGTTTGTGGAATCCTGTGCGCAATACTGTACAAAGCGCATACTATTACGACGGCCAACCAAGAACAGAATACACCAAATCCAGTGAGACTGGATGTCATCTAATGCAGACTTGTTGAATCACTCTTCTTCTAAATCCAAATCAAGGCTGGCATTGTAAGACGATTCGATGGCCTGAACTGCCTTCGCGTCGAGAGAATGCGATGTGGCAAGCATGTCCAGAAGACGCCTTTCTTCAGGCGTGATAATGAGGTCTTCCATCGCGGCAATGTAAGCGTTCAGGTAGGCCGTCTCTTGCTCGCTGTACCCTGAGGGGATGAGTTGGGATGATACCCCGTCGATCAGCCCCAACACCGGCTTGCGCACTACGAGAACGGCGACACCGATGACCAATCCGCCGTACACGCCGGGAAGGTTGAGGGCGCTTTCCATCAATTCACATCCTAGGATGAACATCACCACGCCGCTGCTTGTGAACACCGCCGTTCGGAAGGTCTTCCTGAGATTTTCATCGATGCCATACACTGTATCCTTGAGCGATGCGTAAACAAACATCATGGCCTCGAATGCAATAGCGAGGGGAGTAAAGAGGAGTGTGAAGGTCCAGAGGAAATTCATCATGCGATCTTGTGAAGTCGTGTCAGAACCGTACTGCCAGATGGTGCTCTGTGCGAAGTCAACAAATTCCCCTCCGTTGAGCAAGGGGAATACGATCAAGAGTGTTGCGAAATAGGTCATTTGCCCGATCACTTTGCCCAGGAAGCCGATGTACAGCGATCGGGAGGTCAAAACACCCTTCCTGTCGACGTTTTCTTTCCGCTTTCCTTGGCGCATCGATGAACGAAGGAGGAACAGAGCGATGACCGAAATCAAAGGTGACATCAGCGCAATGGCCCAGAGGCCCGCAGGTTCGTCCACCACGTGGAAATCGTAGGCACGTGGACATGGGCCAAGGGCCTCGGCCCGTTCGACCATGGCTGGGGTGATTTCACCCCACCAGCTCTGAATGGTGGGGTGGGCGCCCGCCTCGACGGCGGCCTGCGTGCAGATCATCCATGCGCTGTTTTGGAAGCGAAAACCATCAAGCGGGCTGATCATGAGCCAGGCAACTAAACCAATGAGGGGTGCAAGATACCACGCATGCTGCTGAAGTTTCGGTTTGTAGAGGAAGGAGAGAAATTCGATCCGATAATAGATTGGGAAGGAAAAGTAGAGCAGCCAAGAGATGACGTGGGCACCAAAGAAAAGGTTGATTTTCGCTGGCCACAAAAAGTCCCACAAGCCTTGCCATGTCGAACCGTAGAGGAATAAGTCCGCTACAATCCACGAGGCTTTCAGTCCTTCACAAATCAACAACAGCGCCATGAAACGATTCTCGGTTCTACCCGGATTCGCACGAACCACCAAGTAACTCAGACCGAGCATCCAAAGTAGAACAATGATGGAGAAAACAGAAATTAGTGTGCCAAAGCCAAACAAGGCTTCAGCCGTGAGACGACGAGCGTAGTATTCGGCTATGGTGGTCATGTTCTAAACAGCAGCTGTGGGACTTTAAGCAAACTGGAAGGGGTGTTGGCAGGATGTCCATTTCGAACCAAATTTCGTCTTTCCAAACCGATGCCGGATAAATCCAAAGTTGCCCGGGGAGACAATGAAATGGTGAGTGCAACAAATCGGCCCATGGCGAACATTTTGATCCTCGGGGCTGGTCTCGTGGGCGGTTGGGTAGCGGACACGTTGGCGGTGGACGGTCACCGTGTGACCGCAGTCGACATGGATGCTGATGCACTCTCGGCTCGGCATGAGTGGGTGACGGTCGTCAACGCTCCTGCTGATCGGGCCTTGGTCAGGCAACATGCGCCTGATGTTGTCGTCAACGCGCTGCCAGGCAGGGTGGGTCATGGAATTCGAAGTTCATTGATGGAAGACGGGTGCGTCGTGGCGGATTTGGCCTTTACAGCAGAAGACCCTGGAGACTTGCATGAACTCGCCGTCAAGCACGGTGGGCGCATGGTGTGGGACATCGGGGTGGCCCCTGGCATGTCGAATCTCTTGCTCGCGGAGGGTGTCCGGCGGCACGGGCGCCTGACACGGGGACGGGTGCGGGTCGGTGGTAATCCAACGCAGATGGATGAGGAATGGAGTTACATGGCCCCCTTTTCGCCTTACGACGTCATCGAAGAATACACTCGGCCGGCCCGTATCGTGCGGAATGGTGCGGTCGCAACCGTTCCTGCGTTGGAAGATCGGAAACGGTTCAACGTCGATGGACGTGGTGAAATGGAAGCGTTCCTGACCGACGGGTTACGCTCTGTTCTTGACACCATTCCAGCAGAAGAATTGACGGAAGCCACGGTGCGCTGGCCAGGACACATCGACCGATTCATCGCACTGGACGGGTCCTTCGATGAAAATGCCTTGGTGGAAGCGTGGGCTTGGAAGCCCGACCGAGCAGAATTCACTTGGATGGAGGTCGTGGTCGAAGGGGACGGTCAGAGCCGTTGGATTCTCGACGATGAAGGGGTTCCGGGCGGTTCCTCCATGGCTCGGACCACCGGAGCCATCACCTGTGCGGTGGTGGAACATCTGCTTGAGGAAGGTGTCGAACCTGGTGTTCATGCGCCAGAATCCGTGGGCGGTGGTCTGCTGGAGCGTTGCTTGGCTACGTACGCTCATCACGGCATCGTGTTGCGCGAGGTTTGATGGGCATCGGCCTCCCCTTTCCCAACGATGTCCTCGGTGCGCCGGGCCATGGCCGAGATGGGTTTGGCCGGATGTTGCGCATGGTGCGACGCGCCCGACACGCCAGGAACTGAGCGATGTCGGACTTGCATCGCCGCTCACCGGGTCGTCCGAGACCGTCTTGCAGCAGGGGCCGATGGGCCCGTCGATCAAGCTGCTCGCCGTCTGTTGAGCCTCATGGCAGAACCGCAGCGTCACGACCACGATCCTGTGCATGGGCCCGTCTTGCGCGAACAGATGCGAAGGCTTGGCGTGTCGGCAAGAAGTAAGACAACCACACAAGCGGACGTGGAAGCTGCATTTGCGGCGAGCCGTGCTCGAGACAAGGGAAGTGTGGTCAAAACCGTTGGAAATCGGTTGGGGGAGGCTCCTGAAGCTTCGGCTGCACGTGAATTGGGTGAGGAGGTGTTTGATCCGCAACAAATCAATGCTGAGGCACGACGAACCATTCCTAGTCGACCCATCGACGCCGTGGATCGCTCCGACAGGTTGGGAGAAGACCCTGCCTTGGAAGCGCGCATTGCGGCCGAGCGAAAGGCCGCAGAAGAACCAAGAGAAAGCCTGCGAGCGGTCGTCGAGAAGGCCCACATTGAAGGATCACTCAAACGCCGTGAAGCGTTGGGTGGTTTGCTTGACGAATTGGACGATCTTCTCGAGAATGATGAAATCTAATCATCCCCCGTTCAATCGAGATATATTTTTTTGTCCATTCAATTGTTGAATGTCTCTTTGCAGCGGACAATTTTGTCACGATTCAAAGTGTATTTCCATCAAGCGTGTAGGTGAAGCGTTTGGTCCCCTTTCCCTTGCTTTTGACGTGGACCTCGCCGAGCGGACCGATCTCGCCGAGCGAGCGGACGTGGGTTCCCGCACATGGACAAACATCCACCTGGTCGCCAATTGTAATGATCCGCATCTGTCGGACTGAAGCGGGTATCATGTCGACGTTCGACCGCTCTTGGCCAACTTCTGCAATGAGGGTTTCACGGTCTTTGATCCCTATGCTGAGGGGGAGGTTATCTGCCACAGCAGCATCAAACGCTGCTCGAAGACGGTCGACTTCGGCTTCATCCATCACAACGGGCCGAAGATCGAGCCGAGATCGTCCTGCTCCAATTTGATTACCAACCGTTCGTGCTCCGTCGAACATCGTGTAGGCCAAGCCACTCAGGAGATGTTGGGCCGTGTGCATTCGCATGTGAGCGTGCCGACGATCCCAATCGATGGTGCCTGTCACCTGGTCGCCAACCGACAATGTATGGTCCCCTGGGAGTCGGTGGTGGACGGCGTCGCGGCCTCGCACGTCTGAAACATTCAGGGTGCCTGTTGGACCTTCCAATACACCAAGATCGCATGGTTGGCCACCGCCAGTAGGATAGAACAAGGTCCGGTCCAACACCACGTCCTCTCCATCTACAGCGAGCACACCGGCCGCGAAGGTCGTGGCGTAAGTGTCTTCGAAAGAGTCGAGGTAGAGACGATGCGTCCCTCTGCTCATACCGTGGCCAATCTGTTGGACATCAAGAAGTCGTCCACCGCATCATAGGCTCGTTGCATGCATCGGGCGGCATCGAGTGGCTGATCATCATCCTCCCATACCATCTGCAGGGTTTCCAAGGATGTGCGTTGGACTGAATCTAGGTTTTGTTTGATTTTGCTCCACACTTCGATAGAGCCGTCGGCTCTGACGCCCGCATGGTCGAAGTCAAGCGATGAACTGTCAACCACCACCGCACCGTACCAATGCACTGGATTGACGATGGTAAACAAGGCCATGCCGTCGCTTGACGACGGTTCAGGAACGTCTTGATCTGCGACGAGAACGTGGTCAAGATTGTCCAGCGCCAACGTCCCTGTACCAAGCGAACTCCAAGATGCTGCGTCATGCTTCAGACGGACACGGGTCGACGTGCGGCCCCCAGCATCCGTAAATCGATGAACGAGACGCTTCACAAGCCATTGGCTCCGGCAAGCCACAAGTGATCCTGATATTGTCGCAACTGCTTCCTCGAAAGTCGTAAGCGGCCAAGGGAGAACATCGGTGTTCCACAAACCGCATCCGCCGTGAGGAAATCCAAATTCTGCATGTGCCGTCGTTAATGTCACATCGTGTCCAAAATCGAGAAGACGGTGAGCAGCTGAAATCGCCACTAATCCGCTTCCAACCACAATGATCACGGTGACAGCTCCATGGCCAATGCATCAACTGGACAGTTTTGCAAGCAATGGTCGCACAAGGTGCATGTGGCATGATCCACTTCAACCAACCAACCATGAAGCCGAAGAGCATCAACAGGACACGCCATAATGCAGGCAGCACAACCGTAACACCGGTCTTTGTCCACTTGGAGCAGATGTCCAGTGGATGGCATGAATACCGCGAAGGTGTTCTGGTTCATGGATGCCTCGGAGGTTTTTGCAATATTTTCTCCAATGGATGGATGCTCGTATTATTTCCATGGGAAAAGGGGAATCGAGTGGGCACCCCTTCGTTTCCATTGGAAGATGCAGATTCTTCGCAAGACATCGAAGACGGAAGGAGAAAAATGACGCATCGAAGACGCCATTGGAAGATATGTCGAATGTAGTCTATGATGTTCTGGAAAAAAAACAGCCAGAGGTGAGCCTTCTTGATCAGAAATACTCTCCATTGGAAGTCAAGGGGTGGGTGTCCACAGATTGATGGCTGAGTGAGACTTCCACAGTGCATGGTGATGTACGATCCAGGCCGGACGTCTGCATATCCATCGTTCCCTCCAGAGAAGGGTTTCCGCTTCCATTACCTTGGCGGAGGTGACGAAGTTGGGAACGTTGGAATCATGATAGAAGATCCTTCTTCCACCAAATTATTGCTCGACTATGGTCTTGCACCAACAGATCCCCCCCGGTATCCAAACGAAGCACCACGCGTGACCGATGCTGTCATCACACATTCTCACATTGATCATTTAGGCATGGTGCCCTGGCTGGCATCTCAGCACGGAACCCGTTTGCATGGTTCGAGTCTGACGGCAGCCATTTCTGAACCAATGTGGTACGATTGTCACAAAGTCTCCTCCATTGAAGGCTATCCATTGGCTTGGGATAAGCGTGACATCGACATTGCTGTCCGATCGTGGACCACGCACAATTGGTCTGAACCTTGGAAACACGGTCCATGGACCTGTACGTTCCACCCTGCTGGTCACATCCCAGGCGCCGTGATGCTCCACGTAGACACAGGTGAACACAAGGTGTTGTTCACAGGGGATTTTGACACCCGCGACTCGCCGCTCGTCGCAGGAGCGCAACCACAAGACGTGGATATTTTGTTTCTCGAGGGCACGTATGGGGGCCGATCACATCCTCCCCAAGCGGAGGAGCTCGAGCGTTTCCTCTCACGCATTGACCAGGTGGTTGCACGCGGTGGTACAGCCCTCATCCCTGCTTTTGCAAACGGCAGAACCCAAGACATGGTCATGCGACTGCATCAACATCGCCCTCACCTGAACGTCCACGTCAACGGCATGGGGAAACTGATTGCACAACATCAGATGGAACATGAACACCTCCTCCGTGATCCGTCGGCCCTTCGTAAAGCGTGGTCCTGGGTCAAGCGTATTTCATCGAAATCAGACCGAAAGCGCGCGCTTGAGGCTGATGTTATCGTCTCAACCTCTGGCATGCTTGACGGAGGCCCAGCTTTGTGGTTCCTCAATCGTCTCCGCCATGATTCGCGTAATGCATTGTTGTTGACGGGCTACCAAGCGCGTGGGAGTGGCGGTCGTTCGCTTCTAGATACTGGTCGTTTGCCGATTTATGGTAACATGACCCAGATCGATCTTGAGATCGATCAGTTTTCCTTCTCAACACATGCTGGACATGACGAGATTGTTGCCTTTGCGAAGGCTTGCAACGCGAAACACGTCATCGTGTACCACAGCGATCCGAACCACGCGCGCCCTCCTCTTGCAGAAGCGTTGGAAGCAAATGGTCACACGGTGCATACACCCGAAAACGGCGTTCCATACACCATCGTCTAAGAACGTCGGCGTTCTTTATCGCATGCACAAATGCGACCCTGTATAGGAATCGGTCCCGTCCTTGTTAAATGGGAGAACAGAACTGAAAAAAACATGGATATGAAAACCATCTTCCGACCAAAAGTCTGGTACATCATCTGCGGTGCTATGGCAATGATCGGCGGGATTGAAAATATGATGAATGCCTCAGATTGGGCTGAAAGTGCATGGGGCGCCGAGAATGTCAATGAACAGGCAGAAGCAATGGAAGTGCTCTTCGGCACCTTCATGATTGGTTTTGGCGCAATGAGTATGACCGCAGCCTTTGTTCTCAAAGGGACTGCTCAAGGCACGTTTGCAGTGTTTAACGGCGGGCTTATGATCGCCTTCTTCCTCTTCATGTTCGTCATGCTCAACAGTACAGGGTACAATATGCCAGGCGCGCCTTTCCTCGCTCCCCCCTTCATCCTGCTCGGTTGCCTGGCCTACTCTGGTTTCCTTCACATGACGGGCGATGAAGCAACGTTGGAGGTTTGAACATGAACATCCTGCACAACACCAAGATTTGGCTCCTCATCATCGCCGTCATGCACATGCTGATGGGCGTGGGTGCATCATATGCGCAGCTGGGCAACGAACATCTTGCGATGATTGGGTTCTTTGCAGCCGTGGGCGTCTATCTCTTCTATGCCGCTCTCATGACGGAAGGACAAGAACAGTCTCGGCTTGCCGCAGTTCTTTGTGGGCCAGTGTTCGTTTGGTTCGTGATTGCTGCTGCGATGGGATTGGACATGGCTGGTGAGCCTGCCGCTCCGTTCCCTGAAGCAATTGTCCCCATGATCCTCTGGGGCATGCCTGCTTTGTCCGGTGTGATGGGTTGGAACATGGATGATTCAGCCGCACCCGAGGCCACTGAGGCTTGAGTATGGATCAATTAAAGAAAATCCTTAACCCAAAAATTTGGCTTCTCGTTGTGGCTGTCGGACATACGCTAGCCACCATTCTACCCGTACTGAGCGAGAAAGGCCTCAACTTGGATGAAACAGAGGTCGAATACGCCGTTTGGCGTGTTGTATCAATGATCATCCCAATGGTATTCATCGCGCTTACATTTACGAAGGAGATTCAAGCAAAAATGGCCACGGTGATCGCTGGACCCGTTTGGGTCATGTTCGTGATTTGGATCGTGATGGATGGATTTCAAACACAGTTCATTCCACCTGTGGTTCTGTGGGGTCTTCTCGCACTGAGTGGCGTGTTGCACGGTAACTGGCAGACGGATGAAGTCGCACTCGAGGCCACTGTGGGCTCGGAGGGATGATCATGCTGGACATCATACGAGATATGCGAACGGCCGCCGTGGCCAACGGCATCATCGTTGCTTTCCACGTCTACGTTGCTCTTGTTTGGGAAGGGTTGTATTTCCTTATCCCAGTCGCCATCATTGGTGCGCTGGTCTTCGGAGCATATTCCACCAGGGGACGAATTGGAGCAGGCCTCTTGGCCGTGCCCCAGGCAGCTTACCTTTTGCTTGTGCCGGAATTGATCGCCGCCTTCTCGAGTGAGAACACACCAGGGATCATGGAGTACCTTCTGATTCCATTTTGGTTCCTGACCATGATTGTGAACTTCTTTGTCATACACGCCGAATGGACCAGTGCACCACACCCATCTTCAGAGGATTGATGGATGAACCGTACCGTGTTGACCCTCCGCATTTGTGGATGGTCTAGCATTGGAATGGGACTCATCTTTTTCCTCATACCAGGGTGGTATGTAGGGCTTGAGGGCGCGACCACTGAAAACATCGCATGGCTCCGCAACCTTGGCGCTGCTTTGGTGGCCGTCAATGGCGTTGGGGCCTTGTTGGCCGCAGAGGACCCTGAACGAGAACGTCGTCTGTACGACGTGGTCATGCTGGCTTCCGTGCTCGAAACCATTGCCTTGGGTTGGTCCACGCTGATGTGGGAGTTTTCTGCCACGCAAGCCGTGTTCATCACCGGCCCCCTCGCACTGGCTGCCTTGGTCAGCACGGCTTTGGTGGCGTTCCGCCCAGCCAAAGGATGACCGGCCTCCTCAACACAAGTTCATACCCTCGTATGACGGCGTTGGACCATGGTCGATGAGCAATCCCTTCCGCTCTTCGTCCTCCCCATGACCCTCATGCCGGGGGAAGTGACCCAACTTCGTGTCTTCGAACCGCGTTACAAGCAAATGCTGGACACGTGCATTTTGGACGAACAACCCTTCGGCCTCGTTCTCAACGACCCTTTCCAATCCGTGCGCGGGTGGGACGGCCCGAGAACCACAGGCACCCTGGCGCACATCGAAGCGCACGAAGAAGCCGGAAGTAACCACATGCTCGTGGTTCGTGGTGGCCAGAGGTTTGACGTGCAGGAAGTCATTGAACCGGCCCTCCCTCCCTTTTCCGATCCTGCGGTCAGCGATTTGGTCGGTGAAGACGGATTCTTTCCCGATCAGGAGGTCTTGATGGACCGTGCCGAAGCATTGGGGCGGTCTGACCTTCCCCTTCACATCAGCGCCCGGGTACGCTTGCGTTCGTCCTTTCAGCCCGACGAGGATGCCATGACATCCATGTCCAATTTGTTGAGGACGACGATGACGGGCATCGCCGGCGCCATGGGCATTGATGAAGCGACGGCGGCGCCATGGGTTGAATCGCGCCTCGAAGAGGTTGAAGCGGCTGGATCAGACGGCATTTTCTTGGCCGCGGCCATGGTCCTTCCCGACCTTGAATCACGCCAACAAGTCCTCTCGAGTGATTCGTTTGGTGAGGCTTTGAACGAACTTGTTGTAGGTCTGCAAGAGCTCCGCCGTGACCTTGGACTCGAAGAGGAATGATCCTCACATCGACAAGAGGACCTTCCCGACGTTCTTCCCATCGTGGAGGCGTTGGTGGGCAGCGACCGCCTCTTCCAACGGCATGACACAATCGATGACAGGATCAAGGCGCCCCTCCATCACACCCTGTACCAAACGCTCCATTTGTTCGAACAGAACGTCTTGTCGAGACCATGTTCCCATGTGGACGCCCACCAATGAACGGTTCCGATTCATCAGACGGAGAGGATCGATTTCCGTCCGCCTCAACCACGCGAGGGCGGTTCGAATCGGTCGACGTTTCCCAGACGGAGCAAAGGTGGACATGCCGTAGGTGTAAACCCGCCCACCTTCTCTGCACGCGGAGAGGCTGCGGACCAAATGGTCTCCACCAATCGGGTCCAACACGTGATCAACACCCACCCCCTCTGTTTCTTCGCGAATCACGTCAACGAAATTTTCAGCATGACGATCGATGGGCTTGCCTCCGAATGAACGGATGATGTCGGCCTTTCCAGCAGAAGCCGTGGCCCACACCCGTTCAACGCCAGCCCAACGGCAGAGCTGCAGGGCGGCGGTTCCCACACCCCCTCCTCCGCCGTGAATCAACACCGATTGCTCGGACGAAAGATGACCTAGGTGATGCAGTATGTGGTGCGCGGTCAGGTAGGTTACGGGCATGGCCGCAGCGGCTTGGAGGCTCATGCTTTCAGGTACGCGAACCACACGGTCGGACGCGCACACCAAATGACTCGTTTGCGCACCGGTCCCGGGCACCGCGATGACCGCGTCACCCACCTCGAGGTGCTCAACCCCCGGTCCGACGGCAATCACGGTTCCCGAGGCTTCGTAGCCCGGGGTGAATGGATAGGGAGGCCGTGGACTGTACAGCCCAAGCCGCTGAAGTAGATCGGCGAAGTTGATTCCCGCATAGGCCACCGCTATGGCCACCTCATCAGCGCCCGGTTCGGAGGCCTCAAATGGCTCAATACGCATCGTCTGAGGCGCGCCTGCTTTGGTGAACACCAACCGCTTGGGCATGCATCTGGGGCGGCGAGTTCGTGTTTGAAGCCGCCGTCGAAATGCGCCGGCCGCTGTCAGAATGGCTTTGAACGGGCGTGATTAGTGGGAAGCGATGAGCACCCCCTCCCATGAAACAGCCAAGCGCGTTTTGGAAGCCATTGACCAAAGCGGGTCGCATTACGGCTCAGGTTTCCCAATGATCGCCAGTGAGAACGTCATCTCCCCAATGGTGCGGCGCGCGTGCGACAGCGACCTCCATGGCCGGTACGCGGAAGGGCTGCCAGGAAAACGCTACTATCAGGGATGCGACGATTTCGACACCATCGAAACCATCGGCATCGACCTGGCCAAGAAAGTCTTCAACGCAGCGTTTGCCAACATCCAACCGATTTCTGGGACCGTCGCGAACATCGCCGCCCTCAAGGCGATGGTCAAGCCAGGCGACCGAATCACGGCCGTTTCAACGGCGGATGGCGGGCACATCTCACATGCCCAAATGGGTGCCGTTGGTTTGAGGGGATTGGACCTTCACACCTATCCTTGGGATGAAGACCGAATGGAGCCTGATGTGGACGCTGCTGCTGCCATGATTCGAGAGACAAAACCCGCACTTGCGCTGTTTGGAGCCTCTGTGTTTTTGTTTCCAACACCGCTGCAGGAACTCGCTGATGCTGCACATGAGGTCGGCGCGCGTGTGATGTACGACGGGGCCCATGTGCTCGGCCTCATCGCTGGTGGTGTGTTCCAAGACCCACTCCGAGAAGGGGCGGACTTGATGACTGGATCCTCGCACAAAACCTTCCCTGGGCCTCAAGGCGGATTTCTCCTTTCGAACACCGAAGACGAGAAGATGCAACGTCGCCTCAACAATGCGGTCTTCCCCGGCACGAATTCTTCCTACCACCTTCATCACGTGGCAGGAAAGGCGGTGGCGTTGGCCGAGTTTGAGGCCTATGGCGCGGCTTACGCTAGCGACACCGTCACCAACGCTAAGGCGCTGGCCGAAGCGTTGGCTGCGGAAGGCTTCGACGTGTTGGCTGAAGAGCGGGGGTACACCGCCAGCCACCAAGTTTTGACCCGGCACGGCGAGACCGATTCGGGAGCAGGGCGTGCGGCTGCAGCTCTGCTCGAGGAGGCTGGGATTATCACGAACATGAACATGCTTCCGGGTGACACTCGCGCACTTTCACCGTCGGGCCTTCGACTCGGAGTGCAGGAATTGACCCGGCACGGCATGGGTCCGGACCAGATGCAAGACGTCGCCACATGCTTCCGTCGCGTGTTGATCAACGGCGTGGACCCTGCGCAAGTGAAGACCGAAGTGGCGGCCCTCCGAGAAGGCTTCACCGACGTTCAATACTGCTTCGAAGCGTGAACGTTTCAGAGTGCTGCACGCACCCATTCGACATCGCGAAAGTCAAACGCCGTGAACGTCCGGATGTGATCTGTCACGCTTCCTTGGTTTGCCTTCGGCCAACAAAAGCCGCCGCTACAAGGACGCTCAGCATCGTGGACACCACTCCGATGCTTGGTAGGCCATCGCTCTCATCTGCTTCCTTGACGGGCACCGCTTCGTCGGCGGTATCCTCGGCATCTTCGCAAAGCATCCAGTGAACGTCAACACCAGGCGCTCCAGCCCCGGTGATGCCGCCAGCTTCTGCAAGGTACAAGTCATTGGAACCCGCAGGCCATTCGACGACAGAGTTCCCCGGATAGAAGCCAACGCTGCTGTCCCACACCGGTTGCCCGTTTGCTTCCCACGTTTCCTCACATGGGCAGACATACGGGGTCCAGAACTCGTCCAGCCCACCGTCCACAATCGGATCTGCAACCCAATCAGGGCCGCCGCTTGCATCGTCATGGATGAAGACAATCTGGTAGTAGTTTCCAGAATTCACTGGGAACTGGTACACGTCACCGATGACAGGCGCCGTCGTGTTGTCCCACACCGCCACGCTCAATCCGTCGCAAGGGCCAGGGCTTGGTCCATTGCCGTTGCAAAGGACCCAGTGGATGTCGATTCCCGGCTCTCCGCCACCAACCGAGACACCGCCAGATTCCAGTGGAATGTACAGGTTCCCCGTATTTGCAGGATGTTCGACGACATAGTCTCCAGGATACGCGGTTCCTGCAACCCACACCGGCTCGCCGTTGGCCACCCATGTTTCCTTGCACGGACAGTCGATGGGCGACCACACGTCCATGTCAACGTCGGGCGCATTCACGTTCCAAAACGGACTTCCTTGGTTGACTTGGTAGTAGTCTTGAGAACCGCTCGGATACTCGTAGATCTCACCCGAACTCACGTTTATCGATGCGTCCCAGACGCCGATGACGCCCAATCCAGCGCATGGACTGGAATATGGCATCGCACTACCGTCGCAATGGTCCCAGTCAAGGGCAGACAGCGTTGGTTCCGAGCCACTAAACCAGTTGTCTAGAGCGATCCAAAGTGTACCAGACGTCGCAGGCCACTCGACCACGTCATTGACGCTGTACAACGTTGAAGCGTCCCACACCGGCTGGCCGTTTGCGACCCACGTCTCCTTGCATGGGCAGTCGACAGGCGACCACACGTCCATGTCAACGTCGGGCGCATTCACGCTCCAGAACGGGCTGCCTGGATTGACCTGGTAGAAGTCCTCAGACCCAGCAGGGTACTCGTAAATTTCACCTGAGGTGACGTTCATCGAGGCGTCCCACACGCCGACAATGTCCAATCCTGCACATGGCGTAGTGGCAGGGACGTTCGAGCCATAGCAAGGTTCCCATGACATGTCAGTCGAAGGCTCAGCACCGCTGAATTGGTTGTCGAGGGCAACCCACAGATCATTTGACCCCGAGGGCCACTCGACCACATCGTCTTCGTAGTACACAGTGGTAGCATCCCACACCGGTTCGCCGCTGTTCATCCACACCTCTTCACAGGGGCACTCCACCGGCGCCCACACGTCCAGATCAACCGTTGGAGAGAGGACCTCTTGGTCCACGTATCCTTGGATGACCACTTGGTAGTAATTCTCCGAACCCGCGGGGTGTTCGTAAATTTCTCCCGTTGAGACACGGGCCATGTCGTACCATGCACCAACGTAGTCCAAGCCACCACACGGACCGCTCGAGGCATTGTCCTGCTGGCCGCAGAGTTCCCACTCGTTGCCATCAGCCCATGGCTGTCCGGGTTCAACGCCTGCCGTGGTTGACGGCATGACAGCGATCCAGAAGGACGTTGAATTTGCAGGATGGAGCACGATCGTCCCCGAGGCGTAGGTGGTGTTTGAATCCCAAACAGGTTGGCCCCCTGCCTCCCAAATTTCCTCGCAGGTGCAGTATTTCTCAGACCATGCGTCAAGATCGACGCCCGGCGCGCCTACCAGCTGGGCACTGATGCCCGTTGAAACGATGTAGAAATTCCCTGACCCGGCAGGATACTGGAAGATGTCTCCAGCGGTCACAATTGTGCTGTTGGTCCACACCTTGCCACCGGTTCCGTTGAAATCATCGCACAGGAATCCACTGGGGGCTTCTCCGCTGCACAACCTCCAGATTTGCGAGCTTTGGGAGCTCCCTGGCTCGATTCCAGTCCCATGATCGAACGAGTAGTACAACGCATTCGATCCCGCAGGCCATTCAACGACCGCATTTTGGAGGTATTCGACCGTCGCATCCCAGAGGGGCATGCCACTGTCTTCCCAAATTTCCTTGCAGTCACAATGCAATGGTTCCCCCCATGCATCGAGGTCGACACCAGGCGCGCCAACGGTTTGGTTGCTCATGCCCACGCCTACAACGGCGTAGAAATGATCTGAGTTCGCAGGGTACTCGTACACCTCACCCTCTGAAACGAGCGTAGAGTTTTCCCAAACTGGTGTGGAAACGTTGACCAGCGATGCACACGACCCCTCGCAGAGCGTCCAGATGCCCGTATCCTCTGAAGGAACATCACCCGCGCTCGTGCCGGCATCCAACGCGAACCAAACGGCGCCGTTGTGCTCCAGAATTTGCCATGGATTGTACGCGACTGTGGAATTCCACACGATGCCGCTTGCTTCAGCAATCTCTTCGCATGAACAAGGCCCAGTCCATTTTGTGCTGGTGCCCGGTTCAGACGTGGGTCCTCCAGTCGTGGTTTGCCAGAAGTTTTGGGAACCTACGGGCCATTCAACGATGTCGTTGATGGTGTAGGATGCCGTACTCTCCCACGTTGGGCCACCTAGGCCATCCGATATCATGACAAAGTTACAGTCCGAACCGGAACCGCTCTGGTTGCCTGAGAGCTGATGGGAATCCCTCGCACTGACGTGCGTTGGGTCGACTTCGTTTTGGGTTTCAAAATCCATCACAGTGCTGCTGTGGTCCATGCTGTAAACAGACATGTGCAGAACCATAATCGCGACGATCAACCAACAACTCAATTTGCGCATGCTCCGATGGGGTATTTTTTCCATATAGCGTTGTTTACGACGGGCGCCCCCACGCCAAGAAAAACGCGCCTTTCGCGAAAACGCCACCGTCATCCGACAAGGACGTTGCCCAAAGAGCGCTAAAATTCAGGGTTTACGCTGCCGTTGGGTAGCCCATGGGCAGCTAACTGCGTCTTCATCCATCGTTTCCACAACGGCGAGGCCAACGCCGGCCAAAAACAGCCGTAGTAGCCGCTGAGCATGTCTGGTGCGCCGTCGTACGGCTGTAGATCCCACCACCCCTCGCTTGCTTTCAGGTGATGAGCAGGGTGTAAGCTGAGGTTGAACAGAGTCCAGCACGACCAACGCCGTTCAGATTGCCAACTGTGCATCTTGTTCTGACGTTCCCCTTGTGCACGGCGTAGGCCGTAGTGCTGCACGTAATTGATGTATTCTAGTAGGAACACCGCCACTGCGGCTTGACCGATGAACGCTAAGCCTGCAGGGACGCTCACGGACATCAGGGCTCCGACGACCACGCTCTCAAGGACGAGGATTTGGACCACGCGATTCCGCCAACCATGCGCGCCTCGTTTGGCATGCACAGCATACGCGTCGCGGAGTTGACGGGGCACGGTTCTGGCCACAAAGCCCCAGACCGACTCACCTTGTTCGGCCGATGCCGGATCGCTCTTTGTTGCGACGTGCTTGTGGTGGGTGAAATTGTGTTCTTCGGTGAAGTGCCCATACAGCACGAGGAGCATGTTCATCCTGGCCAATCTGGCCGAGATGGATTTCGGCCGCGTGTGGCCAAGTTCGTGTGCCACGATGATGCCACTGACGCCTGAGCAAATTCCAGTGGACACGGCCGCTGCTCCAACCCAATAGGTGGCTTCGCCGAGGAAAGCGAGCCGCACCAAGGTGAGGATGGCGCACACGTGCAACGCCGTGTGCACGTAGAGCAACGAATGGAACGGCTTTCCAGAAGTTGGCCGCCCTAGCGTCCGAGGACGGGAGCCGAGGACCCGGTCCAAGACCGGACCAACACCCAACATCCACACTGCGCCCATAACGGCCGCAGGTCCGCCCACGACGTTGCCCGCAATGACCAATCCAGGATTGATCAGCCCCAGCAGATGAGGGGCAAACGGCGTGGGGTGCTCGCCCATGCGTAAGGATGCGTACAATATGGATTCAAACGTTGTTCTNAGAACGAGGTCGCTNNTCACGATGGCCGGATTCGAGGTTTCCGGCGTGTAATCCTGGGTTTTCATCATCTTTCATGGAACGGCATCAAGTAGGCGGACGGCATCCATCCATCATGGGTTTCATCCAGAAGTGGTTTGGTTTCAACGGCTGGAATGAGCTTTCCACCCGAGGCAACATCTTCGCAACGATCGCTTACAGAGTGGTCTTTGTGGCCGGCCTTGCCGCCGCCATCATGGTCTATTCCTACGCCTTGGGGGGCGAAGACCCATCGTTAGGTTACATCACCGTCGTTGGTCTTCTTTGGTTTCTCGCGTTCCAATTCATCGTGAACCTGGTTTTCGTCAACGGTTCTCGTTAGCGTCATCTTCCAGTTTCGGTTCTTCGCGGCGCGGGACCAACACGGCCACAACGCAGGCGATGGCCAAGGTTTCGACGATTCCAAAGGGCAACGGAACGGCCTCGAGCACACCGTCGCCGCCCTCACTCGCACCCATGTCTGCCTTGTGTTGGGGCAACGCCGGATAGTCGTCCTCCATGATCATGAACCAATCGAGGTCGCGGGGCAGATCTTCGGTCAGTGGTTCGTGTCCGTCTACGTCCACCAGGTAATCGTCTTCGATGCGAATGCCGAACCAGTCTTCGATGTAGATGCCCGGCTCAATGGTGATGGCGTCGATGGGTGTCAGCGGTTCGTTGTTGAAGTTCAGGCCAAACAACGGTTCGTCCAAGCCGCTGGAAAGCAACGGCGGCTCGTGCACACAAACGCCGAAACCATGGCCAAGGCTGTGGATGAAGTATTCTCCATACCCCTTTTCTTCGATGTAGGTGCGGGCCACGTCGTCCAACACCCACGCCGGCGTTCCCGATTCGATGAGCGGGAAGGTGAGGTTTTGAGCGTCGTGCACGGTCATGTATGCATCGATGATGGTATCGTTGTCGGTGCCCCCGATGACGTAGGAACGCGTTACGTCGCTGACCCAATCTTGGACCCGTGCTCCGAGGTCGACAACAACAACATCCCCTGGCTGCACAATGCGTGGACCGGCGCCGTGGTGTTCGGGGTCGCCGTGTGGAATGGCGCCGTTTGGGCCGCTCGCCACGATGGTTTCGAAACTGGGCCAGATGGGGTTTGACCCGTTTCGAATCATCGATCGGTCGATTTCCTCTGCGATTTCTGCTTCGGTGAATTCCTCTCCCATCAAGACCCGCCACAGCATCCAACGGGCGGTCTCTTGGCCGAATTCAGCGATGGTGGTGGCCTCGCGAATGGCCGCATCCTTCGCAGGAGAGAGGCCTTCGGGGGACGGGGCCTCTCCGTCGATGAGGCGCGCGACTTCCGTCTCGCACGCAGACGCCGCTGGCGCCAGCAACAGCATGAGGAGCACCCCCATCGGCAGCACGCGGCGCATGGCCTTCCCTTACCCCCCCTGCTCATCAATTCGACGCAGGCTCTGGCGTGCGAATCATTGAAGGCAACCGCGTGAGGTAAACCATCATGGCGGCCAAGCCTCCTGCGAAGAAGAAAGGGCGACGACGACGCAAGATGCGTTTGACGCTCAAGCAGAAGAAGATGGACGTCACGGCCGACTCCTACAAGGACAGCCTTGGTTGGTCCACCGACGTTGGTCGAACCCTCGGCGATGCCCCGAAGGAGGCAGAGCCCGAATTCATCAACGTGCAGTGCGAAATGTGCGGGATCATGATGAAGGCGCGAAAGCCAAGGAAATCGCGCTACACCATCACGTGCGATTACGAATCGTGCGGCCACACGATGGATTTCAGCTGAGGGCCCGCCATGCGAGCCTTGCTCGCCGTGTTGCTCTGTTTGCTCATGGCGTCGCCAGGCTGTGTCACGCCTGACGACGACCGCATGATTCTCGCGACCACCACCTCAATGCGAGACTCAGGTTTGCTGGACGTGCTTCTCCCCGCATTTACCAACGCCACGGGGCATGAGGTGGACGTGGTCGCGGTCGGAACCGGCGCAGCCCTCAACCTTGGGCGAAACGGAGATGCGGATGTCCTCATCGTCCATGCACCCGAGGCCGAAGCCGACTTCCTCGGGGAAGGCCACGGCACGTCTCGGACGGTGTTTGCTTGGAACACCTTCGTGCTCCTTACTCCCGAACCAATGAACGGAAGCCTGTTTGACGTGCTGGATGCCGTGGTCGAGAGCGAACGATGCTTCGTGTCCCGCGGCGACGCGTCTGGGACGCACATGAAGGAACAAACACTCTGGCAAGCATGGGCGGATGCAGGCCGCGGCGACGTCATCGAGGATCGTTCCGGCATCCACCCTGATGGCGACTGGTACCTCTCCATTGGCCAGGGCATGGGTGCGGCCATCACAATGGCCGATGAGAAGCGATGCGTGACCTTGAGCGACCTTGGAACGGCCTTGTTCAGGTCAGATACGGTTGACCTTGATTTGCAGCGGTACAACGACACCGTCCTGCTGAATCCATACAGCATCATCCCACTTGATGGGCCACACGGGGCCGCAGCCGAAGCCCTTCGAACCTTCCTGCTCGACGATGCCGCGGGAGTGATCGAAGCTCACACCGTGTCCGGCGAGCCGATGTTTACTCCAGGTCAACCTTGAGGCTCACCAAGCAACAGAGCCGCCGTTGTACTGCCCTCGTCGACCGATCGCCCCGCGTCGAGAAGCATGCGGCGGTCGCCCATGCGTCGGGCTTGTGCGAGGTCATGCGTGGCCAACACCACCGCGGCCCCACCAGCCGCCACTTGCCGCACCATGGCTTCCACCACCAAAGTCGTCGCCAAGTCCAACCCTGAGGTGAATTCGTCCAAAACAAGCACCGAGGGCCTGAGTGCCAATGCGCGTGCAAGGCTGACACGTTGCCGTTCACCTCCAGAAAGGACCGCGGCTGGGCGCATGGCCACGGCCTCCAAATCAAGCGCAGCCAGCAGACCCATTCGGTCTGGCTGAACCAATGCGATTTCTGCCGTGGCATGAGCTGTGAGCATCACAGGGTGTTGAGCTACACGGCCGATTCCACCCTGTCCCCGGGGCACGGGGACTCCATCAACATCGGGAAGCAAACCCGCAATGGCCCGCAACAGCGTTGATTTTCCTGCGCCAGAAGCGCCCATGACCACCATCACCTCACCTCCACGGACGACGACATCGTCCACTTCGAGCACGGTGGTTTCGTTCCGAACGACGTTGATGCGCGACCATCGATGTTCATTGTGTGGAGTCGACATATTAGTTGGGACCTCGCTATCGGCCGCCGGTTCAGAGTTCCGTCTTGGGCGAATTTTCAGCATGCCCTCAACGAGGAACATCGCCGCCAGCGCCAACAACAGGAGCAGGCCACCCTGAGCCACCGCTGCATCAAGATCGCCTCGGCTGGTTTCCAGCACAATGCTGGTGGTCAACACCCGCGTTTGCCCAGCGATGTTCCCGCCCACCATGAGGACAGAACCCACCTCGGCAATGGCGCGGCCAAAGCCCAGCGCGACGCCGTTCAACACCCCCCGCCAGACCAAACCGACTTCGATACGAAGCCGCCTCCGGGCGTCGAGGCCCAGCAAATCGAGGGCCTCACGATGGTCGCGCGTGATCGCATCAAACGCCGACCACGTGCCTCCCCAAACGAGGGGCAACACCAACAGGGTTTGTGCCAACACCATCGCTGGAACGGTGAAGAGCAAATCCAGTGATGCAAGCGGTCCGCGGTTGGACAACATGAGGTACACCAGAACTCCGACCACCACCGGAGGCAGGCCGTACAGCGTCCGTACCACCACGCGCAGACCGTTCAACCCACCACGCCGAGCGCAGCGCGCCCCGAGGGGAATCCCAATGAGCGAAGCGAGCAAGGTCGCAGAACCGCTCGTGAGGAGGGTGGTTGCCACGATGGATGCCATGGCTGCCCCCCAATCCCTCCTGCACCACCCCCGCCATCATGATGACGGCGGACCCACCACCATCCTCAAGCGCGTCCGAGTCTCCCTCGCGGCATGGACGTCCCGTACTTCATCGAGGTGGGCGAGGCCCGCCGCATCGCGGCGGAGGTGCTTGAGGGCCTCCCAAGTCCCGGTACGGTGACGGTTCCACTCAGCGAGGCGCACGGACGGGTCCTTGCTGAACCACTCCAATCACGTGTAGATGACCCTCCGTTTGACAATTCGGCCATGGACGGATTTGCCATGCGTGAAGCCGACGTCCCCACGGTCCCGACCACCTTACCCGTTCAAAGCACGGTGGCAGCGGCAGCACACGACGACTTGCCCCCACTTCAACCCGGTCACGCGGTTCGGATCATGACCGGAGCTCCAATGCCACCAGGTGCTGACGCCATTCTTCCCATCGAACGTTGCGAGGTCGGCGACGGTGACGTGACCCTCACCGC
>PBMM01000028.1 GCA_002723635.1 Methanobacteriota archaeon | reverse complement strand
CCGTCCACGACACGCCCTTGCCGCAACATGCGCCAATGGGCTTCAACACCGGTTTCCACGGGTCGTTCAACGTCTTGGACGGTGACCTCCAAAGCAACGGATTCGAGGGACGTGCTGTCGACTTGCAGGAACCGGATGGCATCGACCAGCAGCCGAGGATCATGCTCGTCGATGTACACCAAGGTCCGATGGGTGACCTCTCCTTCGGTCCATCCAGACAACGTTGCTTCCACGTGCCCTGATGTCCTGACAAAGAGCGTGGGCGCGAAGGACATGCGCAGCACGGGCTCGCCGTTGTTCGGCACGTCCATTGTACCTGAATCGCTGCGTGCGCCATCGGTGACGGACCAATCGAGCTGAACGGTGTCAGGCAAACGCGCCGCGGTTTGGTTGGAGGACGAATGGACCACGCGGTATCCAAAGTTGACCACGTCCCCACGTTCCGCATAGACCGCTCCATCGGCATAGGTGCCGAAGGGCGGCGTGGTGTCGGTGGCGGTTTCGAGCCGAAGGTCCACCGAGGCGTTGGTCCACCACGTCAGGCCGCTGATTCGTCCGAATCCCAGCCCGAGGTTTTGCCCTTCGTCCCGAACGAACAAGGCAGGAACGTGATCCGTATCGGCATGTGTTGAGGCCACATCCCAACGCAACCTGAAGGCAACGTCCAACCGCCATGCAGCGTCGCTGAGCGCGTGGACGCTCACTTCCGGCGCCCCAAGGAAGCACCCCACGTCGGGGCGCGTTTCCTGGGTCCTCGGAACGTAGGTTATTCGGCAAGACTCGTCGTCTTGGCCGAGGAGTGCTAATTCGATGGCATCAAGCGTTGTCAGTCCATTTGCGTCCCTGACTTCTGTGGAAAAGGTGTGGAGATGACCAGGGTACAACCGACCGTCGTCGGCGTCAAGCTTCAGGCTCGACGTCGGAACAAAGGTTGGGCGACGTGCTTCCAAACGAAGTTCAGCAGCAAAAGGCCCGTCCAGTGTACCGCCACCGGGCAGAGGATAGCCGGCCACATCGTAGGCCTCAACGACGAAACGGGCGATGCCGAGGTCGGCTCCGTTGGGCACGATGTCCGTCGCTTGGATAAGAGGCAGATCCAGGGATTGTTCCGTTCGCCCGGCGGCAAGAGGGACCGCCATCCTGATCCATTCGTCCGGTTCGCTGATGCCGTTGGTGTTGGCGTCGTCACGTGATTGCAACCATGACCACACGTAGGCCGGTCCATCCAAACCTTGGTCGTCCCTCAAACCGAGCACCAAGGCGAGGTTGGCGTCTGAAGGAAGCACATGACCGTCGGCTGGTTGTCGGCCACCAGGATCGAGGACGTCCAAAGCAATCAATTCTGGAACCACGTCATCGTAGATCAGCTCCACCACCGGCGATGTGCCTCGCTGTTCGCTTGTGGTGGAGGCTGCGTCGTAGGGGCCAAAACGCGTGATGCGCGCTTCGACCGTCATCTGAGCGCCGCTGGGAAGGATTCCGGGTTGTGGCATGACGACGGTCCCGTTGAACCAACCATCGTCTTGAACGGAGACCAACACGCTGTCCATCCATGTGCCGTTGCGAAGCTCAAGGCTGACGGACGCCTCACCGGCTTTGGGATGAACGCCTGAAACGCCTTCGACCCGGAGTTGCCCTCGGACCTCCATGCTTCGGTTTGCTCCCACTTCGAACGGCCACAACGGCGCGGTCCAATCGTGCAAGGCACGGCCACGGTCGTCGATGACCTCCAACGAAATGACCTCCAAATCGTTCTCAACGTCATTGCCCTGAACATCCATCGCCTGAACAGCAGGGCCGGTCATCAAACCTTGGACGTCGGTCGCCGCCGTCCACCACTGCAATTGGGCAACGTCGTCAAAGGACCACGACGAGGTGAGGGTCCATGTCACGCGGCAAACACGTGCATCACACACCACGGTGCTGGCGTCTTGAAGCGCGGCCAATCCAGCCCCGGAAGGCTGCCGAAAGCGTGCAAGGCCATCGCTCAAACGATCGACGGTGACCTCCCCAAAGGGCGCCGAAGGCGAGGCTCCAAAGCCAAGGCTGATCGACTCGATAAGCGGCACGTCTGCGGTCGAATCTCGAGCGTCGGTGCGTTCGTGTTCAGTGATGACCGTCACGTTGGTGCCCGGCGTCCAAGCGACGGTGGGAATCTGCAAGAACCGATCATGCAACTTTACGCGTGAAGACAGATCCAGACTCACGTCAATCGCGCCATGCTCCGTGATCACCCATACCTCGAGAGGATACTCCGAGGCCGTGCCGGCCGCTTGGCGGTCGCTTAACGCAGCATCGACGACCGCGAGATCCACGTCGACGTGCCGTTCCTGGACGGTACTCAGGGCGNCGAACTCCAGNGGAAGCAACGTCGCAGGAGACCAGACGTGCATGGACGTGCTGCACCGTTGACCGAAGGCCGTTGGTGCGTCGCTGTGGCGCTGACACGAAGCCACGCCGTTCAATCGGAGGTGCCCTGCCGCATTCGCTGCATGGGTGGCGGTTCCTGATCCCGCAGGATGCGAAGCCAGGAGACCGTCCTGACCTACGTCAATCAGGAGGCTGAATGGGACGGAGGACGTGGAACTGCTCGGGAGACCTTCAATCCACCATCGCCATGCAAGGCTTTGGTTNTCCAACACCGTGGGGCCGAGGGTGCTGCTGCTGGCGTTCCAGAGCGTTGCACCGTCGCTCATGTTCACGGNTTCTGAGACACCGCTGGCTAATCCCAGCACGTTCCCATACCCCATTGAGGTCAAATCAAACACCTCGTGCGTCTGAGCATCCAGACCAGCCTTGACGCCCGTGGCTGAGTGGGAACACGCCACGTCCGCACGTGCTTCGATCAACGAGGACCCTGTTGGAAGTTCAACGCTGAGGCTTGACTGAAGCCTGTGGCGGCTCCATTCGACAAGGAAGGTTTCCACCCCGGACGCGTTGCCGAGTGACGTGACGGCTGCTTGAGGTGCCACCAGTTGTGCTCCCTGCCCNAGGACGTTGACCGTGGCGTGGTCGTGAGGACAGACGGGCCACGATGGGAACGCGAGGGTGCGGGAAAGATGACCCACGTTCTGAATCCCTCCGTCCTGTGTCACCATCAGGCCGTTCGGCAAAGCGTCGCCCACGTGAACAGCATCGAGGTGCGTCACGCTGCCCAACGTCAGCCGTTCCAGAATTGGCGTGGCGAGGGACGAGGAGGTGGACATGTTCACGCGGAGGCGAAGTTGGGGGACTTGGCTTGTCGAGAGGGTGACGTCCGTCGGGAACGTAAGCCCNGTCCANCCGGGNACCTCGGTCCCGTTCGGATGCAGCAAATCCACGGTGAGGTTGGTCCCGGGTGGAAGTCGAACATGGCCGTCGAGCAGCCCCCACAGCGAACGGCTTGGTGCGCTGAACGTAGACGANGTCCACGTGCCTTCCTCCAAGAACAGGTCGATCTCGACGCCCGCATCGTCGATGTACCAGCCGTCTTTTTCCACCCACGTGTCGGAGAANAACNCGTAACGGAAGCGAACGTCTTGTCCGGANAGGTTGCTGANGTCGATGGTTTCCGCATCAAANCCCTGCGAACGTGATGGGCANCCNCCNCTGTGGATTGACCCGTCGTAAATGCCTTCACCGTAGAANGGCGAGTANGGGTTCATGCTCGACAACGTGTGATGGGTGTGGCTGTGGTAGGGCGGGAACCACCACGACNCGCCGTCGTCCACCGAGATCTGCACGGCGCCTCCGTCCCAATTCGTTTCCGTGCACACCCAAGAACGGAATGACAAGCGAGCACTGCTGTTNTCGGGAAGGCTGTAACTTGGCGAGGTCAAGTAGGCCAAACTTTCTGCAGCATAATCACCGTCAAGAACGATTCCGACGCCATGGCTTCCAGACGTCCACGCCCTCGGGCCTGCGGTGACGTTGCTGTCCAACGCGCCCACTTCCCANCCTTGACCACGCTCAAGCGCAATGGACCATCCGCGTGGGACCAATTGGCCACGTTCGAAGGAGACGTTCCACCACGTGGGACCGTTGGCCCCCAAGGCTTGGGTCCAGACCCATTCGTTGGTGCTGTTGCTTTGGCTGAGGGTGACACCTTGACCGAGCACCGGGGCCGTGGTGAAGTTGTCCAGCACCCGCACGGTGGTGTTGCTCACCCCTCCGTAGGTGATGACACGGAGGTCATCGATGGCCATGCCTTCCCAACCGTCAACGCCCGCGTTGCCATAACCAACGTTGGCGTCCGTGATGACGCGGAACGCGAGTTGCGCGGTTGACGCGTTCTGAGAAGTGAACACCGAAGGAGGCAGGCTGTAGCCGACGTCCACCCATTGACCGGATTCCTGTGTCAGCCAACCGCCTTGCCAGAGTAGACCGTTGCCAGGCAGACCGGGGGCTTGCGAGAGAAGCGTCCACGACGTTCCACGATCCAAACTCAGGAGGGTGGTCATGCTGTCTTGCCATCCACCTTCCATGTCCCAATGCGCACGGAACGCAAGTTCCGTCGGTGAAGAAAGGCCGGAAAGGTCGGCGTCCAAGATGACCCAGCCGTCGGCGTTGGGGGCGTATGCCCCAGTCAGATTGCCGTGAAACCAAGCGCCACCCGGGTCACCCTCGTTGTGCACCTTCAGGTCGTCGAGCAGCCAGCCCTCACGCGAGGCTGATTCATCGGTCGTTGCGAAACAAAAGCGGAGTTGATACCACGCTTCAGCCGACGGAAGGTGGCCGTCCAAAGGCAAAGATCGGTGCGTCCAACCTTGGGCTTCATCCCCTAACCACGCCGAACTCAAGGCNGAAGGATCGGGTTGCATTCCGCTGGAAAACGTGCCGTTCATCAGGTCAGGATAGCCCCCNGTTGGCGTCAACGTGGACCANGTTGGGAACGAAGTGCTGCGCCATTCCACCCAACGAGCATCCTGGGGCCCAAGGTCCGCAGCAGAACGGAAACTGACGGTCATGTTGCGAACCACGCTGGGACCGGCCACTTGCGGGCTCACGAAGCACCCTGCCATGTCAGCGGTCAGCGTGGCGTTTTGACCGCCCAAGTAGAGCGACCTGTTCCCGTCAAATGCGGTCGATGGAAGAGACGCGTTGACCGTGTTGGAACTCAAGTTGACCGTGGACCACGAGCGGTCTGCACTTCCGACCGCCAGCCATCCGTCCGGGGTGAGGACCGCGTCTTCGAAGTCCTCCACGTCGTTGTTTGATTCTGGCGAAGCGAGCGTCAGACGCCCGCCGCGAAGCAATCCTTCCGTNCGATCATGAAGCCCGCCGGAAAATCCTGTGCCCTTATCGTAGGCGAACTGTGTCCCGTTGGTCCCGTCCTCCGTCCACACGGTGCCCAAGGTCAAGCCGGCCTCCACAACGGTGTGGTTGGCCGGGACCATCAATGACGTGACGTTGGCAGCCGTGATGCCGCCACCGCCAAGCGGTGCGACGGTCACGGTCGGGCTTGTCGCCTCTCGCAGCGGTCCNAGGGCGGACTGAGCCACGGGGAGAAGAAGGGGCAGCAGCAACACCATCAGCATCCAAACGGACGCACGGCGGCGTTGTGAGAAGGCCTCCATCCGTTGTTCCACAGGCCCGGATGAACTTGAACGCTCGTTCCTCGTGTACGCNGACTTGATTGAAGGTTTCAAGTGGTCTCGTCNCGACGAACGGGTGATGAGTGCAGCAGGCCCCCTCGACGAGGCTGCTGCCCGAGAGGTTGAGGAACAGCTCACCACCACTCATCGTCAACAAATCAACCGGCGCATTCCCATTCCTCTGCCCCGTCCTGACTTCTGGAATNCCGTGAGCCGTTTGCTTCAGTCCATCGATTTGGACCTGCACGAAGCCGTTCGAAAGCACGGGTTCGATNTGCGCGTCCAGAACCTCCAACGACGACAAGCCACCATCCGCCGCGTGGCCAGCGAACTGGCACGTCGACGGCTTGTGGCCATGATGCAACACGCGTCCAGTCAGTCGCTTCGATCCCCTTCCCCTGCCGGCCAATCCAGCGAACTCCCTTCCCTAGATTGGAGCAGACATGACCCTGCTGAACGTGAGTTCTACACCACCATGAAGGAGCAAATGGACCGGTTCAAACTNGCCGTGGATTGGGCTTCGATGCAAAATGGCCTCCCGGCTGAAGCCGCAGCAACACGGCCCCCTGCAGCCGATTTGGCTCCTCGGGGCACGACTCAACTCGACGCGTTCACGGAAGGGCCTGAGGGCCTTACCGGCAACCCACCGCCTGCGTTGGCCTTCGAAGACCCCACGCCATCCACGATGAGCGATGCTCACATGGACGAAGAAGAGCGGTTGATGTCGGAGCGGATGGACGATTGGCCAGAGGAGGACTACCTCTTCGACACCGTTGAAACTGCTCCAAAATCCGTGCCTCAAGGTCGGCATGCTGCTGCCCTGGAACTTGCGCCCGCCCCTAATGCCGTGGCCGAAGAGCTGCCTGAAGCAACGGCGCCCTCGGAGACTGCAGCTCCCTCGCTGGCAAGGGTACGCATCCTCGCCTCGATGGAAGACCCGATCCTTGGGCCTGACGGAGAAGACATCGTGCTCTCTTCAGGTGATGTGCACCTGTTGACGCCGGACGTGGCCGACATTCTGGTTGCGTCTGGAGTCGCCGAAGCCGCGGAACTGTGAACCGCAGCGGTTGCACTACCGCTTTTGATCGGTGCCGGGCGATGCCGGACTCAGTTGACGCTTCGCATCGAGATTTCGATGCTGACCGTGTCAGGGATGTCGATTCGAGCGACGTTGCGGAGGGCAGATTCGTCCTTCCCCGAGGTGATGTCCATCTCAAGCAGGCGCTTGTGGACACGCATCTCGTAGTGGTCGTAGGTCTCGCTGCCTTCACCGTCAGGAGCCCGGCGAACGGGAACAACAAGACGACGGGTGGGCAGGGGGATTGGCCCGCGGAGCTTGACGCCGCCGGAGTCACAAATCAGCTTGATCTGATGGGCGACCTGATCGATATCTTGGTGGTTCTCACCAGTCAACTTGATCACGGTGACCGCAGCCATCGACGACCCTCCTCAACTCATGCCTCAGTGGAGGCTCACTTCTTCTCGATCTTGAGGCAAACGCCAGCAGCGACGGTCTTGCCCATGTCGCGGATGGCGAAGCGGGAAAGTTCGGGGAACGTCTCCATGGCTTCGATGGCCATCGGCTTGGTCGGTTGGAAGCGGATGAGGCACGCGTCACCGGTCTTCAGGAAGGAGGGGTTGGCCTCCTTGCCGGCCTTGTTCGTCTTCTCAAGGAGTTCCTGGAAGCGGACAGCGACCTGAGCGGTGTGGGCGTGGAACACCGGGGTGTAACCAACGGAGACCGCCTTGGGGATGTCCATGAGCTGAATCTGACCGACGAAGGTCTCGTCGTGGCGGACGAAGGTGGGCTCGCTCTCGGAGTAGCCCGCAACGTCACCGCGGCGGATGTCGGTGGCAGCGAGGCCACGGACGTTGAAACCGACGTTGTCGCCGGGCTCTGCCTTGTCGACCATGGTGTGGTGCATCTCGATGGACTTGACCTCAGCCGACTTCTGGCTGGGGTTGAAGACCACGGTCTTGCCGACATTCAGGATGCCGGTCTCGACCTTGCCGACGGGCACGGTACCGATGCCGCCGATCTTGTAGACGTCCTGAATGGGGAGGCGGAGGGCCTTGTCCACAGGCTTGTCGGGCATGGCTGCAGCGTCGATGGCTTCGAAGAGGGTGGGTCCGTTGTACCAGGGGCACTTGTCGGACTTCTCAAACACGTTGTCGCCGTTGAGGCTGGACGCGGGGATGAAGGGGATGCGGTCGAGTTGACCGCCGAAGCCCGCCATCTTGAGGAGGTTGGACACCTCGGTCTTGGTGGAGTTGAACTTCTCTTCGGCCCAGTCGACACCGGAGATGTCCATCTTGTTGACGTGGACGATGAGTTCCTTCACACCGAGCACGCGAGCGAGGAAGGCGTGTTCCTTGGTCTGTGCGTTGACACCGTCGTTGGCCGCACAGAGCAGCACAGCGGTGTCGGCCTGGGAGGCACCGGTGATCATGTTCTTCACGAAGTCACGGTGACCGGGCGCGTCGATGACGGTCCAGTAGTACTTCGGGGTGAAGAACTCCTTGTGAGCGACGTCGATGGTGATTCCACGCTCGCGCTCTTCCTTGAGCCCGTCCATGACGTAGGCGAGACCGAATCCGGCCTTACCTTGCTCAGCGGCGAGCTTCTCGTTCTTCTCGATGACGTGTCCCTCAATGTGACCGGAGTCGAGGAGGAGACGACCAACGGTCGTCGACTTTCCGTGGTCAACGTGACCAACGAACACGATGTTGCGATGCGGCTTCTTCTTGTCTTCCCACTGCGATGGCATGGTAATACACTCCTGTGCGAGTCGCCGACTGAACTCCCCTATTTGAATTCCACGCTGCCCTCGACTGGAGCCTTGCGCGGGAATTTGGGGTCACTTGTACTCCAACACAACGCGGAATTGGTGGACTTTGATGTCGTTCCAGCGGTCGTTGTGAATGCGCATGGTCCACTCGCCGTCGCCGTGGGTTGTGTCGGTCATCAGGTAGGACGAGAGAGGCAAGCTCAGGCAGTAATCGTCGCTGTCGCAGTTTNCGTCTTCACGCTGATCGTCACCNATTTCCGAGGAGTTCACCACTTCCTCGTTTTCTTCNTCGAGGACGTAGATNTCGAGGCGGTTGTTGTTCTGCTGTTGNCCGCCGCCGACNACCCANTCNTCGTCCTGCTTGGGNTANGTCAGTTCNGCGATGGCCTTGCGAATCGTGTTGCCGCTGTCNCGGTCGTANACCACGGTNACGTCAAANTCNAGNTGNGCGGGTCCNGANGAACTGTTCCCTCCCATCTCNAAATCGGTCCACGTTCCNGCGTAGTTCACGTGCACCTTGATNTCGTCCGTGCTGGTCAAGCCCTTGCTGCTCTTCACGGTCANNACGACCTCGTANTCNCCNGGCGCCACGGACGTCCANTCGACGGTCTCGCCNTNNAGGTCTGCATCGTTCTCGGCATCTCCGTCNCCGTCGTCGTCTTCNGACGGCGCGAGGTCCCACGTCCATTCGGTGATGTAATCGTCGGAGGTGGCCGCTTCNGAGTCGCTNNCGTCGAGGGCCACCGTGGTGGTGGCGGTGATCTTCCGGTCCGANGTCTCCTTGTCGTCCTCGCAAATCCAAATCAGCAGATANGACGTGGCAGACACNTCCTCACCGAGGCAGTCGAACTCCGAAGANGCGTCNGTGCTGATGGTGGCCGTCGGGGCTTCNGCGGAGGCCTCNACCACNTCCACCGTGCGGGTGGCGTCCTTCGAACGGATNCCGTCGGAAATNGTCAGCACCACGGTGAAACTNCCNGCCACGCCAAANGTCCACTCGGCCGTCCTTCCGGTGGCGTCAACGGTCCCGTTGCCGTCGAAATCCCAGCGGTAGCTCAGGGACCCGTCGTTGGGCAAGGACCCGGATGCGTCGAATGCGACCGTGTCACCAACGCGGATGTTGCTGGCCGGCGAGAGGGTGAACACGGCATCCAAGCCCACTTCATCCCCGGCATCCGTCACGCATCCAGCCAGACTTGAGGCCACCATCAGCAGCATGAGGCTCGCCGCCACCGGCCATCGTCCCATGGTGAATGCTGCCCACGCGGCATCAAGAACCCTGTGCCCCGCTGCAGCATCAAAACGAGAACAACGATGTTTGCCGGCTGCCCCGAATGAGGTCCTGCGCCGTCCAACCGAAGGCCTCGGTGATGCGCCCAAGGGCTGCTGCGAGGCGCTCAGCGTAAAAACGCCCGTCGTAACCGTCGACACCGCCNCCTTCCTGCTCTTCAAGCCAAGGTGCCACCTCCATCGGGCGTCGGCTGGCATCTGTGACGATGAAAGAGACCTTCATCCCCGAAGTAAACGGCAAGCCAAGTTCGATGCGTCTTTTTGCTGCACGAACTTGGGCCATGCTGTCCGGTTTAGCGTACACTTTGGTGAAATCGACATCATGTACAGATTTGACGGGCGTCCGGAGGACCCTCCCCTTGCATGATTTGGCTAGGATGAGGCGGTCCGCGTCGATCGTTTGCGCCTTCAGCGCGTCCACCTGGTCCAAGGCATAGGCCACCAAGGCTTCACCTTCATCGGCCAAGGCATGCTCCATCACCTTGTGCATGCTTTCGACCAAGAACGCGAATGAATCCGTGCGCTGGGTTTCATACCCTCGAATGAGCATGTCCTCGCTTGGCCAGACCACTTGTCCGACGTAGCGCTTTTTGGCGCCGTGTGAAAAAAAGACGGAAAGGCCTTTTTCGAACTCCAACACCGCGGCATCACGGCTGTACTTCTCCGCCAAATCAAGCCCAAAGGTCACCATCGCGTCCTTGGCTTGATTCCACTGCAAGACGAGATTTTTCGCCTCGTTATCTCCGGATNCTGCATCGATCCTGGCCTGTGTCGGGACGGCACCTGGCACGCTTCCTTCGATGGGAGATTTGACGAATATCGAGTCTGTGTCTGAGTACACAACAGGGTGGCCTTGCGCCTCCAAATCAGCAATGACGGCCTTGATGTTGTGCCGAGCCCACGCAGTAATGGACGATCCCAAATCGCGGTGCGTGAATCGGTAGAAGCCCGACGCAAAGACCCCGTAGAAGGAGTTCATNAGGATCTTCACGGCGTATTGCATAGCGTCGTGNAAGGCACGACCGGCTTCGTCCTCAGCGTCCTTCATGCCCTGTTTGTGGCGGTCGCGCTGTTCCATCAAGTCGCGGAGCAAAAAAGGCACGAGGCCGGTCCGATGCCCTTCTCCCCAGAAACGAACACCGGTCGGGGCCGTGTGCACCTCTTGCTCGTCTTCAGGTTGCTCAGGATGAGCGGGGTCCACGCGGGTGGTGTAGCAGATGTTGTGACCGATCATGATGCTCGGGTACATGCTCTTGAAGTCCAATACGGCAATCCAAGGGTGCAATCCTGCCTCGACATCATGCACGTACCCACCCGTGATCTGACCTTCCTTGGGTTCGGCGCTTCCCGTCATTGGGACGGCGATGCCGGTGCGGTCAGCCCGCCGAATCACCAAGGAATCGATGAGTTGGCTTGTGCTGCCGTTACTGGCCGTTTCAAACGCGACTTTCGCCACAGCAGCAACGGCTTCCTTCCTCCTGACAATTTGCAGGGACTGGAGAATGTCAAGCGGCAACTCAGCGTCGCGCCGGCAATACTCCAAGACCACGTCAGGACGTGCTGCCCATTCTTCGTCCATTCGGGATGCGTCAACGTCCATTTTCTGGCGTTCGGCGTCCTCTGGAAACAGCAAGGCGCTGACGAATGCCAAGGTCTCACGCTGAGGGCGCAGAGCCATCCTCGCTTGCCACCATGCGTCCATGACGCATCGGCCGCCCAGCGTCCANGCTCTCGTGCTGGCCCGCTTNGGGACCACGGACTCGCGTTGTCGGCGAAGGTCTGACGGGTCCTGAGGGGTACGGCCCCAACCGAACATCGCCAAGCGTCGNTCTGCGTCTTTGCGACCACCGAGAGCTTCGACGCGATCGGCGATGCGCGGGAGATCGAAGTTGTCGATGTTGTACCCCGTGATGATGTCCGGATCTCGGTCGAGGATTAGTTCAGTCAACCCTTCGAGCAGCGCGGTTTCGTCGTCACGCCACGAATGCACTTCACGTGCCCCTGTGCCAAGGTCCTCGAGGACCGCCGCACCGCACAATATGCTGTTGTCGGCGATGCTTGTCTCCAGGTCAAAGGAAAGCAAGCGGAAGGGGACGGGAAAGGCTTCGGTTGGCTGCACCTCCTCTACGNAACACCTGAGGGTCAGGTCCACGGCGTANACGCCGCCTCCACCGGCCTTCCGAACAGCGGCTTCAACCTCTTCTCCATCGGCCCGACGGGCCACGACCTCGCCGGCCACCGCCACATGCATCCCAAGATCGGCTTCCAACAACAAACGGTTGGTGAACGGGATGTCGGCTGCAAAAAGCGACCAGGCACCTTCCAACGCACGCCGAAGTTCGGGGACCATGAAGGGCTGATGGACCTCGACCCTCCAGACCGGTTTCCAACCAAGGTCGGTCCAACGAAGTTCGGGGCCGGTCACGCGACGCACCTGGTCCCGTTCCCGAAGCCGAGTGGCCGATTCAAGCAGAGCCTCAGGAACCTCAAGCCCGCTGGACCAGCGCCCGATGGGGGCGACCTCGATGTGCGGACGAAGGCCATGCACAAGCAGGCAGACGCTCTCTCCAGAGGCCGCACGACCAAAGAGTTCCACGACCGTCGTGCCTTCGGAACCTTCGCCGATGGACCGGTATCTGGAACTGATGAGACCGACACGGCCTTGCCAGCGTTCGGAGGCCATCACACGGCCCTCCGCTTCGGGCTCCTTCAGCCCTTCGCACCGCCCAAGGCGAGGTCCCATGACGACGCGCAAAGTCTTGATACCGTGGAGAAGTGAGGCATAAACCGGACTCCGGAGGAAGGCGAATGAAGGACATCGACTGGGACGCGCTGACCTTCTCCTTGACCCCCACCGATTGGATGTATGTGGCGGAGGTCAACGCCGGTGAAGCATGGATGCCTGGCAGTCTCCAACCTTTCGCGAACTTCTCCATCTCTCCCGCAGCAGGTGTGCTGAATTACGGCCAGGGTCTCTTCGAAGGCATGAAGGCCTACAGGACGGAAGCCGACCGCATCGTGTTCTTCCGGCCTGAGGAAAACGCTCGNCGCATGCAGGCCGGTGCGGACCGTCTTCGCATGCCTCCNGTGCCAGAATCCCTCTTCGTNGACGCCATCGAGCAAGTGGTCCATGCCAACAGAGATTGGGTTCCTCCCTGCGGCCGAGGCGCCCTATACGTGCGCCCCATACTTTTCGGATCAGGCCCTGTGCTTGGGGTGGCTCCTGCTCCGTCGTTCACCTTCATGATCTACTGTACCCCGGTGGGCCCGTACTTCAAGGGCGGTATGAGCGCGATTTCGCTGATTATCTCCGAAGACCATCACAGGGCTGCCCCGGGCGGTTCTGGCGGCGTGAAGGCCATCGGCAACTACGCACCGGGGATGATGCCCTCCTACGCGGCCAAAGCGGCCGGATTCGCCGAGGTCATCTACCTCGACGCTGAAACGCACACCTGCATCGAAGAAGTGGGTGCTGCGAACTTCTTCTGTGTGAAAGACGGCGTCCTCAGCACCCCGTCTTTGACCGGCACCATCCTCCCGGGAATCACGCGTGCTTCGATCATCGAACTCGCCCGCCACCGTGGGCTTGAGGTGCGTGAAGAGCGGGTCACTGCAGAAGCTGCCATGGCGGCCGACGAAGCCTTCTGCTGTGGGACGGCCGCGGTGATTTCACCAATTGGCTCCATTACCCACGGCGATCGAACCACAACCTACGGAGACGGCACGCCTGGGTCGGTCACAATGGACCTCTACGCTCATTTGACCGGCCTCCAAGCCGAACGTGAAGAGGATCGTTTCGGTTGGCTTCACGAGGTCCCAGACCTCGGATGAAGTCACGCAGCCGTTGGCTTGAATGCCGTCAGATCGCTCATGATTTGAGCAAACTCCGCACGAATGGTGGCGATGTCATCACGGAGTTTGGCGATGGCGTCCTCCAACTCTTGTCGACGGGCCGCTTGGCGTTCTTTTCGGACAGCACGGCGCTCAGCGAGTAGTTTGTCCAAGGCACGACTTTGGGATTTGAAATTGGAGCGAGCGGCCTTCATGCGCTCCTGCAGGCGGGTCAGATCCTCCGAATCATCGGCGTTTGCTTTTGACGCCGCATTCTCGAAACTCGCTTGCCGGCGCTTGTCCTCGATGTGCCAGTCAGGAGTGGATTTGAGGCTCTGCTTGAGCCCGATGAGCGCGAAGGCCTTGATCCACCACTTAGACGGGTCGAAGTGGTACCATCGGTGCCCATTGCGGTAATCAGCTTGGAACGTGTGGTGGAAGTTGTGGTAACCCTCACCGAACGTCAAGAAGGCAAGGATGGGGGAATCTTTGCTGCTGTTGGCGTCGCCGTACGGCTGCGTACCCCAGATGTGGGCGGCTGAATTGATGAGGAAAGTTCCGTGGTGGGTGAACACCGTGCGGGCCAGCCCGGCCCAAACGAAACCACCGACCGCCCCAGGGACGCCGCTAATCAGACCGCCGATGAGCGCAGGAAGGAACATGCCCACGCCGACGGCGAGGAGGAGGTAGAATTTATGCTGGAAGCGAAGGATTGGGTCCTCCTGAAGGTCCTTGACTTGATCAAGGTCGTGAATGCGCTCGCCACCTTCGTCGATCATCACCCAGAGGATGTGGCTCCACCAGAACCCGCGTGAGGCTGAGTAGGGGTCCTCTGGCGTGTCCGTGTGCCGGTGGTGGAGACGATGGTCTGCGCACCAATTGAACGCGCTGTTCTCAAACGCCCCTGCGCCAAATAGAGCGTAGAAGAGCCGCAACGGCCACGATGCTTCGTGGCTGCGATGACTAAACAGGCGATGGTAGCCGACCGTGATGCTCAGCCCGCAAGCGAAGTACCAGATAACGAACAAAACAGGCTCAACCCACGTCACACCAAACTGGGTGATGTGATACCACAAACCGGCGATAGCGGCGATTGGCGTCAACACCAGAAACAGCGTGTTGACGACGTTGATGCTGTCGTTTCCCTCCCCTGCCATGGTGTGGCGGGACACACCACGCTTCAAAGCGGTTACCATTCTGGCAGGTGTTCTAACGTGGGTCCATCACCGCTTGAAAGAGCGCCGACGTGAAGAGCGCCCCTTGGACTTCCCCTGCCCAGTCGGNCGGTTTCCACCTTGGGCGCGGGCGGTTGCGGGTTTTGNGGCCTGCTCATGCTCTTTCTTTCGTTGTTCACGCCACGTTGTGCCGATGAGTTGCATGATTTCCTCTTTGGACGACGCCCCGGCATCGGCCTCTGCGCCTGAACGGCTGACGATCAGTCGGCCTTCGCGCGCATGNGGGTCGCGNGGGCGGGCGGTGTTCGCTTCCCGCTTAATCTTGCGAAGTCCGACGGCTCGGGCTGCGTTGTAGAGTCCCTCGAGGTCCGGTTTCTTAACCGCGGCATCCTTGGCCACGCGTCGNCCTGAACGGCGTGAACGGCGGACGTCAAAATACGACGGCCACAGGGTCAGGCGGTCCGGATCATGGTCCATGTGTCCGCCTCATCTCCTGTGTGTCAGGTCCGTATGGACCCGGTTCAGGGACCTCACTCGACGAGCACGCCGTTGATGACCCCGTCCTTACCGGGCCGGGAAGTGATGCGCACGCGACCCTTGTCGGTCTCGATAATCGCGCCCTTGACGAGGATGTTCCGACGCACATAGTTCGGGTCGGATTCGTTCTCGACGACGCTCATGATGGTGCCCATCTTCGTGGTGCCCTTGGCNGGNTCTGCNATGGCCACNCGGTTCTCGGCCATCACGCGGACCATGGTGTTGCCACCGGCCTTGCGGTAGATCTTGCGCTTGGGTTCACCNACGAGGGCGAATTGCTTCTCGCTGGAAATCTCAGTCTTGCGCTTGCCGCGGGCCTGGACCCGGCGTCCGCCGCTGGTCTTGCGTCGAGAGATGCCGTGCCATTGTGCCATGAAAGGTTCACCTCGCAGGCTGCCGACCGACACGGCGTATATGAAGCCCACCCTCACACACANAGGAGGTCCAAACGCGAGAGAACGGCTTGGTCTGCGTTTCGTAGAACCGCCTCGACCTTCTGCCCCGGCAGGAGTTGCCCTACGCCAGAGGGGGTTCCGGTGAACACCAGATCGCCGTCCACCAACGGAGCCCAGGAACGCAGGTCGTCGAGCAAGGTGGACGGAGCCATGGACATGGCGTGCACGGGGGAAGATTGGCGCACGTCCCCGTCGACACGAAGCTCAAGGTGCAGGCCTGAGGACATCAAGGCCGCTTCGCCTTCGGTCCACGGGAACAGTGTCCCAAGGCATGCAGCGCCACGAAATGCCTTGCCTCGTGCCCACGGCAGGCCTTCGGGGCGCGCGGATGATTGGGCCGCCCGATCGGTGAGGTCGAGACCCACCGCCACATGGGTCACAGAAGCCTCACGGTCGAGTTTCAATACCAATTCGACCTCATGATGAATTTCGCCGTCATGGCCGGAGACGTCGATGTTTTGTTCGGAGGAAAGGCATCCATCTGGTTTGGTGAAAAAGATGGGGCGGGTTGGGCGAACATTGCCAAGTTCAGCCGCGTGAGCAGCGTAGGTTCGAATCGCGCACCACATGGCCATAACCTGTCCACATGGCCCGGATTCTTGGACCCTCTCATGGCAACGGTCATAGCACGCTACACCACGCCATCANCATGGTCAAGGATTGGAGCATTCGCAAACGGCGCCCCATCCGCAGGAAGGCCATCGCTCCTCTGCTGAGGGACCTCGAGGAAGCCCTTGGCATCGATTTGGACGTCGCCGGGGCGTTCCTCGAAGCGGCCGAGTTTGGCCCGTGGAACCTTGTTTTCGTCGAAAAGACGCCAAAAGCAGTTGACGTGGAACATCCCGATGGTCATCGGGTGGTTGCGTTGACCCTTCGAGGCTTGATGGAGCACGCCGACGCAGCGCATTGGGTGGAGGTTGATCATGGCGCCATCAGGTTCCTGATGAACGGAGCCGATTGCATGGCTGCTGGAATTTCCGGAGCGGACCCCGCCATCGAAGAAGGAGACCTCGTCTGGATTCGAGACGAAGTCCACAAGCGGCCGTTGGCCCTTGGATGGGCCCTTTCGTCTGGAGAAGACATGGTCGGAGCGACCGGCGGGAAGGCCGTGAAAACCATCCATTGGGTCGGCGACGAACTCTGGGACATGGAGTAAACCAGCGGCCCACAGCGCCAAATAGGAACGTCCCATCCTTCGACCTATGCGGAACGCAGTCCTCCTCTGCTTCCTTCTTGTGATGGCAGGGGTGGCCACAGCGGGAGGAACCGGTGGCGAGGACTCTGGCCCGGACCCGACGGAAACTCCCTTCGCNACCCACGAAGCCACCTCACCGTCTGCGGACGGAAAAACGTGGACGCTGAGCGTGACCCTCGACAGCGAAGCGGTGGAGAACGGCACGACGTTGCTGCTGACCACGCAGATTTGNACCAACGATGGGGTCTGCGATCCACCGGTCGACCAAACGGCCACGGTGTCAGAAGACGGGGCCGTCCACACGATTTCCGTGACGCCTCCCGAGGACCATACCTACGTCAACTGGCGGGCCAAGGTCACGTACGCAGATGGCGGAGAAGAATTCCACCCCTTCGGANATTGGTACACAACATGGTCCACCTGCTACTTCGACGAAGGCGAATGGGGCGGAGANGCCTCCACGGAGGACGGGTGCGTGGAAGAAAGCCCANGCCCGGGTTTTGTGCTCAGTTTAGTCGCAATCACCGTGGCAGCTGCAGCGGTCTCGCGGCGCTCACGTGATGCGTGAGTGGTGCTCAACCGCTCGCTCAAGGAAACGTCGCACATCGTGCGTCCAATCCACAAAGGTCACGACGGCTTCATCCCTTTCGTTCGAGAGGTGCCCCTCGCGCATGCCCGGCAAACGCAGGTCGCTCGTAACCAGTGGTAGGTTCGCATCGGACCACGTCAACCGTGTTCCAACCTCAAGGCGCTCCAAGCGGAGTCCGTCGGTTTCGAACGACGTGTCATCACCGGCCCCTCCAAGGGAGGAAAGCGCTTGGCAAGCCGCGTCGAAGATCTCACCCAGCGCTTCATCGGGCGTTGGGCCATAGGCGTCGAGAAAGCCCAGCTCTGTCGCGTTTTGTTCGATCAGGTGATCGAGCCCGCGCCCAAGACCGCGCTCAGTCACGCTTCAGGCCCCCGCGTCAATCCCCATCGTGCCGACAATGCATTGGCCACGGCCAGGTGATCTTGGCCGCCGTTGGATTTGGGCGCGTGGACGTGGATGGGTTCACCTCGGCTGGTGGCTTCAGCCAAGCGAATGTTCCGACGAATCGGCGGTTCTACCACCACATCACCGAGGTGTTCACGAAGCAAACCGGCCACTTGTTGATTGAGCAAGGTCGGCGCATGCATCGTCATCAACACGCCATCAACGCCCAAGCCCGGATTCAACCGACGTCGGACTTGTTCGACCGTCGAAAGCAGCATCGCAAGACCCTCGAGGGCGAAGTATTCGGTCTGGACGGGCACGAGAACGCCGTCCGCTGCACACAAGGCGTTGATGGCAAGGACACCAAGGTTGGGTGGCGTGTCAATCAAGACCAAGTCATAGTGAGGAAGCAAGGGAGCAATCCCCTCAGCCAGTCGTGATTCTCGCCCTAAGTCCGAGACGATGGCGTCCTCGACGGCCACCAACCGACGGTCACCAACAATCACGTGGAGGGTCGGAATTCGCGTGGCGTAACGACATTCAGCGGCCCGTTCTGGGTTGAGCAACAGGTCACGGGTGGTGAGGTCAACCCTCGCTTTGTCGATCCCAAGGCCCGTGGCACAATTCCCCTGGGCGTCCAAATCCACCACGAGCACACGCTGGCCGGAAGCGGCCATTGTCGCTGCGAGGTTGATGACCGTGGTGGTCTTGCCCACACCTCCCTTTTGGTTGGTCACGGCGACCACACGGGCCAGCCCTTGGGTTGAAGGTTGCATTGGCGGGAGTTCAAGCGGCGCACGGACCTTGGCGGCTCCAATTTCGTTTGTGCCGCTGGCGATCGGCGCCGCTTGAGGAACCTCCTCAAACTCCGCCTCGCCTACGGTCACTTGACGACCGCGTTCTCCCATCGAAGGCATGTGCACCTCTCGGAGGCTTTGGAGGTGACGGCGGTGAAAGGGCGTGGCGGAGGGTTCGAAGCCCCCGTCCGTCACGCCGGGCGCTCGATGAGCGAGGTGGCCAACAGCCGCCCGCTGGTGGCGTCAACGGCCACGCTGAGCGACGAATCCCANCCTTGAGTCTCCCACGTCCGCACGTAGTCGTAGGTGGTGGCGCCCGCATCACCGTCGACCAATTCGCTGNTCAAACCGGTGAGGCCGTCGTCAGGAACGGCGACCAACACGCCTCGACGGAGGCCTTCGTTGTAGGATCCGTCGTCGTCAAACAAGCCCTTGCTGCCCATCAGTTCAGGGAANCGNCCCTCGGCGACAAGCATGNTNTCCACNTCGCTCATGGAGACCACNGCNGGCGCGGANTCACGNTTCCAGACGATGCCAAGATCAAGCGATTCCTTGGCGACAAAGGTGCAGCTTCCGTCCTCGCCGGGTCCGACGTCGACGCGAACCCAACCATGGGCATCGTCGTTGCCCACCCAAGACAAGTTCCACGCATCCACTGAACCACCAGAGTCCCCCACTGCACGCCAAATGTATCCCTCATTGTCCAGCGCACCGTTTGCCCCGGAGGCCGAAGACCCGACGGATCGCAGGCACGCGACGGCGTCTTCCACCGTTGTGCTCGCCGCCGTTGCACCGTCTGGCACGTGGGTGGCGTTGCGCGTCCAATCCACCAAGGCATCTTCGGGTGCACCAAGTTCGTTGGGGCTTGGTCGACCAACGTACGTTGTCCCAAGATCCAAACGGTCCTCTCCGCGAGAAATTGAAGTGCGCTCAAAGGTGTGCGTCAAACGGAATTCTCCGTCGGGAAGCACCGCATCTCCAAGTTGCTGAGACAAGGTTGAGCAGTCTTGCTGTCCGGTGTTCTCAGACGACAGACGAACGTCCACTGTCTGTCTGCTCGCCCATGGGTTGTCTGCTTCGACCCACATCGAGAGGGTCGCGCTGCCCAAGCAATAGGTGGTCAAATCAGGNTGAGTNGCGACGATGCGCCACATGCGTTTGCCCGCGAAATCCTCAGCCCCGATGACCGACCAATCCCAGCCAAGGCCGCTTCCCGTCGCACCTTTTTCGATCGGCGTGGAGCCAACCAAGGCTTGCAGTTCAACCGGTTGGGTGAGCATCGCAATGCCAGGTGCAAACACTTCGAAGGACCCGAGCAATCCGCCGACGCCGTACGTGGTGGTCGAACCACGAACAACGCCTTCGAGGTCCACCTCCCAATCCGCGTTGCTGCGCAGGTTGACGCGATCGCCGATCTCGGTCCACGAGGTGAGGGTCAAATCGGCCGAACCGCTCGCAGAGGCAGAACTGCTGGAACATTCGTTGGACCCTGGTACAATCGAGCGCAAGTGGCGTTTCACGACCAATTCATCGAGGTCATANGTGGCCTCTTGTTGAACGGCAAGCCACTCCATGCCATGAGCTCCACGAACGCTCACGGTCCCCAGAAGACGGTCGTCTGAGCCTTGTGAGGGNATGTCGAGCAGGGTACCTTGGTACACAGAGACGTCGCCGTCACCTGAGAAGGACACCTCAAGCCGACAGATGTCGTCTTCAATGTCGAGTTGGTCGATCACTGGTTCGACGAATCCTTCCGTNGCCGTCAATTGGCCATCGACAAGCACGAACCCCATTCGGTCGCCGTAACGCAGCGCGTCCACGGTCACGGGGTTGAGTTGTTGGCCGGCCCAATACCATCCACCAGCTCCGAGCAACAGAAGCACGAGGACTACGGCAGCAGTCTTGGGGGTCTTCACCATGTCAAACAGGGTCGTCGGCCCTTTGGATTTCGATCCAGGAAGCGGAACAACGGGTGGAACGATCTCAGGAGGCGTGGCTTCCTCGAATGCATCGTCCTCAATTGGAATGGCGTCGAGAACTTCTGCCTCGAGCACCTCTTCCTCATCGGCCACAGGAAGGGGCACAACGTCCGGCTTGTGAACAGGCACTTCTGGCGCCTGGACGGGTTTGGGTTCGGGTTCAAGTTCGAGTGAGATGACCTCCTCATCGGCCTGCTCCGCTTCACGTGGTTCCGAAAGACCGACGGTCGCTCGGTCGAGCCCCGCCTCCAAGAGCCGCGCCACCAAATCCGCTTTCCGGCCGCTGGTGGGCTGGTCATGAAGAACGCACAGCGCTTTCAGTTTGGCCACGGTCAGGCTTGATGCATCCGACAACGCTCCACGCCCTCCAAAGGTCTTCTCGCAGTTGACCGTTTTCAAGCCTGAGGGTTCACGGGCACCCAAACGGTGGCATCCGGCCCCTTCTTGCCGCGTCGGCGGACCAACCATCGGCCAGCGGCAATAAGGCCGACGATGATCATCCCTAGGGCCAACAATGGAAGAAGAAGTGCCATCACGGTGCACACCAAGCATGCTCCTGCTTCCATGGTCGACACCAACGGATTGCCAAGCCCACCGGTCGAGGCGGTTGACAGCGCACGGACGCCGACCGTGGAGATCTGGACAGTGCCGCTTGTCGTGCCCCCAACGATGATGCTGAGCGACCATCGCAAGGCTGGATCAAGTTCGCCCAAGGACGTGGACATGAGCAACATACCGCCGAGAATCGCAGCCGGCGAAGCCACCGTGTCGAGAAGGTTGTCCAACCATGGGATGTAGTACGCAAGCACTTCGCAAAGGACGGCAGCACCGAGCACCACCAACCCCACATCCGAAGCCATCCACTCTTGCATCCCGGAGTCCGGCAGAGCTGCGGGATTGAAGTCAAACCGGGTAGCGAGCCCAAAGAGGAAGGGGGGCATGAACACGCGAAAGCCGCTCGCAGCGGCCAAGCCAATGCCGAGGGCAAGGGCCACGTAGAGGTCCATGCCGCTCATGATTTGACCTCTCCAGAACACTCCTCAGGCTTCGTGAGGGACGAAACCATCGCCATCGGGATTGGGAACGAAAATCGTTTGATCGAAATCGCCGCCTGGCATCCTCCGGTGCACGTATCCGTTGCCGGCATCCAACCAAGCGGTCCCATCGTCGTCCTCTTGCAACACCGTTGGCCCGTCGCTTTCTGGCTCGGGTTCGTCTTTGCTCGGCGGGCCGCTTGGACCTGCGGAAGGCGGGCCGCTTGGACCTGCTGCTGGTGGACCGGAAGGTCCGGCAGCGGCCAACACAGTGGATTCCACTGTTGCTTCCTTTGGCTGCTTCATGGCACGAACTTCGTTCCCGTGCCGCTGTGCGCCAATGAAGGAGAAAGCCGCAAGCGCGATGGTCACCAAACCGAGCAAACCGGCGATGGCCTGATTCGGCCACACGCGACCGTCAATCTCGATGGTCGCGGTACCGGATTCGTCCGCGTTGAGGCCATCGATGTCACGGAATTTGACGATGAGGCAGTACTGGCCGGGGTCCACACGGAACTGAAACTCCTCTTCCGAACCGGGTGTCACGCGGCCCATGCTTGTGGCAAAGCCATGATCTGAGCTTCCACTTTCAGCCGCGACCTGCCCATCGGAAAGTGCTGCTGAATCGGTGCAGTCCGCGGTTTGAATCATGAAAGCCACCAATTCAGAGTGAGTGGGAGGTGGCTGATCGATGTCGACGTTGACGCGAACGGGAACGTCCGTGATGTCGTCTCCAGGTATGGGCATGCCCCAGATCAAACCCACGTCCTTCGTCGCTTGGGCTCCTCCAAGGGAGGCTTGGTAATCGGCTGAGAACGGCATGGGGAAGAGCGCAAAGCCGAACAGAATGACCGCGATGCCAAGGAACATGAACACGTTCCATCGCGATCGCTTGAGCGCTTCTTCGCGCTGTTCGAGGCTCATCTCCTCGAGAATGTCGTCGCGGTCTTCGTCGACAAGCACCTCGCTGGGCACGTGCTCCTGCGCCTCGGATTCGTCGGCGCGCTCATCATCGTCCATGCCTTGCCCCTGATTCGCCGACCACTTGAAAGCCTCGGCCACGGATGTTCGTCCGTGAACGATGGAGTGAAAGGGGAGGCGGCACCGCCGCGTCGCATGGACCTCCGCCTCGCCGTGCTGTCCCGGGGCCCGCGCCTCTACAGCACCCGGCGTTTGGTCGAGGAGGCTCAGGACCGTGGCCTTGACATGGCCATCATCGACCCCCTCACCTGTTCCTTATTTGTTGACCAAGGCCGCGTCGAGGTCTTGGTCGATGGAGAACCGTTCGAACACGAAGCGGTCATCCCCCGCATTGGCCATTCCATCACCGGCCACGGTACGGCCTTGTTACGCCATCTTGACCAACTNGGAGTATGGTCCTCTAACAGCGCCGCAGGCATCCTTCAGAGCCGTGACAAACTCAGGGCCAGCCAGATCCTCGCACGAAACCGCATACCAATCCCACGAACGATGAATGTGCGTGACGTGCGTGACGTCGAACACGCCATCGAAGCCGTCGGAGGGTTGCCCGTGGTTGTCAAAGTCACCAAAGGCACGCAAGGGCAAGGCGTATTCCTTCGCCACACGGCCTACGAAGCGAAGAGCCTCGTCCAGGGGCTGCTTCACGCACGCCGGGATGTGCTGATTCAGGAATACGTGGCCGAAAGCCACGGCCGTGACGTCCGCGTCATCGTCGTGGGCGACGAAGTGGTGGCGGCCATGCGCAGGCGTGCCCGTGGGCGCGAATTCCGTTCTAATTTCCACCTGAATGGCACGGTCGAATCGGTGGACCTGCCCGAAGAATTCGCTGACGTGGCCCGCCGCGCTGCCCGTGTGCTGGGCCTCAACGTGGCCGGTGTGGACCTGTTGGAGGGCAACGATGGACCCATGGTACTCGAAGTGAATTCCAGCCCAGGCTTGCAAGGCATCGAAATGGCCAGTGGAGTCAACGTGGCGGGGGCCATCGTCGATCACGCCATCCGAGAAGCAGGCTACGGGGATGTCGAGATCGACGGACTCCTCCGCATGCTTCCAGACGAAGGCGTCGCCACCCTGCAAGTTCGTCGTCACCCTGGATTGATTGGACGCACCCTGAAAGAGGTCTTCCACGGCGAAATCGAAACCTTCGCCATCGCTCGAAACTCGCACATGATGTGGAATCCTGAACCCCTGACGCGCCTTCGCTTCGACGACGTAGTGCTCTGCACAGGGCCAAGAACAAGCCTGCGCAATTCTGTCCGTTCGGCTGTTGAGCGTTGTTCGGACCCTTCGGATGAACACCCCTTGGACCCTGGACCCGACGAAGCTGAGGTTTGAAGCCGAACGTTCAAGTCCAACCCTCCGTATGGACCAACGCCTTCGGGCATGGGATGCACGCCGCTTCGGCGGCAGGCGGTGACGCCAAATGGACGCGGGACCTTCACGAACACGACGGGCGCTTCGCCCCAGTCAACGTCGTTTGGATGAAGGTCAAGACGTGGATCTTCCACCTCGACTTCAGCATCTCGCAGGTTTGCCATGGCTTGATTGCTACCTTCAACAACTGCGTACGGAAGGCAAGTCTGAGAACACCCGGAAGACCTACCTCACCTCCATTCGACCCTTGCTCCAAACGCTGCTACCCGGCGAAGCACCTCTCGAGGGCACAGACCATATCTCGGTGAGCGAAATTGCAGAACGCGTCGAACCGTTGAACGGACGATTGGACCGGTGGGTGCACAGCCTCTCGGACCTCAAACCGTCGTCATTCAACACCAAACTCGCGGCAGCGCGCCATCTTCTCCACTGGCTTGGCCATCGCTGGCCGGAGCATTTGGTGCGCGCCCGAACAGGTCGTCGCTTGCCTCGGACGCTCACCCGGCGAGAACTCAGCGATGTCTTGGAAGCCGCCCGTTGGTACGAAGACCCGCTTGCCCGTATCGTGGTGACCATGATGCTCGACACCGGCCTCAGAGTCAGCGAGGTCTGTGACCTCGATCTTGACGCCCTGGATGTGGACGACCAATCTGCCATGGTCCGCTCAGGAAAGGGCGACAAGGACCGTCTCGTCCTCTTCACCGAACGAACCCTCCAGGAACTCAGCCTGTGGTTGGAACAACGGACGCTGCGTACAGAGGAAAGCAACGGGCCCGTCCTCGTCAACAGCCGCGGTGCGCGGCTGACGCCCCGAGGCGTTCAGCGGCTGATGGAGGATTTGTCGGTCGCGGCTGGGCTTCCACGCGGCCGCCTCACGCCACACGTTTTACGCCACAATTTCGCCACCGGGTTGCTCGAACGTGGAGCGGACCTCGTCAGCATTCAACGCCTCCTTGGTCACGCAAGCATCGCGACCACGCGGGTGTATTTGGAAATCGGCGATCAGACCCTTCGAGAAGTGTACCACCGGGCCCAGGCCGCGCGCGCAGCCATGCCTATCGGGACTGACGAGAAGACCTTGGAGGACGTGACGCCCTCGGCCAGCGTGGCCGGTGTGGACACGACGTGATCAGTTTCCTGCGCCTCGTTTGCGCTTTCGGATGCGTTCTGGCCCGACCCAAGAACGCGACGGAGACACCTGCTGCCCGACATGGTTGGGAAGCGGGCAAAATTTCCCCGACCTGCATCGAGAACAGTTCTCCTTCGAGGGAACCTCGACCGCCTTACGGAGGCGCCCGTACTTTCGTCGAGGCATGGGCCTCATTTGAGGGAAGGGTGCAAAGTGCTTGCGTCACTTTTTGCGGGACTTGAGGATGTCCTTCAGGGAGGGCGTCTTCAGCGTCTTCCCCTTACGGCCTTCCTCCTTGGCGGAGAGGACCTTTCGGTCGGTGCGGCCGGCCCTTTGGACGACTTTCTTGACCGATTGCTTCACTGCTGCCTTGGCTGCTGTCTTGGCTGCTGTCTTCGAGGCTTGTTTGACGGTCTTGGCTGCGGTTTCGCTTACCTTCTTGGTGGCGTTTTTCGCCGCCGTAGTGGCCTTGCTTCCTGCCTCTTGGGCCATGCCCTTGAGGATCCGAGCCGCCGTGGGAGCGCTGATGCCTGCCGCGGTCAATCCGTCGCGTCCTGCTTTGCGGATTTTGGCCACAGTGTTCAGGCCTGCGTCCTTGAGTTTCTTGGCGGTGGCTGCGCCCACGCCGGGGAGGTCTGTCAAATCCTTGTCGCTGCTCTTTCCTGCCATGATTGGTTCGCCACCCGGAGGATGAACTCAGCCGTTGAAGAACTTGTCTGAGGATACGAACCACCGGTGGACCCTTGAACCACGTGTCCCGTGGACGTTCCGTATGCCGAACACCTTGCGCCTCGCCGCTCAAGTGGTTCGGGCAGGGCCCCATCACACGGTGGACGCCGAAGGGCGGCTTCGGCCCCGTCGAGGCGAGAAGGGGCCTGGCGTGGTGTACTTGGGAGATGTGGCGACGGCCCTGATCCATGGCCTCCAAGAGGCGGCGACGCTAACCCTGGTTCGTCCACCAAAATTCGACGAACAACGTTGGGAGCTCGAAATCAAGGCCGGGGACTTGACCGTGCGCATCCACTCCCGCCCCTACTGGGGGTTTGGTTTGGTCACGAAAGGCTACCTCAACGTGTTGGAATTCTCGGGCCCTGAGGCCCCAAGGGACCGCGTGATTTTCGACTTGGCGGCCGCGTTGGGTCGGCTCCCATGGTCCTTTTCATGGCCGGCCGCGGCGGACCGCATCCTCCAACGGTTGGAGTTCAATCGCTCGTCTCACGCCAAAGCGTGGAAGAACGCCGTTCAACGCGGCCGGGACGGATTGCGGGACGACATCTTGACCATGGAGGAACGCCGGGAAACCGTAGCCAAACGGCTCCATGCGTGGTTGGACGACGTCGTGGATGAACCGACCTCAACCCACCGTCAGCACCGCTTGATGGAGGCCGACGAGGATTTGGAGCACGCACGAAAAGCACTGAAAGAGGACCATGCACCTGGCGTGGAACGAGCGTTGGCTCGTGCCGAAGCGGCACTGATTGAAGTGGATCCGCTCGACGAGGCCCCCGACGGAGGTCACGTCGAAGGCATCACGCCCGTGTTGACCCTCGAGGACGACCTCGACGTGGTCGACCTCACGTGAGCCACGTCGCGTTCATAAGGAGAAGGCGATTCGGAGGGCTGAGCACCATGGCGAAGAAGAACGACGGCGGTGGCATTCAGCAAGCCGCGGGTCTCATCCGGTACTTCGACGAGGAATCGGAGCACGCGTGGCGAATCACCAAGTTGCAAGTCTATGCGGCCTGCATCATCCTGGCCGGTTTCTTCTACATGGTCAACATGGGCGTCGCCCAAGCCATCTGGCGCGCCATTTTCTGATCAGAGGTTCTGAATCAGCACCACGCGGCCATCGACTTCGGCCATCCGCCGTGCGACGTCAAGCGCCGTTGGCATGTCGGTGCATCCGCCCAAACTGAGCGGGGCGCCGTCTTGGTGAACCACGATTCGATGCCGCGCAGCGGCCAACGCCATTGGGTCGGCTCGCTCAAACATCCATGAATCGCCCTCGATGCGAATCAACGCCTCGATCGGAGCGGCAACCCCCATGGCCCGGCCATGCTCTTGAGTTCGCGCAATAAGGGGCGCTAGGTCCCGTTCAGGCCATCGCTTCGGCGCCGCTTTTGCGTTCAATTTCCGTTTTTTGTCTACGCCGCAGCGAAACGCTCGAGCCATGCCAATCCCATCCGGGTCGTCCGGAGACGCCCTGCGCTTTCCTGCCACTTCAGGTCATAAGCGGCTCGGTTCGATAACGGGCATTACACGCCCGTTTTGGACCCCTTCGGCCACCACCGAAGGATGGCCCAAGCCAACCATGCGCCTGCGCACATCGCGAACGCGACAAGGGTGACGGCCGGCATGATGACGATCAACAACAAGGGGGAAATGCTCCACGCCCTTCGTCCCATGGTCCACGTCGCCTGAGATTGTGCATCCAATCCAAGGCGAAGGGAAAACAAGGCCACGACGCCCGCAACGGCGACGACCGTGATGATCCTCACCACTGTACCGGTCACAGCCCATCCACCGTAACCTCCGAAACGAGGAAGCAGCAACGCAAGAAGCACGACGGAACACAGCAAGCTGAGGCTCAACCATGCTCCAAGCCCCTGTGGAGCGGCCATGCTTGGGCGGGGGAAGGAGCGTGGCACCAAGGCTAACGCCGCCGATGCGGCGAGCAACCCCGGACCCCGCTCGGCCTGAGCCGCAGGATCGACGAGAAGCACCGGAAGGAATGCCGCNANTGCAATCAGGCTGCCAAGCGCAGCAAGAGGCATCGACAGGTTGGTTTGCCATCCGACCCATGATACACCGAGAAGCAGCACAAAAATCAGCAGCAAGGCGTCGTTAAGGCTGGCTTCAACCGTCGGGACAAGGGGCGCTGAAGCAGCGACCTCAACACCGCCTTCAAGGCCCAGCATGGCGATGAAGGCAAGAGGAAGCACGACCTCTGCTCGTCCCCACCCGGCGTCTTCGTCGCGTTGGAGGGCTGCCCACCACAACGGAACGGCCATGCCCATGAGCACCAGGCCATCGCCCGAGACGATGGCAGCAAGCCGTTCCAGCACGGTCGCGTCGGACCCCAAGCGAGCAGCAAAGTGAGGCCAAGCGGACGGATTCGCGGCACCGATGAGCCGTGTGCACATCGCCCACGTCCACCCCACCACCGGCACCCATCTGCGCACCTGCTCCATGCTTGCGTTAGCAAACGGCCGAGGCCATGCCCATAGGATGAGACCAAGCACGAGGAGAAGGAGGGCGATTTGTGGCGTGCCCTCCATGAGCATCACGGTGCAGGTGAGGACCTTCAAACAGACGATGGAAGGGAAGGCTTGAACCCGAATGCTCGGAGGCGAGAACGGTTGCGATGGTCTGGAGGGAGGAGACCACGAGGGAGGAATTGGCTTCCACGCCGCTCACTCGTCTGGCCGAATCGCTTGGCGCCGTGCCAGAGGCATGGTTGAACGTGGTTGAGCAACCGCTCCCCGAAACGCTCAGGGTCACTCCGGGCCGAACAGATGAGGCATGGACCGTGGCCCAAATCGAATCAATTGGTGGCCAGCGGATGCCTTGGATCAGCCTTCACCAAGCCTTCACNATGCCTTTCCCGCGTGGCCATGCGGAAGGAAATGCGCGGGCTCTGCTATCTTACCTCCACCAATCGGGAAGAATCACGCGCCAAGAGGCTGCATCGATGCTGCCGGTCGAGGTGCTGCCGATGGACGGTGTGGACGTCGCCGTGGACTTGTGCGCTGCTCCTGGTTCGAAAACGACCCAGCTGGCAGAAACACATCCTGCGGCCACGGTCATCGCGAACGAGCCGGTCTCAGGCCGCGTCAACACCTTGGTGTCCAACCGTGGACGCGTTTCGCTCGACAACGTTCTGGTCGTTCAGCACGATGGTCGCCATTTCCCTCGCGTTCCTGCACCGGGTGTGGACGCCGTGATTGCCGACCTACCATGCACAGGATCTGCAACAATGCGCAAGAACCGCGAGGTGTGGTGGGCATGGCGTCCGTCCGCTGGACGTGAATTGCATCACCTGCAGGTCGGCATCGCTCGACGAGCCGCCAGTTTGGTTCGCCCTGGTGGACATGTCGTGGTTTCTACGTGTTCGCTTGACCCGGTCGAAAACGAGGCGGTCGTTGCTGAAATCCTGCGTGTCTGCCCGTGGATGGAAGCAGTGGCCATTCCCGACGAACGTCTGCAAGGTTTGCACCTTCGCGAAGGCTTGACCAGTTGGAACCTGCTTGACGATGATGGTTTTCTGATGGAGATGGACAAGGTCGACGCGTGCTACGCGCCTCCAGCGGACGAAGACCTGCAACGCGCCCTTCGGTTGACGCGGCGCCTTCATCCGGAAGACAACAACACCGGCGGGTTCTACGTCGCCCTTCTGCGCCATCGCACCGAGGCAACCCCGGAGGGCGTGGCCAAGACCTTGGTGCCCAAGCGCCCTGGACAGACTCCCTACCTTCGAGACCTTCCTGGTCCAAGCCGACATGACGTCCACGGCGTGGAAGCATCGGTGTCCGGCCCGCTGATCGAGCACCANCGTTTGAGCGCTGATTTGGCCTGGTGGCGACGCGGAAAACGGCTTGCTGTGTCTCCACAAAGCATGCATGACCGGTTGTGGACGCCAGAGACCCCCGACGGCCGTGGAGGGCGTTTCCCTGGAGGCTCTTTCCATCCGCTCCGCGCCATCCATGTCGGGCTTCCCGTCTTTGCCGAAAATCGAGGCATGTGGCGAGTTCGCCAGGAAGGTCTCCCCGTCCTTGAACGGCATGGTGCACCGGCTTCGATCACCGTGGAACCGTCCCTTGTGAGCCGCCTTCTTTCGGGCGACGCGCTCGACGTCGATGACCTCCCGGACGGCGTTGAGCGGGGGTCGGTCCTTCTACACGTGGACCATGCCACAGGCTCCACCACGGTTCCGGTGTGGGTGCAAGCCAAGGTCACTCTCATGCTCGACGACGTTGAGCGACGCATGCTTGCCCTGCGTCTCTTTGACCGTTCCCTGACGGAGGAAGAGGAGTGAAGCGCTCACGTTTGTTGCTTTTGGCGATGCTTGGGCTCCTTCTCGCCGCCCCGTTTGCGGCCGCNCTCGAGGTCCCGATTAACACGGAACACGACCCTCCTGTGGTGGAATGGTTTCACGGAGAAGGAGGCGAAGATGCCCTTGAGCGGCTCGAACAGCAGGCGGCCGAGGGGCGGATTCGGCTTTTGCACTGGCGCCTNAATGCCGAGGAGGTCGGTTCGAACTTCCCTGACGACGATGCACGTCTTCGTGCCGATACCCTCGGAGTTGAATCCGGACCGGCCATCGCCGTGAACGGTGTGGTNCTGTCCGACCTCGAAGAAGACACCTTGGACACCGCATTGGACGGTCATGCCTCACGCGACGTGCTTACGTTCACCGGAACCATTGGCGTCCTCGAAGCAGACGGCGATTTGGCGGTTTTGATTCGAGGAACGGTGACCCCGCAGGAAAACCTCAGCGAGCACGTCATTGTGCTGGTCACCCTGACCGAAGACGGCGCNCTGGACNGGCATGGTCGAACCGCGACCCATCTGGTNCGAGACATGCGNCCAGAAGTTGCCTTCGGGCGTGAGGCCGGGAATGCGTCAGACGTGCTTTGGACCATGACGCCAGATCATCTCGAGGCGGCAGGCGTCGACCTCTCTGGCCATGGCATGGGCTATCGCCTCAGCCTGATNGTCGTCGAACACGGCGTCGTCCTTCAATCTCACACCCAGACCTTGCCCAACCCGACGACCGATATGGACCGAAGCACGGCCCTGATTGTGCTGCCGTTGACCAGCGTGGTGGTGGTGGTGCTCATCCTCATCTTGCGCGGTGAAATGAAGACCGATCAAGCCCTTCCCGCGATTGGAGCCATCCCTTGGGACGGACAAGGAAAGGTGCAGGTGATGGTGCAAGCCGGCACCTCGCCGTGCACCGTGACGGGCATCGAAGCGGAACCGCCTTGGAAGGTCGCGGGGCGCAGCCTTCATCGTGACGTCGCACAAGGCGATATGGACGTGATCGAAGTNCGTCCAAGCCGTGGGGGCGACGCTCCGTTGCGCCTGCGGTTGTCCATCGAAGTGGAAGGAGAAGGCGGTTGGGTGCAGAGCTTGGACGTTGAGCGCACTTCCGAGGTGTCGAAGCGTTCATGATGGCCCCCGCACGAGCGTGGCTGATGCACGACCTCGACGCCACGGACCGGGCCATCCTCGGCGCGTTGCTTGAGGATGCACGCTACAGCCAACGCGAGATTGCTAAGCGCGTCGGTGTGGCTCAAGGCACGGTGACCAATCGGTTGCGTAGGATGGAAGACGCGGGCATCATCGTCGGCCACCAAGTTCGCTTGGACGCTGAACGGCTCGGATGGGAGATGACCGTCATCGCAGGACTTCGCATCGCCAAAGGGAAAATGATGGAAGTGCAACGCGCGATTGCAAAGGACCCACGTGTGTTTGCCGTGTACGACGTCACCGGAGATTACGATTCCATGGTGCTGGCCCGAGTAAAAAACAGGGCTGATTTGGACGACCTCACCAAAACCGTACTCACAAGCGACCACGTGACGCGGTCCTACACCCACGTGGTGCTGAACACCGTCAAAGAAGAGGGGGTCGCACTACCGCCCTTCGACTCCGAGGACATCGATTAGGCCTGAAAGGCCCTCCACGGTACGGGTTTCGGGTTTTAGGCACCGCATCAGCACGCGACGAACGTCCTCGTCAATCTTGACGTCAAACGCTTCCAGACGGCGTCGGAACGTGGTCTGAAGCCGCCCTCCAGTACGGTCCCAGTCCATCAAAACGTGTATGGCAGGGCCACCGTCCACGCCTCGAGTCCCGTAGGTTTCCACCAAGTGCGCCACGCGTCGTGCCAAGTCCCATCCGCGGTTGACCACCTCAACGGGACCCGTGATGCCCAAGGAACGTAGCGCGGACACGTCCCTCGGGCCCTCCACCAAAATTGGGCGTGAGGTGATCGCTTGGTCCTCCCTCAAACCTGCTAAGGCTTCGCGGGCCTCCTCGTGGCGGGGATGACGAGGGACGCGCGGAGCACGCATGCGTGCTGACATGCGCGGCGTGGTCATCAAGCATGTGCGTCTTCCGTGGCGCCACTAGGAAGATAGGCGCTCAACCTTGCCAGCACCGCGTCAATGTCCATGCCCTCCACGCGAACGCGCTTCTGGCGTGACGTTTGTCCTTCCACGATCGTGATGTCTCCGGCCATGCAACCCAGCCAAGCCGCCAATTGAGCGCACAACGCACGGTTGGCTCGACCTGCCTGCGCCCTTGCCGTCAATCGAACCACGACCCGCTGCCGCCATGGATCCACATCTCCCAATGAGGCCTGAGCGGCACCAGGTTGAACCTGCAGGGCGATGAGAACGGCCCCGTCCAAGGTCGCCTGCAACGCGTCCTCCAGGGCCATGCCTCGGCGTGTGTTCGTAAAGCGCATCAAACGTCCGATGAATGAAGCAAAATTTCCTGAAAACCGGGAGGCCGGAAGGATGATGTTCAAAACGACGATGAAAGGCTCGCATTCCCACATCCAACAACGCTTAAGGAAGGCCCTCCCGAGGCCTCGAGCGAGGGCGTCCAATGGCTGCTCAAGACACACTGTTTTCGGTGCTCTACGACAAGTTCCTGTTTTGGGCCATCATCGTAGGTGTACTCACCTTTGGGGTGATGTTCTTTTTTATGGCGCGTTTTCGCGCAGGGATTGCTGAAGACGAGTCGAAAAGCCTGTGGAAAATCAAACCTGGGACTTTCCCACTTGAGAGCAGCAACCACGATGCAGACCGGAAGTTGGAGATTGCATTCTACGTCATCCCGACCATCTTGGTGGCGTGGTTAACCATCCTCGCCACTTCCTCTACGTCCAACGTCTGGGGCAGCATCCCTGAGGATGACCATCGATTCGACATCACCGTAAACGGCTACCAGTGGTACTGGGAGTTCGTGTACGAAGACCCACTGACGTGGGAGGACGAACATACCGGCATGGACGTTGAAGTTCGCCTCAGCGAAGGTGACGTGATCCTCCACGCCATGGGCTTGAACCCCCACACCGCTGTGGTCAGCATGGACGGGATGAAGACCGAGCATGCCTTCAACGGCAGCGACATGATCACCGTGGACGAGTTCTTCTTCGATGCGGGCCTCCACTACAAGGTCGAAATCCTCGATGAGGAAAGCGTGGTGCTCCACACCTGGGAACACATTCCTGTGGGCCACATCTTCCGCACACCGGTTGAACCTCTCATCATCCCCTGCTCGACCATCGACTCCGCTGACGACACCTCGGACATGCCTGAGGACGGCGTGGTGTTCACCATGCACTCCCGCCCCATTGACGACAGTGACCCACGATACGTTGGCGTTCAGCACTCCTTCTGGCTCCCAGAGTTCGGCGTCAAGGAAGACTTGGTCCCCGGACTTGAGCAGGGCACGACGATGTACGTCTTCCCCGATGACGCGGGCATCTTCCCCATCCGTTGCGCAGAGTACTGCGGCCTGCAGCACTCTCAAATGGTCGGTGAAGTCAAGGTCGTGGCAGAAGAAGGCAAGACGTGCGACGAGGACGTTGGCATCAAGAAGACCGGCGGAGGTGAAGCTTGATGCGCACACGCGCCGTTGCCGTGCTCCTTGTGATGCTCGCTGCCTTGGCGTTTACACCAAGTTTCGAAGCCATGCCCGCTGGAATCGGCAGTGCCGGTGACGGTGGCTGTTCGTGCCACGGCGGAGCTAACGCCGACACAACCGTGGTCGTGACCGGCTTGCCGGAGAGTTTCAACGCCAGCGAAGTCTACAGTTTCACCGTCACCGTCGTGAACGACGACTTGCCTCGCTCTGAGCCCGATGCTGGCCGCATGGGCGGCTACCGCATCCTCGTGACCGAGGGCTCCGTGAGCTCGGTGCCTGAGTCCGGCGGCCAGATCATGGACGCTGGACTGACGCACACGGCCGAAGCCAACACCGTTCGCACGTGGGACTTCGAGTGGACGGCTCCGGGTGACGACGAAGCCACGGCCGAATTCACGATTTACGGCAACGCGGTCTCCGGTGGAGACGGACCCGGTGGAGACGAATGGAACTTCGTGAACTTCGTCGTTCCTGGCATCAACGCTGGGGCCCTGGCTCCTAGCGCACCGCCGCTGATCATCCTCATGACCGCGCTCTTGCTTGCGGTTGGTTTGATCGTGCTCGGTACGATGTGGGTCTTCTACCGACGCAGCCCTGAGACTTTCACAATGGGTGCCTTCTGGGCGTATCTGAAGCCTTGGCTGACGACAACCGACCACAAGGAAGTCGGTATCATGTACTTCCTCTACGGGTTCCTCTTCTTCCTCGTTGGCGGTCTGCTCGCCCTGATTTTCAGGATTCAGCTGTCCGTTCCCGAGAACGACTTCCTCACTTACGATCAGTACAACTCCTTCTTCACGCTGCACGGGACGACCATGATTTTCCTCGCGGCGATGCCGATGATTGCCGGTTTCATGAACTACGTCCTGCCGCTCCAGATTGGCGCCAAGGACCTCGCCTTCCCTCGCATCAACGCGCTTGGCCTGTGGATTTTGGTCTTCTCGACTCCTCTCATCTACACGGGCATCTGGACCGGCGAAGGTGCGGACATCACTTGGGTGATGTACCCGCCATATTCCTCGCTGAGCGAATTTGGCGAGTATGGAAACAACCCGGGTACGACCGCATTCATCTCAGGCATGGTCATGCTCGGTGCTTCGAGCACCTTGAGCGGTGTGAACTTCATCACGACCGTGTTCACCATGCGTGCGCCCGGTGTGACATGGTGGCGCATTCCGCTCTTCTCATGGTCGGTGTTCGTTTCCGTGTTCATGCTCTTCGTGTCTCTCCCGGCCTTTATTGTCGGCGTATCCTTCCTGCTGTTCGACCACACCATCGGAACCACCTTCTACACCTTCGGCGGCGACCCAATCTTGTTCCAGCACCTGTTCTGGTTCTTCGGCCACCCTGAGGTGTACGTCGTCATCGTCCCCGCCTTCGGCATCGTGTCCGAAGTGCTGGCTACGAGCGCTCGACGCTCCGTGTTCGGCTACAAGTCGATGGTCATCGCTATGGCCGGTATCGGCGTGGTCGGCTTCGTCGTTTGGGGCCACCACATGCTGACTTCTGGCATGTCGCCCTCGTGGCGCGCGGCGTTCATGATCACCACCATGCTGGTGGCGATTCCGACCGGTGCGAAAATCTTCAATTGGCTGATGACCTTGTACCAAGGCAGCCTTGTGATGCGAACGCACACGTTGTGGTCACTTGGGTTCCTAATCACCTTCACCTTGGGCGGTATTTCTGGAATGTTCTTCCCGGTGTCCGGCTTGGACGTTCACTTCCACGACACGTACTTCGTGGTCGCTCACTTCCACTACGTGTTCATCGGCGGTACCGTGTTCGCGCTCTTCTCCGGCGTGTACTACTGGTTCCCCAAGGTGACCGGTCGCAAGATGGACGAGCGCCTCGGCCTCTACCACTTCCTCGTGGGCTTCGCCTCCTACAACGCCGCCTTCTGGCCCATGCACGCTCTGGGTATGATGGGTATGCCCCGCCGCACCCACTCCTACCTCGAAGAGACTGGCTTTGCATCCTACAACCTGGCCGTATCCACCTTCGCCTTCATCTTCGGCTTGAGTCAATTGATCCTCGTTTGGAACATCATCTACTCCGCCCGCAGAGGCGAAAAGGTCGGCAAGGACCCCTGGGGAGGATGGTCCCTCGAGTGGACCACGACCTCGCCACCGCCAACACCTTCCTTCCACGACATTCCAACCCAGCTTGACGCAAACGAAGGTCACGAGCATGAGGAGAAGAAGAGCGTTGGCAAGCGCCTTTGGGAAGGCTCCGGCACGGAGGTGACCCCATGAGCGGTGGCCACGCACACGTGGAAAACGCCATCTGGATGCGCGGACTGTTGATGGCCGGGGTGTTTCTGACCATCGGCGTCGTGGCCTACGGTGTCCTCGCAGTTGGTGTGGCCTCTGGCCTGCACGACGAGTACGACGATGCCATGGCTCACTACGATCACGCCAAGGACGACTACGAAGCCGCCAAGGCCGCTGGTGAAGACACCACGGCCCTCAAGGCAGCCAAGGAAGAAGCACACCACCACGAGATTGAGGCACACTTGAGTTTCCTCACCTTCGCAGTGGCTGGGAATACCATCCTCGTGATGATGATCGTCTATTCGGTGTTCATCGGCTTCGGTGGATTCGTAAACTCACTCAAACCGGATGCAGACCATGGTGATCATGACGACCATGGCCACCATGGTTCCTCCTCACCAATCGTACTCGCTTTCGGTGTGATGATCTTCATGATCGGTTTCCCCCGTTTCGCTCACGGCGCTGAAGGCATGCTGTACGGGCTCGAGTTCGAACTGATGGACATGGCCATGTCCACCACGGGCCTGGTCTTCGTGGTGCTTGGTATCGCCAACTGGTGGCAGGAAGACCTGCCCTTCGACGGTCACGGTGAACAAATCGCCACGGCCACCGAGGACATGGTGCCCTTCCGTGGACAGCAGATTCGCAAGGTCGGCATCTGGGTCTTCCTAATGTCCGAAGTGATGGTCTTCGCCTCCTTCTTCTCATCCTACCTTCGCATGCGCACCGGCTGGTGCACCGACTGGGCGATCAAGTCGGGCGTGGAAGCCTGTGCCGGTGTCCCGGAAGGCACCATCGTGACCGCCTCGGACCTGATCCGTGGCGACCTGGCCACGCTCGCGCCCGGTGCCATCAACACCTTTGCGCTGATCATCTCGTCCTACACCATCGTGCTGGCCCTCAAGGCCGCGAAGAACACCAACTGGGAAGTGTCCTCCAACCCGCTCATGGCGAAGTTGATGCCCACGCGCAAAGCCGCTGTGCGCAACTACCTCATTGCGACACTCGCCCTTGGTTCCCTCTTCATCGTGCTGAAGCTCATCGAGTGGAGCCACCTCATCGCGGAAGGTTTCACCCTCGCAACCCAGCAAGGTTCGATCTTCTACATCGCCACCGGCGCCCACGGACTTCACGTCTTCATTGGGCTCTTGGTGATGCTCTATCTCGTCTTCAAGGCTGACACCGTCGGCTTTGACGAAGAAAACGGTCAGGGCATCGAGTACTTCGGTCTGTACTGGCACTTTGTTGACTTGGCGTGGGTGGTCATCTTCCCCGCNTTCTATCTGTATTGAGGTGAGAAGACATGGGAGAACACGTATCCAAAATTGAGCAGTGGGTCGAAAAGAGTCCAATCCCCATGGACATTTACGCCCTGAACTTCTGGATTCTGATGATTTTCACCTTGGCCGAAGTGGCTGCGGTGTTCCTCGTTCCTGAAGAACAGAAATACATCGTCTGGAGCATCTTGATCGGCGTTGGTGTCGTCAAGGGCTACGGTATTGCAGCCTTCTTCATGCACTTGGCCGGGGACCCGAGACCCTACCTGTGGAGCTTCGTGTTCCCGTTCATTTTCGTCTTGCTGATGCTTTGGGGCATTGGGCTTTCGAACCCCGACGGAATCACCGGCCTGCCGTCGTGGTGCACGCCCTTTTCAGGGACCTACGCGACCAGCAACCCCTGAGGGTNTCTATTGCGTCGCACCTTGATTGCAGTCCTGTTGATTGCGACCTTGCTGCTGCCTACGCAAGCCGCTTCATACAACGGTATTGGGCTTTCACGTGCAAGCGTGGGTGACGTGACCCTCACCGACCAACACGGAGAAAACGTTAGCCTTGAGGATCTCAGTGAGGAACTGTTGGTGGTCGCGTTTGTCTTCACGCACTGCCCGGATGCCTGCCCAGTCATCACGCACAACCTCAAAGCCGTTCAATCCGGACTACCCGAGGAACTTACCGACCACGTCGGCTTTGTGTCCATCACCGTAGACCCCGTAAGGGATACGCAAGAGCGCCTGCTCACGTTCACCGAGTACCACCGCGTGAATTGGCCCCATTTGACTTCAGACAATGCCACCCTCGAGGACGTCTGGGCTCGCTTTGGTGTGAACGTCCAATCCGAGGTCATTGAGGCCCACGGGGACGGCATCGATTTTTCTCTGGAAGGGGCCACGGTGACGGTGGTCAACGCTGATGGAAACGCTTCCGAACACCTTGCACATCCAACAGGATGGAACCTGACGGTTGAGCACGCTGATGCGGCGGGATGGAACATCACCGCGAACGATGGTCAGTATGGTCACATGGTCACGGGCATCGAGGGAATCACATCACCCGATGATTGGTCGTGGTGGTGGGGCCTTCAACGCTGGAACAGCACCTCAAGCGCATGGGAAGAAAGTCCAGTAGGCATCGACGACATCGACGCAGTGACGTACCCTCACCTTGCGTGGACGGATTCTCGTCGCAATATCAGCGATCTTCCCGCTCCAGCCGGGCGCTCATCTGTCCACGTGTTGTTTGCGGAAGGGGACGCCATCAGCAACGTGCTCAACACCACCTCTGCCCACCTCATGACGCACGGTGCCCTCCACCAATCAAACAGCGACCTCGAGGTCCGCCTGGATCCACAATGGGGGCACTTCCTCGAGGCCATCGACGGCAACTCAGCGCCCGCCGATTGGTCTTGGTACTGGCGGTTGGCGCTGTGGAACGGAACGATGTGGGAGGAATCCATGGTTGGCATGGATGATCTCAACGACACCATGCACATCGCCTGGTCGCCGTCCACGGTCAACCTCAGTGACCTCCCCACCCCAGGTGCATCCTCGACTGGAAGCACGTCAGAGACCACTGCATGCAACGGCCATGGTTGGGTCATGGGTAGCGGAGCATCTGCACACTGCATGTGTGACGAAGGCTACCGATGGAAAAACGGCGACCGCATGAGCTGTGAAAGCAATGATGGTGAGGTTTTGGTTGGCCACAAGACGGTCACATTCATCCTCGACGACATGCGAAAACCCCGCATCCATTGGACCGGTGACGGATGGTCGCCGGATGACTTCACAGAAGACCTCGTTGAACTCGCCCAAGAGGAGGGCATCATACCGNGACCTGAACGCTCGAGTCCAAGCCCCAGTGTGGCGGTAAGCGTAGTTGCCTTGCTTGGAGCAGCTCTTCTCCTCGAGCGGCGCCGTTCATAGAGGAGAGGCCTCCCCCATCAAACCAAGCGTGGATCGCATAGCCTGGTAGTGCGCCGGATTTGAAATCCGGTGTCGAACGACTCGGGGGTTCGAATCCCTCTCCACGCGCTTGCACATTGTTCAACGCGGGGAACCTTCTCAAACCACGACACGCTCTCCCGACCATGCGACGGGCCCTCCTTGGTGCGCTGCTGGTGCTTTCGCTCAGCCTTGCAGGCTGCCTTGCCCCTTCCTCAGCCGGCTGGGGAGAAGGAGGCGTCAACGTCGTCGGTGACGGCATGAGCGTGACCGTAGTGAGCGACTTGAACACGGCACAAGTCAGTATTCCTGAGGTCAAGCTCGCCGGCTGCGATGCTGAGGGCATCATCGGCGTCGCCTCAAACCAGACCCGTCTCGTCACCATCGAAGGTCACTTGGCGGCTTCCACACTGTACAACAGCCATGGGGAGGACTTGCGTGGCCTTTCCAACGGCGTGACCGCTTCGGTCATTCTGGAGGCGATGTCCTACGAGAATGCAGAAGCGGTTCCAAACGGCCAAGGCGCACGTGTTCCTGTGAAAAACTGGGCTGAGCCACTCTACCCTGAAACGGGTTCAGGCCAAAGCACATCGCAACGCACGGTCAACGTTCAGGATGTGGATCGAGACAGCAACGAAGCTTGGTTTGTACTCGGGCTCATCCCTGGNTCTGAACATGTGGCGTACGGCCTTGGAGCCTTGAACGAAGTGCACCAGCCCATCCGTATCCAAGGATACCTGATTGACAGCGCGGAAGGAAAGAGCCTCAGCGTGGGCGGCACCTCAGGCGCCGATTCCATCCCGAATCAACCCTGCACGGTCGACGTGGACGATTCCAACAAAGGGACGCATTTCGTCCTCGTCCACAGCATCACGCTCGTTGGCGCCTCGGTCACCATGGACGGGCAAGCCGATGACGAATGGGTCATGGGCGACGTGCCAATGCTTGGCCGCGGAGGCTATGTGATCTACTTCCTTGTCGTGGCGGTTGGCGGTGGCTTTGGCCTCTACGTCGTGTCCTCAGCGCGGGTCAAAGGCGCGGCAGCCTCGCAAGCCAAGGTCCTGCTTGGCCAAGAAAACATGGNCAAAGCCGAAACTGCTCGCAAGGCCCCCAAGCGGAAGGAACCCGAGCCCAGCCGCGCTGCGCCGGAGCCCAAGAAAGAGAAGAGATCCAAGAAGAAAGAGGAGTCCAGCATTGGTGGCTTCGATTTGGACGCCGCGCTCTCCACCAAGGGCTCGTCGTCGTCCAAGCCNGAACGCTCCTCGCGAGGTGCTTCCAGCGTTGTAGTNACGGACGAGGCCTCCAAGATAGCCTCGCANAGCACCGTTTCTTCGCAAAGCTCCACGGAATCAAGCGCTCCATGGGAACCACCTGTCTCAACCCCGCAACGCAAGAGCGGGGGCGTGACGCCCATGTCCGGTGGATCTCCACGGTCGGCCCCTCCAACACGAAGTGAGCCACCCGCGGAGAAACCGAAGGTTCGTCGCCGCCGTGCAGTCCGCAGTGCTGCTCCTGAACCGGAACCTGAGCCGGAGCCCGAAGCAGCACCGCCTGAGGAAGAGGAATTCACCGATTTCTCATTCTGAATCCCACGGCACCGTCTTGGCACCACGCGCAATGATCTGCGCAGGATGCCACGTCAGCGTGGCAGGGAGCTGCAAGATGGGTTCCCCGTCGGCTTGAATGTAGGTGGGCAACGGCAACGGCGTGTCGCTTGGCGCCCCTGCAGGGCCGACCGGTCGGAGGTTGATTCGACGCACTCGATGGGACGTGATGCCCCAGNTCCCGACGTGCTTGCCTTTCTTGACCGAACCCATCAGGTTCAGCATGCGCCAGCGGCTCAGCCTTGGCGCCACCACCAACACCGCTTCCTCGTGGTTTGGAGCCATGCCAGGGCAGACGCGGTAACCGCCACCAAAGGTCTCGCCTGTGCAGGCGGCGAGCAACGTCAGGTCGACCGTTTCTGCTGGTTTGTTGTCCATCTGGAGTTCCACGTGCCGACGACGCCAGACTGGAATGGTGCTGACGCCCAACCAGGTGTATTTGATCGGCCCATGCAACCATTTGGCCCGACGCAATTTGGCTCGGCTGATGGAGGAACTGATGCCTGCATCCGTTTCGAGGAAGGTCCAGCGAACGATTCGCCCTTCCTCCTCCGCAGGCCCGTCCCAGGGGTTGGCGTTGACCGGATAACCGCCTGATTCCGGGGCCGCAGGATGGGCTTCCAATCGCCAGGCTCCGCTCGGTCGGTCAGTGCCTTCCTTCAGGCACCGCAGGGCGCCGTCGAGGTCGTCACGCGGAATCCCGTGCGTGATGGCAAAATCGTTGCCTGAACCGAATGGAATCTGACCGAGCACGGCACCTGAACCGCGAAGGCCGCTGGCGACCTCGTGCACCACGCCGTCCCCACCGACCGCAACGACAAGGTCTCCAGGGCCCACGTTGCCCTCGCCGACGAGTTGGTGGGCATGGCGGGCGGCGTCGCCGGGCCCGGTGGTCATGTACGCCTCCACCTGCCATCCGTCGGCTTCCATGCGCTCACGCACGTTCGGCCACGCTTTGCCGCATCGTCCGTCGCGGCTCGCAGGGTTCACGATGACCTGGATGCGAGCCATGCTGGGCAAGTCGCGCCGGAGAGAATGAAGGTTCGCGCCAAAAGGCGAGGGCTCATGTGTGAGAAGCCGGCCCCAGAAGCATCACCATGTGGTCCGAAGGCGAGGCGGAATTCATGCGGCGAGCTCTCGAGGTCGCCGAACGCGGTCAAGGCCGCGTCAGCCCAAATCCGCCCGTNGGGTGCGTGTTGGTGAAGGACGGCGTACCCATCGCCGAGGGCTGGCACGATCACCTCGGTGGCCTTCATGCTGANCAGATGGCCATCCACGACGCAGAAGCGCGAGGTGTCCCCACCAACGGAGCAACGGCGTACGTTACGCTTGAACCGTGCAATCACTTTGGACGGACGCCACCCTGCACGGAGTCGTTGCTGTGGGCTGGCGTCCAACGGGTCGTGGTCGCTCATCCTGATCCAAACCCGAACGTACGTGGTCGCGGGACGGACGTGCTCAGGGAGGCTGGCCTTGAGGTCGAGGTGGGTCTGCTGCAAGCGGAAGCGGCCCTGCAAATGCGTTCTTTCCTCCACTGGTGCCACAACCGCCGCCCCTGGGTGACGGTGAAGGTCGCATTGGACATCAACGGTTCCGTGGACGACCGCGCGGAAGCGGCGGGTCGGTTCACCTCCGAAGGTTGCCTCGACGAGGTGCATCGCCTTCGCCAACGCTGTGATGCGATCNTGGTCGGTTCAGAAACCGTGCTACGCGACGACCCGTCCCTGACGGTGCGGCGCATCGATCATGAGCGTCAACCGGTTCGAATTGTGCTCGATGGACGGGCCCGGGTCCCGAAGGAAGCCGCNGTACTGAATGACGGAGGCACCACCATGCACCTGACTGGCGACGTGGACGTGGAGCGTCTCCTGCAGCAATTGGGCGACCAAGAGATGCAGCGGCTGCTGGTCGAAGGCGGGCCGTCCACGGTNGGGCGCTTCCTCCGCGCGGGGCTGGTGGACGAGGTCTTGTTGGTGCACAGCACTGTAGAACATGCCTCTCCCGTGCCTTTCGGCCTCAGCGAGGCTGACTTCACGGCAGCCGGACTCACCCAGCACCCCGGAACGNCATGGGGTGAGGAGCGCGTGGATGTTTGGCTACGNGCTTGACCGTCAGCGGGACAATCGGAGCGCACAGNCTTCCAAGGATTCGTCNTCNCTGCAAAGGCTCCGAATGTAGGTTGGAACGCTNGAGGTTGACGTCTTGAGGTCGAGGAGATCACCAACCCATTCGACGGCCGTGGTTGGAGGCTCGGCGTGTTCGTCGCATGCATGCGCCGTCCAAACGGAGCACCCAGAGCCATCCTCGTCTGAAATTTGCCGGTACCAGGGNGACTCGATGGAAGGTCTTGAGAGGTTGTGGCGTTCTGAATAACGGACTATGCAATCTGCATGAACGTAATTCCACCCGGCCTCACGAAGCCATTCGAGGGCGATGTCGTCTTCAGCGCCGGGCTGGAACCACACCAAGGGCGGCGTCTCATGCGGCGTCATCAGAAGGCGTCGAACTTGGGCGCGGGCGCGTTCAGGGGCAAGGAACAGCACCGCCACTTCCACGGTGGTGCCCTCCTCCACTGTGGGTCGAATCGGGACACCATCGATGCACGCACCACCGTCACGTGGATGAACAGGGACCACACGCCACCCTCGTTGCCGAAGCTCAGGGACGGCCGTATGGGAGGTTCGCTCGGCGTTCAATCCTGCGCCGAAGACGTGGATGGACGTGACCGCCCTCAAGGCGGGAATGAGATCCTTTGAGGCGTCCATGCGACCACTTCAGGGTTGGAGGCGCGATGCAGACCATGCTCCGTGCTCAAACTTCAGACGGATGCGATCGTGCAGCCGGGCCGGACGACCAGCCCAGTATTCGACCTCTTGCGCATGAAAGCGGAAGCCGCCCCAATGGGGCGGGCAGGGCACGTCCTGGCCCTCAAAACGCGCGTGAACGCTGACGTGTTTGGCCTCCAAGGCCGCACGGTCTTCGATTTCAGAGGATTGGTCCGAGACCCAGGCGCCGATTTGGGAGGAGCGGGGGCGGCTTGCAAAGTATGCCTCGACCTCTGTACGTTCCAGCGGCGTGACGCGCCCCACCAAACGGGTTGAACGGTCCATATCGGACCACCAGAACGTGAGGGAGGCTCGCGCATCCGCCTGCAGTTGACTTGCTTTGTCCGAGGTGAGGTTCGTGAAGAAGCGGACGGTGGTGCCCTCGACGCCCTTGCACAGGACCATGCGTGAACGCGGGGATCCGTCGGGCCCAAGCGTGGCCAGGCACATCGCGGTGGGATCGCTCAAGCCCGCTTGCTCTGCTTCGTGAATCCACGTTGTGAGCAGGCCCAGCGGGTCCTCAGAATCCACCGAAGCGGGGTCAAGTTCCCCGTCGTATTCCTCACGGAGGTGCTCCATGAGTCTACGTTGCACAGGCAGGCCTTGAACCCCTGTTCACCTAACGCCGAGGAACAGGCGTTCAAGTACGCACCCTCAAACTTCACACCATGGCCTCCGTGCTTGTAGTAGGCGCCAGCAGCGACTTGGCGCAGCAATTGATTCCGACCCTTCTGGCCGATGGACACACCGTCACCGGTCTCGCCCGCGACCAATCGCGTCTCGCTAATTTGAGCCACGAACGCTTCCATCCCGTGATTGGCGATGCGCTGGACCAAACGGCCCTCCAAGAAGCGGTGGCTAAGGCAACTGCCGACGAACCCTTGGCTATGGTGGCTCATCTCGTGGGCTCGATCGTGGTCCGGCCACCTCACGCCATGAAAATGGATCAATTCAACGAGGTTATCGCCACCAATCTTGGCAGTGCTTTCCTGACCTTGTCCGTTTGCGGCAAGGCGATGATGCGCTCGGGTGGAGGGCGAATGGTGTTCACCTCCAGCGTGGCAGCCGGACTCGGTCTGGTGAATCACGAAGCCATCGCGGCGGCCAAGGGCGGCCTCGAAGCCATGGTTCGCTCTGCCGCAGCCACCTACGCCAAGCGTGGTCTTCGCATCAACGCCGTCGCCCCTTCGCTCACCGAAACACGGCTTGCTGAACCCATGCTCCGTTCCGACGCCTCACGTGCAGCCTCTGAGGCCATGGTACCTATCGGGAGGATTGGACAACCCGAAGAAGTGGCTACGACCATGGCTTGGTTGCTCACCGGCGCACCGGACAACATGACCGGAGAGGTGCTGCACGTCGACGGCGGCATGGGCCGTGTTCGAGCAATGGGGTGAACGAATGAACGTGGGCATCGTCGGTGGCGGTTTGGCCGGTTTGGCCACGGCAAGCGCCCTTTGCGCCGCTGGCCACAACGTCACCGTCTACGAAGCCTCAGACCGGCTCGGCGGCCGCATGGGTACGACAACGATGGAAGGCCACCCCGTAGACCTCGGCTTTCACGTGCTGCATACGGCTTATCCGGCCCTGAAGCGATGGGTGGACCTGGCGGCGCTCGAGGCCACACCAATGGACCCGAGCACCGAAGTCATCCTCCCAAGCCAAGGAAAGCGCCTGCTTCTTGGAGACGCTCTGCGTCGTCCAAGCACCCTGTTGCCAACCTTGCGCAGCGTGGGCCCGTTCAACGCACTCCGCTTGTTGCGGTGGCGGCAACGTGCTCGAGGACGTGACCTTGAGGCTCCCCTCGACCGGCCCTCCCAGAGCATCGACGCAGGTCTGGCCGACCAGGGCTTCAGTGAAGGGTTGAGGCAACGCGTCCTGCACCCGCTTTTCGCCGGCATCACCCTTGACCCACAGCGAAAGGAACGGGCCGCCTTTGCCACCTTCACCTGGGGCGCCATGGCCAATGGAAGCATGGTGATGCCCAAGGACGGCATCGT
>PBMM01000027.1 GCA_002723635.1 Methanobacteriota archaeon | reverse complement strand
CGCCCACTGCCTGCCGGCATGAACGTCACCGAAGTGGAACACGCCACGGTGAACGACGGCACCCTGACCTGGGAGGTCGGGCACCTCGCAGCTGGTGATTCCAGTTCCGTGGTCGTTCGTGGTTCCCTCACCGTCGACAGCAAGGACGCCGTGTCCAGCGGTTCAGCCGTGGCCACCTACCGTGCTGACGCAGCCCTCTCCACGATGAACTTCGAAGACCTCGATGCCTTCTGCCGTGGATTCGCTTACATGCGCTCCGTCGAAGGCGAGCGTCCCGACACCTGGGAAGTCACCGCCGTCTTCGAAAACCGCTCGTCGTTCGCCGTGGACCTGGTCAAGCTTCAGGCTCGCTTGAAGGGAAGCGATGAGTTGCTCTTTGACTTCAGCGACGTCAACGAGGACGTTGCGCCTCATGGCGAATGGCGTTCCGAGTCCGTCAGCGTGGCCTCCGCAGAGAAGCCTGACCTGACGTGGGAACTGTCCTACACCGTGCTTCCGCGCACGAGCGCCACCACGGAAGGGACCCTCACCATGACCGCACGCGACCTCTCGGTTGTTGACGGAAAGGTCGAGAAGACTTACAGCAAGGCGAAACTCCAATCTTACCGTGAGCAATCCGTTCAGGCTGAAATCCGCATCACCAACACCGGTTCGTCGGAGATCAACCTGATGCGCCTGACCGACGACATCCCCGGCGTCTTCCACGCCGTGGACACTTCGACGCTGAAGATCAAGCACGCGGGACAATCCCTGCCGCCTGAGCAATTCAAGGCCGAGGTCAGCGAAGGCATCACCCTCGAAGGCGAGCATCACAGCCCTGACGGCGCAGGCCACACCTTGTCCCTGACCATCGGCCGCAAGGGCCCAATCGGCATGGCGCCCGGCGAGGAGGTCCTCGTGACCTACGACTTGGTTGCACCCGACCCGTCGCCCCAGAACGAGCGCGTGGACGCACCCACCCGCGGTGAGTTCAGCTGCGAACGCTATGGCCCGGTCTGTGAGCGTGATGTGGAATCCGCACCCTCGGTTCGTGTCGTGCACCACCGACGCGACTTCTCCGCAGGTAAGCAGGCCCTCAAGGCCGGCGGCCGCGGTCGTTATGAGATTCTCATTCTCTTCGAGAACAACGGTGACACGCCTCTGGCTGACGTTCAACTCAAGGACGTCATTCCTCCCGGCTACGAGATGGACGGATGCGAAGTTCGTGCCAACAAAGAACCCGTCGAAGATGTGGAACAGACGCAGGAAACCGACGCCTCGGGCACCACGGTTGTCTGGCATCTGCCGAGCGTCGGTAAGGCCGAGCGCATCGATGTGTCGTACATGATCAAGGGCGAAGGCGACATCGACACCGACCTGCTGAACACCTTCCACGGAGCGGTGTTCGGTGACGAAATCGAAGTCGACGACGCTGCGGCCGAAGAGCCTGAAGCAGCAGAAGCGTCTGAGGACGAGAGCAGCGATGAAGAGTCCGCACCCGCGATGAAGTTCCGGGACGACGTGCTCGACCGCGTCATGGAAGCCCACGGCATCGACGCGGAGCACCGTGACGCGTTCATCGCCCACGCTTCCTCCTTCGACCATGACGGCAACAACTACCTCAAGAAGCAAGAATTGGAAGACGCCGCTACCGCTTGGAACGAGGCCCACGCAGAAGACGCTGACGAAGCCGAAGGTGAAGCACCTGCAGAGGAGGCTGAAGCGGACGAAGGCGTGGCAGCCGCTGAGCCCGAAGCAGAGGCGGCGGAAACCAAGTCCTGCCCGATTTGCATGAAGGACGTGGCCGCGGACGCAACGGAATGCGACTGCGGTTTCATCTTCGAGGTTTGAATCAGAACGGCAACTTCCAGCGGGGAGCGAGCTCAGGCTCCTCCTCGTCGTCGATGATCAAGATCACTGGGCGTCGCATGTTCTTCAGAAGGTCCTCCAATGGCGTCCGCGTGGCGGGAGCCATGGTGCCGACGCGCAAATCCACCGCCAACCACGCTTCGGGATATTGGCGCATCCAGGCGCCGAGTTCAGCCTCAATGGATTCAGGCGGTGCGCCCGGTCGAACGCTGGGCAAATGCCCCCATCCTTCTGGACAACGCTGCTCCATTTCTGTCCACAGGAACACCCGCGGGGTGACCGGGAGACGTGCCAACTGGTCCTCGGCTTCCGCGACCGTTGCGCTGACGGGTTGACCGGGCATGGGCATCGGCAAAGGATGCGTCCAACCGGCCTTGACCTCAAGCGGACTTCGGCGGCGCATGGTTGGCGGTGGACGGGGAGGGACTTGAAGGCATCAGCCACATGGGTCGACGGGCGAACGTTCATGCCGTGCATGCACGCCGACGGAACGTGAGCACCCCATCGGCCCCCGGCGGTCCTGCGCCGCCCGCGCCCCCACAAGGAGCGATGTTCACGATGCTCGCCATGATGCTCATGATGGTCCTGCTCGTCGTCAACCCGAGCATCAGGAACACGCTTGGCGACATTGCTGACCCTATCTTGTCGCCTGTGCTCCCCGAAGAGCGCTTCGTCATCATCACCCTGCTCATCTTGGGCAGTGCTTCCATGCTTGTGAACACCGTCCTTCGAAACTTGTTCATGGATCCCATCGCGCAGGCCCATCTCCAGCACCGACAGGGCCAGATCCGCCAAATCATGAACGAAGCAAGGATGTCGCGCGACTCTACGCTCCAAGACAAGGCCACGACCCTTCAGCAGCAAATGATGCCTGAACAATTGAGCGTGCAGATGGGCGCCATGAAACCGATGATGTTCACCATGGTGTTCATCATCGCCATCTTTGCTTGGTTGACCACCACCGTCGAAGATTTCCGTGTGGATTACATCTCCCTCCCCTGGGCTCCAGAATGGGGTTTGAACGACCGCTTCCTTCTGTTCCCTGCGTGGATTTGTGCCTACATCTGCATGAGCGCGCCCCTTGGGCGCGTTGTGGACCGTCACATCAAGCTCCTCCGCTACCGTAGTCACCCCTTGGTGGAGGCGGCTGAATTGATTCCAGAGCCTTTGCTGCACCTCATTGAAGGCAAGAAGGGGGGTTCTGACGCTTCCGCAAAGCGCCGTCAGGAGCAACGCCGTCGCCGGGACGGTCCTCGCAAGCGCAACGACGGTTCGGCCCTGAAGGCCGAGTCCGAAGAAGCGTCTGAAGCACCCGTGTCCGCNGCGTCCAAGGGCGTGATGTGCCCTACGTGCTGGAGCGATCAAGTTCGCCGGGAAGGGCCTCGGACCAAGGTCTGCCAAACCTGCTTCCATGAGTGGGTGTGAGCATGGTCCGCGTGACGGTCTCAGGACATCCCGGCAGCGGCACCTCGACCTTGGTGGCTGCCTTGGCCGAAAGGTACGGCTGGAGCACCCTCAACGGCGGGCAAATCTTCCGTGAAGAAGCCGCACGACGTGGGCTCGACCTTGGAGCCTTTGGCCGCCTCTGTGCGGAGGACGCTTCGGTCGACCGTGATTTGGATGCCTTGCTTCAAGACAGGATGCAGGCGGAAGGCGGCCCCGATGTTGTTGAAAGCCGCATGGCCGGATGGTGGGCTTACCGGCTTGGACTCGGTGGGATTCGCTTGTGGGTTGAAGTGGACGAGACAGAACGCGCTCGTCGCGTCGTCATGCGCGAAGGAGGCGAACTCGAAGACGCGCTGGACGCCAACCGTCAGCGCCGTGCTGTGGACGGTGCCCGCTTTCAGGAACTCTATGGCTTGCAGCCAGAGGATGCGGAACCCTATTCACATAGGCTCGACGCGAGTCGACTTAACGCAGCAGCGGTCGTTGAGGCCGTCGTTGCCATGATTGAGGAGGATTCGGAATGACCCACATCGTGCTCGACGCCGAGGCCACCACCGATCCNGCCTACGGGCAACGTCCCGAAGAACGNACCATCGAACAACGCATTGCGTCAGGTGTTCTTCTTCTGGACAAGCCCGCAGGACCCACCTCCCACCAGGTCACGGCTTGGGTGCGCGACAAGTTCGGCCTCGAACGCATGGGGCACGGTGGCACCCTCGATCCCTTTGCGACCGGTGTGCTTCCGCTGACCTTTGGCAAGTCCATGCGCCTGACAGGGAAGGTCCTCACCCATGACAAGACCTACATTTCCGTGCTCGACGTTCCCGAATCAGTCACCGATGAAGCCCTTGAAGAAGGCCTATCGCGTCTNCGTGGCCGCATCTATAACGTTCCACCCGAGATTTCTGCCGTCAAGGTTCAGGTCCGTACCCGGCGCATTGAACGCTTGGTGCTGCTGAGCCGCAGCCCGACGCATATCGTGTTGGAAGTGGCCTGCGAGGCGGGCACCTACATCCGAACCATGGCCCGCGATCTTGGGCTCTTCCTTGACCGCCCGGTCAAGCTCGTTGAATTGCGGCGTTCAGCCTCAGGTCGCTTCGACCTCAGCGCCTCCGCGACCCTTCAGCAGGTGGCGGATGCCCATTGGCTCTGGTCCTCACAAGAGCAACCTGAAGCCCTTCTTCGGATGCTCCACCCCATCGAAATCCTCGTCGAGGACCTGCCGACGGTGGTGGTGCGGGATGCGGCCGTTGGTGCCGTCGCCCACGGTGCTCCCCTCATGCGTCCCGGCGTGGTCTCCGTGGACGGCGGTTGGACGACGGGTTCCCTGGTTGCGGCGATGACCCTCAAGGGCGAACTGATCGCNCTGATGCGGTTGAGCGTGGACAGCGCCTCCATCCAAGGAATGTCCGACGGCGAAGTGGCNAAAGCCGAGACGGTGGTCATGACGACCGAGGTGTACCCTCGTTCGTGGACCTCTCCCGAGGCTTGATCACGCTTCGATGTACTCTTCGTAGATGTATTCATCCGTTTCAATGCGGATCTTCAGCTCCGGCATGGTTCCCACAACCTCTCCTGCCGTTTCCGGACGGCCCCCACGGCCTCAGGAGGAGCCGAGGCCTCTGCTCCTCGCATATGAAGGTTCAGCGCCTTTCGGGCATTATGCGACTTGAGGGGTCGAATTCACTCGACCTTGCGGATGCGCTTTGGCGCAAAGGCAGCGAAGAGCCCGAGGATGGCCACCAAGACGAACACGGTCCCTCCGACGACCAAGCCGCCGGACAGTTCTGGTCCAGACGATGAGCCTTCGTTCTGGTCGGTTTGGGCAGGCACAGTTGTGACCGGCAGGCTGTCGACGTTGTTGGATTCGTCGCGCTCGTCGGTGGTCGCGCTGCGGTCCACCTCTGCTTCAATGCGCACGAGGGCGTCGCCGTTCTCAGGCACGCGCCATGAGAATTCCACCACGCCAAGGCCGCCNGGTTCGATCAGCGGGATTTCTCCGGTGCCGATCAAGGTCCCGTCGGCGGTCAGGCGCACGTCGACCAGCGTGGCTGTGACGGCTCCGGAATTTCGCACGTACACGGCGATGTCAACGATGCTGCCTTCCTCGTATTCACCGGCCGGGGCCGAGATGTCATCGATGCTGAGGTCGGCCAAGGCTCGCACGTCGAGGTCCAAGGTGCGGTCGGTGCACGACGTTGCATCGCACACGGTCACGCCCACAGCAACGAAGCCGGGGGTGGGCGGAGTGAGGCGAATCACGCCCGCTTCGAGGTCCACGGTGGCCCACGAACGGTTCGTTGTGGCTTGCAGGTCGGTGGAATCGGGATCGTTGACCTCGATGGTCACGGTGGTTTCGACCTCGTGTTCCACGGGCACCGTTCCAAGGAATTCGCCCACGATGGGCGCGTCGTCGACGTTAGCGACGTGAACGGTCCACGTTTCCGTCCACGTGTTGCCTGCAGCGTCCATGACTGTGGTTGTGATGTCGGCGTTGCCTGAGGCTTCGGCCACAAGCGAGACGCGGATTTGTCCCTCAGCCATGTCCACGTCCACGACCTCCGGTGCGGTGTTGACGAAGGAGACCGTCAGCGCGTCGTTGGCGGTGCGGTCGTCGCTGCATCGCGTGATCAAGGGCAATACGATGCCACCGGCGTCCTCGGTCAGGAATTGGTCGCCCACGTTCTGGCACACAGGGTCTTCGTCGTATTCGACGCTGAAGCCGCCGCTCAGGCTGACTTCGCTGAACTCCACGGCGGTGCTGGAGGATGAGCCGTCCGCGTCCCATGTGAAGACCGAACCAAGCCGAATCTCGACCTCATCGTCCGCTTCAGCCAAAGCGTGCCCCACGGGCAGGTCGAAGCGGAAGGTGCCCAAGGTCGTGACCGGCTCGTTGGCGATCACCACGCCATTGACGTAGGCTGCCCAGCGAGAACTGCTCTCCAAGAGCCCGTTCACGTCGCCGTGAATGCGGCCGANGAGGGTCAGGGTTGGGTCGTTGACGTCGACCGTGAGCCGTGTCANGCACCCTTCGTTCATCGAGATGCGCAGTTGGATGGCATCCACGTTTGGAAGCAAGGTGTTCGTGTCATGGTTTGACCAAGCGCCTGTTGTGCCGTCGTTGGCGACGGTACGGACGTCGAAGCTGACGTTCGCGGTCGGACCGTCAAAGGCGAAGGCGATTCGGCCAAGGCGTTGGTCGGCCGGGCGTTCGACGGTCGCGCTGGTCCAGTGGCCCACCNTGCCCTCGNTCGAAGGTTGGAGNCCNCACGCNGCCAGGGANAGCCCGTCCGTGGTGCCGGCGTCCATGTCAAGGTGGAGCACGGGGATCTCCACGTTNCTGGTCGTGGAAGTCGCGGTCGCTTGTTCGCCGCCGTACCAAGGCGTCAGGACCACGATTTCCAGCCCGACGGCGTCCACGCGAAGCACGCTATCATCCGTGGTGCCTTCCGACACGTAGTCCAAACGAACGGTGAGGTCGGCCAATTCACTCCATGTCCAGTTGCTNGGGTCGTCAAGTCCGATGCGGTAGGGTTGACCGTCCATGTAATCGATGCCGCCGCCGGTGTTTGACCAAGTCTTGACCAGATCGAACACCCCGCCCGTTTCGTGGGAAATACGGACCTTGTCTTGGTAGAGGGCGTCGGGCACTTCGATGGCCAACAGCAAGGTGACGTCACGNACGGCGTAATTGGTCAGGCCGCTGACGTCGAATCCATTGACGTCGATGTCTGGACCGGTGCTCCACGTGTAGGCTCCGTCGGGCGCACCGAGGCTGGCGTTGCTGTCGGTTGGGGTTGAGGTCGCCCAGACCGTTTGCCCCACGAGGTTTTCTGGGCGCTCATGCATGAAGGTCAGATGATCGTCNGCCACCATCGCTTGGGTGTGCTGAGCGGGTGCTGTGCTGAAACTGACGCTGTCGTCAAGTGTCCAGTCGGTCGCTTNATCGAACACGCCTTGTGGGAANAGGTCCACATCGGCCGTGCTGTGTACGCTTCGGGCACCGGCTGGAAGGGCCGGTAGGAGCATCAACACGACGAGCAAGGTCGCCACACGTGCCTTGGTCATGCTCTGGCTTGGGCCCCATCGGCACTTGAACGCACGGGTCTCCTGCGGCATGAAGAAACACGTTGCGGTGCGTTGAAATAGGCGCGTCAGGACGGCGCGATACCTCTTGGCTGTGGTGGTGTAGGGGTTAGCACGGCAGATTGTGGTTCTGCCAGCCCGGGTTCAATTCCCGGCCACGGCCCTCTGATTTTTGATGCTGCAAGCGTGCTGTTGCCTCTGATAAGGCGCTGAGTTCTGATTTCCACAAGGCTGAGCCGTACTCATCTTCGAGCCGCGGTTTTCTGTGTTCGACAAAGATGATGAGGAGCCCTCCTGAATCAGCGGTCGATGAACGCCACGCGGTGGGCCTTCGCTGCCCTTGTGCCGCTGCTCTTGGTGGCGGTGTCATGGAGCGTCTTTTCCTCCGAAGAAACCCCGGTTCAAGCGGAGACCTCCGAGGGTGAATGCAACGGAATGGAGATTCTGTGCGACCGTCCCTACGACGAGGTCACCTTCCCTGAAACGCACAACGCCTTCGCCACCCACGCAGACGGCATCTTCTACCCGGCCAGCAACCATCGCTCTGGGCTTGACGCGCAGTGGGACGCCGGCATGCGTGCCTTCATGCTCGATACGCATTACCTCGACCGGGATGATCCGCTGGTGGACGAGGTTCGCTTCTGCCACGGCAGCCACGACGGTGCCATCAGTCCGTGTTCCTACGGAAGGGTTGACCCGAGCGAATGGCTCGGAGAACTCGAATCTCGTATGGCTGAAGCGCCACGTGATGTGGTGACACTCCTCATCGAGAATTACGTCGAGCCGGACCACCTCTGGGCGCAGTTCAGCGGTGCGAACCTGACCGACCGCGTCTACGTCCACGAATTGAACACGCCGTGGCCGACCTTGGGGAAACTCGTCGACGATGGCACGACCCTCGTGCTCTTCTGGGAACAGGCCAACGACGTTGTCCACCCGCATTTCCACGGGTTCACCACCTACGGTTGGACGACGAATTATGCTGAGGACGAGCCGGAAGACATGAACTGCGACGTTCATCGAGGCGACGGAGAACAGCCGGTGTACCACATGAACAACTGGCTTGGTGGCCCAGCTGGACTCTCCGATCCTCTGCGCGCTGAAGAGGTGAACGAGGTCGATTTCATCGTCGAACGCGCCACGGAATGCTGGGTCCAACACGGCAAGCGTCCGACCTTTGTCGCGGTGGATTGGTGGGAAGACGGCGACGTGGTCGAGGCCGTGCGTCAGATCAACCTCATGGACGTGCCAGAAGGCGCGTGAGGCTCAGAGGGTCTGTGGACCGCCGGCGGGCATCGGTGCCAGCATGGTGATGTTCTCGCCGCGCAGGCTGGGACCTTCGTGGAAGGTCGCGAAGATGCCGACGTCGGCGCCGTTGTCGCCACCGATGTTGTGGGCCAAGGCAAACCAGGTACGTCCTTCGGCATCGACGCGGATGTCGAGGAAGTCACCAAGGCCACCGCAGCGGTTGTAGCCGCAGTCCTCGAGGGTGTCGATTGGGTCGTCCATCGCGTTCAGTTGCACGGTGGTCAACAAGGGCGTCTCGTTGAAGGCGTCCGTCGCGTAGGTGAGGTAGGCGTTCCAGATTTCCTCTTCGCGGGCGTCTTCACCGACGTATCCGAAGGCCACGGTGCCTTCATCGCCGGCCACGACCACGGGGAATCCGGTGCCGGTCAAGCCGATGGGTGGGGCGATCATCGTCGCGTTGGACCACGTGGTGCCTTGGTCGCGCGAGTAGGACCAGTAGGGCATGTCGTCCAGGCCCATCCACATGGCGTGGACGTTGCCGGCGGAATCGACCTCCACCTGTGCTTCTTCGGCGTTCCAGGTGTCTGCGGTGCCGGTCACGGAGGTCGGAAGCGGGTGTTCGGTCCACGAAATGCCCGCGTTGGTGGTGCGGAACACTGAGTAGCCTTCGCCTGTGCATCCCTTGTTGCCGCGGTAGAAATTGCCGTCCACGCTGCCGACCAAGTGCGCTGAAAGTCCACCGGACGAGCAGGTCACCGGAGCACCCGACGTTTCAGGTCCCCACGTGGCACCTCCGTCCTGGCTCGAGGAGCAGAGTGGGTGCGGTGCGTTGCCGTTGATGCAGAACATCCAGGTGGTCGGATGGAAGAGGGCTTCCATGTTCGAACTCGCGATGGTTTGGTGGTCCTGCACAGAGTAAATTTGCGTGGCCACGCTGGGTCCGGTCCAAGAGGCTCCTTCGTCGTCGGACCATTCGACGGTCATGCCGAGCAGGGCGTGCATGTCGAATTTCATGATGCGGCTGGTCCACGGGTCGACGTAGATGTAAGGGTCATTGGAGTTCGCAATGGGCAGCAAGGGATCGTAGACGTTCTCGCAGGAGTAGTCCAACACGGTGGTCATTCCAATCAAATCGCAGGCCACCACGGCGGTTGAACCGCCGGGTCCGTTACCATAGGAACTCATGAAGAGGGTTTGTGACTCGGTGATGCCCATCGTTGGCTCGAAGGTGGACATGCCGATGCCGTAGTAGGTGCCCATGGCATGGAAGGGCGCGTTTCGACCTTCGAGCACGAGGCTGTCGTTGCCCCATGCGTCCACCGCNCCGGGCATGTGGTACCAGGTCAATTCGGGACGTTCGAAGTCCCACACGGTTGGCGCAGGAGCTTCCGGTTCGACTTCTTCTCCACCAAGGCAACCTGCCAACGGCAGGGTCAGCATCATGGNGGTCAGCAGAANGGCCANNGTNCGCANGGAGNGGTCACCNGNGCCTCGCTTCGCGAGGTTCACGCNTCGTCTGANACGGAGGTTGGACTTGAACGCTNCCGTCGGTNCCTGCGCGAGTTTTCGAGGGCNTGNCGGTCCANCACNGACTTCCCGTANGGCGTCAGGTACTGTTCCAAGGGGTCGCGCCTNCGGCGGATGGTCCTGNTTCCTTTCCCGCCGACCTTGCCACCGCCGCTGATCTTCCGACCCGACTTGAGCCGTTGCTGCACTTCGAGGGCCCGCTCGCGCTTTTGCGCATCGCTCAAGTTCTTCATGGACGGGTCCTTCATCAGGCCCTCAAGTTCTTTCTTTGCAGCACGTTTCTTCGCGGCCCGGTGTTGGTAGACGAAGCTCAGTCCGGCGATGGGGATGGCGAACCAAATCGTGGTGGACGCTCCAGGATGGAGCGTCAGCACCGGCATCTCCAGCAGGATGAATACGCCCACAAGCAAACCGACGGAGCCGACTGCTGCTGCAGCAATCGTGGGCAGAATTCGACGGACGGAGCGGGTGAAATACCACGTGACAAGGGCGGCAATGATGGGAATGATTTCGCCCTGTTCAATGTCGATTCCTTGTACGTAGAGGGCCTGCACGCCGGCTGTGATACCAATGAACGCCATCAGACCAGCCATCATGCGTAGGCTTGCTTGGGCGACGGAGACCATGATGACGCCAATCAATGCAGCACAGGCGACTTGGCTTTGCGCGGTGTCGAGGGGTGATTCGATGCCGACCGAAAGGAGAAGTTCCAGCATGTTTGGCGCGAGGACGTATCCCGCTGCGGCGCCAATCGCGAACGCCGTCACAGGCAATCGTCGGTGGCCTTGCAACAGAAGAAGCACCGAGAACAGCACGATGGGGGCTCCCGCCATGGGGCCTTGCGCTTCCACGACCAGCAGAAGGTCGCTGCCGGAGGCGCCGATGTCCTCAATCCTCGACACGGATGCACGATGGCCACCCCGGTCTTGATGGTGCCGATGAACGACGCGTGAGAAGAAATGGAAGCTACCGGTCTTCCAGAGGCGATGTCACATCAGGGAGGAGGATGGCCTTCATGCACGGTTTCATTTGTTCGCATCAGTCCCTTTTTCCAGAGTAGAATTGTATTGGTCTTCTAATTCGTTGGCGCGCTGTTGTGAGATTCCCAGCGTTTTGGCTTGAATGTCCAACATTTTTCGCTCATCGTCTGTGATGATCAGATCGTCCATCGCCACCTTGTACACCTCAAGATATGCATCTTCCTTCGTGATCTTCAACACCTCGGATTCGGTGACCTGCGCTTGGATTCTAAATTCGTCGAATTGAATTACACCGTCCTTGTTGAGATCAATTTCTTCAAACAATTCTTCTCGTGCTGCTTCTGGTAGCTTGGTCACCTCTGGGGCTTCGGAAAATTCGCTCAATGAAATCACATTGTCACGGTTTTTGTCCATCTCTGTAAACGCTTCTTGGATTTCTCTTTCATCGATGGGCGCTTCACCTGTTGTGCCAAAGACACTCATCATATTGATTCCACTTTTTCCATATTTTTCCGCAAGGTAAGTCTTCTTTTCACCCGTTGTCAGGATTTCTTCATACCATTGTTCGAGATACAATTTCCGCTCTTCTGTGAGCCCGTATGCTCTTGCTTGTAGATCCAACATTGACCGTTCTTTGTCAGTGATTTTGTTGTCCTTTTTTGCCAGGTAATACATCTCAAGATAGCCTAACTCCTCTTTTGTATGCGATTCAGGAATGAGTTTTGTTGAAACATTCCCTAGTGTTGCGATAATCGGCTTTCGCATCAAAAGGAGCGTCATGCCGATGAATACGCCACCAATCCAGCCTTGATCGAATACGGATTCCATAAGTTCGGTGCTGACCAAGAAGAGAACGGCACCGGTACCTGCAAAGATGGTCGTTGTGAATGTTTTTCGGAGTTGTTCATCGATTCCGAACATGTCATTTTTGATGACTGCATAGGTGAACACGATGCCTTCAAACAAAGCAGCCAAGACGACAGCTGTGGGCATCAACGGTGGCAGGTACAACAGCACCTCTGAAAACTCCGCGCCCGCATTGAACATGTTTGTCTCCAGTGAGGGGGATCCTCCCAGCATTGAAATCATCCAAAACAAAATGAGCGTTGTTGTGACCTGCATGGCCGTTTTTCCAATGAAACCCACACGAACTGCGCGGACTTCGCCGGTAAGGTTGGAATTTCCCTCCTCTGTGATCCTGTTTCGAGAACTTGTGAGCGCAACAGTCGCCACGATGGCCCCGATAAGTGGGACAAAGAGGAGTACCCGAGTGAGCGGACCCAACGCTACGTTCGACATGGTCATTGGGTACAGGGACTCGTATTCTTTCGAACATGCGACTTCAAAACCCAGTGGTTTTCCGGACGCAGTCCTTCCCTCACCGATGCCCACGCTTTCACAATACACCCAACTGATGTCTCCAATGGCGATGCTCGTTCCACCAGCGAGGTAACTGACGAGAAGCACGAAACTCAAGCAGAACATTGGGACCAAATACAAACCATGGACTTGGAAAGAGTTCGCGATGAACTTCGCCCATTTTTTCTCGCTGTAGAATGTGGCTGCTCCCATATACAAGAAAAATAGTTGCAGCGACATGGTGTAGTAAACCACGCGAGCAGGTTTCAAAACACTCAACATTTCTTCTGGCCAAGCATAGACCCAGAACAGCATCGAGGTGAAACAGCGTAGTGCTTCGCTGACTAGCATCAAGGCCATGAAGCGGTTCTTGGCTTTTCCAGGATTGGCCTTGAGAATCAGATACGCGAGAAAGAGAAGGAAGACCCCTGACAGGATGCTGAAAATCGCCAGCATGTGCCAATATCCGAGAAAGGAGCCTAAGGAACGGAAGTAGTAGGCAATGGGCGAGCCTACATCTCCCATGGTTGACTTTCGGTTCAGGTGCATATTATTCTAGCGACCTTTTTAGCAGGGAGAACATGGCGGAATCTGGCTTCTTGAAGGCCGAAAGAGCCTCAGGGAAGAGCGAAAAATTCTCGCTTTGTTCGATCCCTCTTGCTATCTGTAAGGGCAGGAACTGGGCCTCCACGACGCGGGAGGAAGAAAGGAAGATACCTGTGTGCGAGCAGTGGGACGCTATGGTGGAGGTCGATGGCCTTCGTTTGCCGTCCGTCGAAGGGGACCTGCTCGACGCCATGACGCCCCACGTCGAGGCAGGTGAGCGGCGCAGGGAACAGGAGCGTGCCGACCTTGAGCCCAAACCGTTGATTCTGAGGCTGATGTTGACGATGGCGCTCGTCGGCGGCCTGGTCTGGGCGTGGACGCTGGAGGCCTTCGGACCGCTGGGCATCGTCGCTGTTCTCTTCGTGCTCGTGGTGCCCTTCGAGAAACTCTTCCCGAGGCACGCTCAGCCTTTGCGTCGTCCAATGGTGTTCTCGGACATCACGCACGCGCTGCTCTTGCCGGTCAATGGCGTCCTTGCTGGCGTGGTGATTGTGACCGTCGCGGTGCTTTCGCTGATGTGGATCCCTGGCTTGCTGATTCGTCCTTTGGTGGGCCAACTTCCTGAGATGCCACGTTTGGTGCTCGGCGTGCTGTTGTTTGATCTTGCCGTGTACTGGACGCACCGCTTTTACCACGAGGTGCCCTTCCTGTGGCGCTTCCATCAGGTGCACCACTCGACCGAGCATCTGGATTGGGTCTCTGGCTTCCGCACCCATCCGCTCGACGGCGCGTTGTTGGCACCGGCCTTCGTCTTCCTCATTACCGCCGGGTTCTCACCGGAGTTTGGCGGCGTCCTCGCCATCGCTCAAGCCCTCATTGGCCTCTTTTTGCACGCAAACGTGCGTTTTCGATGGCGCTTGCTTCATCCGCTCATCATCACGCCGGAATTCCATCACTGGCATCATTCAAGTCACGAAGAAGCGCGCTGGTCGAACTACTCCACCTTCCTGCCGGTGTGGGACCTGATCTTCCGCACTTACCACATGCCGAAGGACGAGCGTCCGATGCGCTACGGCATCGACACCCCAATGCCGACCGGCGTGATTGAGCAGTGGTTGTTGCCCTTCCGTGGCATGGGTTCGCCGTTTGCGGTCCTCCGCCATCCATGGCGCTCGCTCAAGGCCTTGTGGCGCGGCACGAAAGCGCTGCTTCGCAACATGCGATGGAGCGCCACGCGCAAGCGGGACCAGACGCCCTTTGGTGTCCCGAAGGTGCCTGTGCCCGAGGACATTTAACCCGAACCCGGTTCAGTAGTTAGACTGACTGAACGCATTCCGGTTCAAATCAACTGAGTTGAATTCAACTCTTGCAGGCATTCCAGCAACGTCCTTGACAATCATGCCAGCATTTGACAAGGTCATCGCTGAGTTGCCCCTCAGGGTCATCCACATACGGTTCACCAAATTCTGCCGCCCATCGTGCTGCAGTTCGTTCAAAGGTCGATGCCAATTCCGGAATTTCTTCAGGTATCGCTCCGAATCCCCCATCATGGTCCAACAATTGACCAAGATTCGTCATGCAGTCGTTGTAGTAGGCAACAGGACTGAGCATGTGCAGGTGCCAAATCTGGTCGATATCACTTGTTGGAGCAATCGACGAGCCAGGATATTTTGCGGCGAGGATCAAGAATTTCTTGTAACGCTCAATTGACTTGGTCAATTTCTGTTGATCCCAATCGCTGGGGAATGTCTCGGACCTGTTGGCTCTATCTTCCAAGTCAACGCTGATCTGGATATCCATGTATGCAAATTCCTAAGCAGGTTCTTCAACAATTTGGGGGTGTGGGGTTGGACAGCGTCGTTGGTGAACTCCGTAGGCATGGGTGGACGCGCTTCAATACTGCAGAATTCGAAATGTGGGAGTTCTTGCCCTTCCTTGGTAAATTACTGAATCATACGCAGGTTTCTGTCGTAGAAGGTAGCAAATCTTTGGTCACTTCGGCACGCGGGCTTTCGCCGCACACAGACCATCACCGCGCACGCTACATCCTTTGGAACTGTGATGTTCAACAAGAAAGCGGAGGAGAAACGATTCTTGTGGATGGTTTGGCTGTATTTTCGAGCATGTCTCAAGCGGACAAAACAAACCTCCGAAACATTCGATTAATGGAGCATTCAATGTTCGATGGGGATGAGGCAAGTCATCCGATGGTTTTCGATCTTGGTGGGGATGAAGCGTTGTATTATTCGTACTGGTTGTGTGATGAGTCGATTTCACCCATACTTCGCGAGTCATTCAATCGGTTTCATGCCGCTGTGAAATCAGTACAGCCGATCTTTATCCGTTTGGAAACTGGTGAATCTTTGTTGATTGACAACAACAGAATGCTGCACGGACGAGTACCACTCGAACAAAATTCGCCTCGAATTCTGCAACGATATTGGTTTGGTTGACCGCTGGAATAGTGCAATCATCCGATTCCTCCCCATCTGATTGGCTCCGATTCGGTCGCTTCTTTCAAATGGCCACCGCGGGTCGGAGCGTTTGGTGAGCACCGTGTTGCATGACATTGCAAATCCCACCGAAGCCCATCTCATGTTGCGTGAGATGGTACGCGAATGGGTGCACGAACACGTTGAACCTCAGGCGCATGAGCACGACCGCCTCGAGCGGTTCAACCTCGACCTGATGCGGTCCATGGGCGAACTCGGTCTCCTTGGGCTGACCGCTGGAGAAGCCTACGGTGGCGCCGAACTTGACGCTGTGGCCGTGTGCATCGTGCACGAGGAACTCTCTGCATCCGACCCTGGCTTCGCCCTCGCCTACTTGGCCCACGCCATGCTTTTCGTCAACAATCTCGCCTTCAACGGCGATGACGCGCAAAAGGAACGTATTCTGCCCAAGGTCTGCTCAGGCGAGTGGATTGGCGCTATGGCGATGTCTGAACCCGATGCGGGCACGGACGTTTTGGGACTCAGCACCAGCGCTGTCAAGCAAGACGACGGCACGTGGTTGCTCAACGGTCGAAAGATGTGGATCACCAACGGCGTGCTTGATGAGCAGGGAACGCCGGCTGACGTGGTATGGGTCTATGCCAAGACGGGTACGGACGCGAACGGCCGCGTTCAGATGAGCACCTTCCTCGTGGAAGCTGGCATGCCAGGATACAGCGTCGGTCAGAAAATCATGGACAAGACCGGCATGCGTGCATCCAACACGGCTGAGTTGGTCTTTGAGGACTGCGTCGTTCCTGCTGAAAACCTCGTCGGTGACGTAGGCGGCTCGCTGGTTCACATGATGGGCAACCTAGAGATCGAGCGTCTCGCCCTTGCAGCGATGTCCCTCGGGATCGGTCGTCGTGCGCTCGCAGAGATGAACCAGTATGCGACGGACCGCACCGCCTTCGGCAGCAGCATCCGCGACTTTGGACAAATCCAGCGCCATATCGGTGAATCCTGGGCCAAGTACCGTGCGATGCGCGCGTACATCTACGACACTGCGTCCAACCTTGTCCTCGGCCAAGCCGGTCAACGCCTCGATTCGGACGGCGTTAAGTTGTACGCAACGACTGCGGCGAAGGAAATCGCGGACGCGGCCATGCAGGTCATGGGCGGTTACGGCTACGTGGCGGAATACCACGTCGAGCGATTGTGGC
>PBMM01000026.1 GCA_002723635.1 Methanobacteriota archaeon | reverse complement strand
CTTTACCATCGCGCCCTACATCGAGGTCGACGCGACCCTCTGAGCCTCACGCGAACGCGTCGAGGAAGCCGCTGACGTCGATCAGGTCCGGCACGCGCTGCTCGATGCGCGATTGAATGTCCTTTAGCACGGCTTCCGTGCGTGCTTCAGCCCGCATCACCAGCACGGCTTCGGTGTTGGAACGGCGTGCAAGGTACCAGCCTTGCAGGCGCCCTTCTTCGTCTTCGAAACGCACGCGTACGCCGTCGACCGTGCTGTGTGGCAGGTCAGCGAAGGCTTCGGTGATTCCCGCCACGACCCTGTCCTTGTCGTCCTCTGCGCAGGGCACCTTGCATTCTCCGGTGGTGGGCAGGTTTGGTGCGACGGCATCGAGGGCCTCGCCAAAGCTGGCTCCATCCACGTTTTTCCTGGACCAGAACTCGACCAGACGGGCCGCGTTGTAGAGGGAACAATCGAACCCGTACCAGCCTCGGTCGGCAGGGAAGATGTGGCCGCTCATCTCTGCAGCAAATCGGCACCCGGGCCGGTCGGCCAAGGCCCGCTTCATGAACGAGTGGCCGGTGCGGGCCATGAGCGGTTCACCACCCGCAGCAAGGATGGCGCTTTCCACGTTCATGGAGCACTTCACGTCGTAGATGACTGTGCGTTGGTTTTCCGTTGCGTTCTCGTCGAGATCAGCCAAAACGTCTCCAACAAGGAGCGCCACAAGGCGATCGGGATAGACAAACGCGCCCGTTTCGGTCACGGCCCCAATCCGGTCACCGTCGCCGTCGCTTCCCAAACCAAATTCGCAGCCCTGTTGGACGACCAGTTCAGCGAGGTCGGTCATGTTGTACGGGCGCGTGGGGTCAGCACCGTGGTTCGGTTCACTGGCGTCCCACGTGCAGTGAATGGCTTCCACGTTGGCCCCGATGGCTTCCAACACCTCGACGAGGAAGGGCCCGGGGACGGCGTTCCCTGCGTCAACGGCCACGTGCACTTGGCGGCCCAACGGCCCAACGCTTTCGGCGATGGCCGACAGGTAGGTCGGCATGTGAGGCATGGTCGTCCGTGTTCCCTGCCCGTCGGTGAACTCGCCTTCGAGAAAGACGCCACGGAGCTCCTGAATCTCTTCTCCGGCCAACGGAAGGTTGCCTCGGCACATCTTGAAACCGTTGTGCGTGGGCATGGGCAGGTGGCTGGCCGTGACCATCACGCCTCCGTCCACGTCCATCGTCCAACATGCATGGTACAGGGCTCCTGTGGTGCACACGTCCAGATCCACGACGTCGGTGCCCGCGGCTTGCATGCCGCGCATCAAGGCGTCCGCCAGGGCAGGGCTCGAGGTGCGAATGTCGCGGCCTACGGCCAGCCGCTTGGCGCCAAGGTAGGTGCCAAGGGCCTGACCAAGCCGTTCGGCGAAAGAGGGCGTCAATTCACCGGAACCGTCACCGTTGGCCAAACCACGGATGTCGTAGGCCTTGAAGCAGTGCTCAGGCCACGTCGCCATGCTGTCGCCACGTCGGGGCTGCACTTGAACGCGCCTCTGCTCACGCCGAGCCAATGACGGCCTGAACGAGGATTTCGACGGAGGCTCCTGCGGGCAATGCAGCGGCCTGGTAGGCTGCTCGTGTTGGCGGGACGCGCACCCCCTCGAGCCATGCTGAGTACACCTCGTTCATCGCTGCGAAGTCTCCAATGTCCTCTAGGAGGACCTGCACCGCAACGAGGTCATGCTTGGTCGCTCCGCCGGCTTCCAGTAACCCGTCGATTTTCGCCAGGGCTCCTGCGACCTGTGCTTGCAGGTCGCCGGCGTCGGGGGCGATTTGTCCGGACAGCCAGAGGCTGTTGCCCACTCGAACGCCGGGCGTGTAGGGTCCGTACACCGCGCCGCCGTCCACGGCGATGGCTTGTTTGGTGGTCATGCCCTTTCCTCCTGCCCTCCGGTCCTTCAACCTCCGGTCGGCGTGCCTATGTGCTCGCGGCTTCACCGACGTTCGTGGCGACGTGCTGGGTGCTCGACCATCCCGCGCACGTGCGGGCCTTGGCCCCGTTTGTCCGAGCGGGGAGCACCCACGACATGCTGCTGCTGACCGAGCGGGCCGAAGTCCGTGCCCTCTACGAACAACGCGACGGATCTTTGCCCTCACGGCGTGCGGTATGGGTGCCTCGTGCCTCAGGTGTTTGGAGCGGCCAACGGCGTGTGCGTCAGGCTGCTCGACATCTGAAGCGTTGGCGAAGGTCTGTGGCAGGACCACATCGCATGGTCGCGATGAATGCGCCCCTGATGCCGTTCGCAGCCCGGTTGGCCGGTGTGCCTCAGCGTTGGTGCATGGTGGACACGGAAATTCAGCACAGGAACCTTCGGTGGCTCGATCGCGGCATCACCGANGTGGTCGTGCCAACCCACTGGCGCGAGGACCTCGACGGNGGGCGCCTGGCTGCATGGAAGCGGGGAGCTGAGGCCGGGCGTTGGGACCTTCATCGCCTCGACGGAACGCATCAGCATCTTCATCTCGCGCCCATCCGCCGTCCGAACGATCTCTCGGATCCTCCACGTATCTTGGTGCGTCGACTGTTGGGCACGGGGTCACACGATGGGGGAGAAGTCATCTCCCTGCCTGATGCAGTCATCGAAGGGTTCCAGGTNNTTTCGTGGGACGAAGCCTCCGCGCCTTCCGATCGCTTGGCCTGGTCGCTGCTGAATCGTCTTTCGGACGTCGACGGCGTGGTCACGCAATCGACGACCTTTGCGGCAGAAGCGGCGTACCTCGGCGTGCCAACCCTGCTCATCTCAGCGGCCGAACGCGGGTACCTCGACCGCGTGGAAGCAGAAGGATGGCCGTTGTTTCGTCACCGTGGTCCGTGCGAAGGTNACGCGTGGTTGGACGTCCGGGCCCGTTGGGCCACAGGCATGGCCCTGACCGATGCCCTTTCTCCGGACCCGTGGCCGGATGCGAAAGGTGCGCTTGAGGCGCTGCTTCAGGACGGCTGAAGCCAAGCCCGAAGCACGTCTTCGTGGTCGCCGTTGAGGCGGTACGCGCCACNGAGCACGTCTGAAATNGGGACAAAACGNGCATCTGCGGCATCGTCACCAGGGCGNGGGTNTTGNGATTCGTCGACCATGTCCACTTCGTAGACGATGCTCACCACGTGTTTACGCTCGTCGCGTTCAGGGTCGCTCATCACCATCAACAGCCGAGGATTGCACCCACGGATTCCAGTTTCTTCCTCGAGTTCACGAAGCGCCCCTTGCTCGGCCGTTTCGCCCACGTCCATGAAGCCGCCCGGACATCCCCAAGAGCCGACGTTTGGCGGATGTTTGCGTTGAATCAGCAAGACCTCATCNCCGCGACGAACGCACGCGTCCACCGCGAGGCTGGGGTTTTCGTAACCTTGGCATTGGTCGCAGACGCCCACAGGTTCACGCTCCGTACCTNCGCTTGCGCTGTTGGAAGGCCTTGATCGCCTTCAGCAGTTCGCGCTTGGAAAAGGAGGGCCAGTAGACGTCAGTGAAGTACAACTCAGCATAGGCCATCTGCCAGAGCAGGAAATTGGAGATGCGCTCTTCCCCTGAGGTGCGGATGACCAAGTCAGGGTCGGGCATTTCGGCGGTGTACAGGCGATCTGAAACGGCCGCTTCGTTGATGGCTTCGAGGGGTAATTCTCCCTTGGCATGATCCTCNGCGATGGCGCGGATGGCATCCAGAATTTCTTCGCGGCTGCCGTAGGCGAGGCACACCGAGAAGACAAAACGGTCGTAACCTGCGGTCTTGGACTCGGCATAATCGATGGCTTCGATGACTTTGGCGGGCAAAAGGTCACGTCGCCCAATGATTTGCACCCTTACCTCGTTGTCGTGGATGCGTTGGTCTTCTGCGATGTCGTTGAGGCCTTCGATGTAGAGGTCAAACAAGGTGTCCAACTCCTGTTCAGGCCGCTTTAGGTTCTCCGTGGACAGGGCGTAGACGGTGAACCAAGGGATGCCCAATTCGAGGACCCAATCCAATACTTCCTCCAGTTTGGCTTTCCCAATGCGGTGCCCAACTCCGGANGCCAACCGGTTGCGGAAGGCGAAACGACGGTTGCCGTCCATGATGATGGCCATGTGTTGAGGACGGAATTCGTGCCCCAAGACCTCACGCAGCATGCGCTGGTCCACGGCTCGCCCNAGGGCGTCTCCCACACGGTCGCTGACCCCCATCGTGTTTCACCGTGCGCGACCCTGCCCTTGAGGAATGCGCACGCCAAGGGCAGGGTTCACACGCGGGACCTTCCTCGTCGGTGCATGCTCGCACCATGGCCGACGGGCCTCCTTCCGGAGGCGTCGCAGGGCACGGTTCCCACGCCATGGGGGCCGGTCACGGTGATGGCGGCGTCCTTGGAGGACCTGCTCAAGGTCAACGTCGGCGTGTGGTGGGGGGCGAAGATCGCCGGCGCGACCGTGGAACCGGTTGGTGCTGACCGTCACGGTCGCTGGTTCTTCGCGGAACACGACGGCGCCACGTACGACGTCCTCCTGTGCTCGTTTGGGACAGGTCGTGCACTCTCCTCACTGGCTCAGCATACCGACCGAGCGGGCGCCATGACCGCCACAGGGCGTGTGCAGCTTCCCATAGGTGGATGCACCGTGGACGGCCATGAGGCCCTGCTCGTGTGGCCGCACGCGGCGTTGGTACCGTTGGATGCCTCACTCGGCCTTTGCGACCAATTTCGAGCCGCAGGGCGCGTGCTCGCATCCTTGGAACCGTGGGCCACGCCGCCTGTTGAACGCCGATGGAACGACGCGTTGGCCACGGTGGAACAGCGCCTAGGGGCTTCGACGCTTTGGCGTGCTCCGCACGACCGCGTGACGGTCGGGCTGCCCGATGTGCAGTTGTCCCTTCACAGCCTGGTCGAAGGATCCGAAGGGCCACGCTTCCGCCCGCTGCCTCGCACCGTGGACGAAGCCCTCACCNGCGTGCTCGGTCGAAGGCCGGGCTTGGCACATGCCATGTCGTTGGAAGGCGAAGCCGTCGAAGCGGGACGGGCGGCCGATGAGGGCGGACCTCGGGGCTGGTTTGTCGCATGGAGCGAGGGCGCTCCCAGCGCGTGGTCCCGTTCCCGGGCCCTGTCCACTTACCGCGGAGGGCTCTGGATTTGGCGCTATGCGGACGTCATGCGATGGCGCGGACGAGCGTTGGCGTGGGACGACGAGGACCTCCAAGTCGCCACGAAGACCTGGCTGGAAGACGTGGACCGCCTTCAGGCGCGCCTTGGCGTCCTTCGCATGTGGCGTTCCTTGCTGTGGCTTGGGGCTGCGGGTGTGGCGGCCGCGTGGTACGCGTACGCGCTCGATACATTGGCCCAAAGCTCGTCACTGGTCTTGGCAGGTGCGTCTGTGGCGGTCGGTGCAGGTGGTTGGTTGCGCTACCGCGCCGCAGAACCCGGACCCTTCTGANTCAGCGGGATTGACGCACGCGCGCGTCGTGGAACTCGAGCTTCAACTCCCGCGNGATGCGGACGATGTCCAACATCAGGTCTTCACGGGCTTCGCGTTCGGCCACGGAGGAATTGATGTCCCAGTAGAGGTTGATCGCCACGTCGATGGATTGGGCGGAGATACCTTCCACGGCGCACCACGACGCGTCCTCGTTGAGGGTGCGCTCGTTGTCTCGCACCGCTGAGATGACCTTGTCGCAGAAGTCGCTCACCGCTTGCGGGTCCGAAGCAAGGTCGAGGTGCAGGGTGGTTTGCCATCGGCGCCATCGGCGCTTGCCGTAGTTTTCGACGGCCATGTTGACCAAGTTCGCATTGGGGACGGTGACGATGGTGTCCGAGGAGGTGCGCAGAATGGTGGTGCGCAGGTTGATCTCGACCACTTCGCCCTCTGTCCCTCCAACGACGACCCAATCTCCGACGCGGAAGGGCCGGTCCATGAGCACGGTCACCGCTCCGAAGAAGTTCGAAATCGTGTCTTTGGCAGCCAAAGCAAGCGCCAGTCCGCTGATGCCGAGACCGGCGATGAGCGAGGTGAGTTCCAACCCGAAGGCATCGGCCACGAAGACGCCACCGATGAACAGGATGATGAANCGCAGGACACTTTCCACNGCGGAAATGACGGTGCGCTCCGAACCGTCCAGTTCATCGTCGTCATCGAGCAGGTCCATGACGTCTTGAACGACGTCTACGGCACGGAAGGCAGCACGGACCANGGACACGACGAGGACGAGTTGCACGACGGCGATCATGGTCAGCGCGCCAAGGTCAGGCAAGTCCGCCACATCTGAGCCGTTCTGCGTCATGGTGTGGATGCGTTGCAGGCCAAGCAGGATCACGCCTGCCGCTGCAGCAGTGCCCAGCGAACGGTGGCTGGAATGCAGCGCATTGCTCGTTCGGGGCAGGCGCATCACGGCGCGAACAAGTCGGGGTGAGAGCACCATGGCGGCCGACCGAGCGACGGCTCCAAGCACGAGGAGGCCGACGATTGCCAAGACGGTCCAGCGGTTTGTGCCCAACATGTCTGGGCCTGCGGTCTGCAGCACGTCCATCCAAGCCATGTTTGGCGGTGGAGAGTCGCCTTCAAGGCCGTATCGGCGGCGCGACGGCTTGATAGGCGCGTCACGGTTGGGGTGAATGATGCTCGACAACGACCGGTCCCGGCAGGCCTACCTCCGCAGGACGGCGCTCCTGTTGGCGCTCCCGCTGATGCTGACGCTGTGCGCCCCCATCGCGAACGCGGGCGTGGCCCTCGAAGAAACGGGAAGCACGCCCGAATCCGTGTGGTCGGACGACTACATCAACCACATTTTCCCTTGGGCTGACGCGGACGACCGCATTTTGCAATTCAAGGAATACCACACCTACGACACGGTCAAGCAGCGCATGCAGCGTTTGGCTGAGGATTACTCAGACGTGTTTGAGTTCCANGAAGGCATGAACGGTGGCACCAACGCCCGTGGGGAACAGACCACGGCTGACGCCTACGAGGGCTGGTATTACGGCCACTCGTCCCCGTGGATGAAGATCACCACGGACGTCAGCGGAGGAGAATACAACGAATTCGTCGGCGACAACGGAAACTACGCCGATCGCCCGGACGTGCTCATCGTCGGCAACCACCACGCCCGTGAGTGGATGTCGGTGCAGGTGCCCATGATGCAGCTTGAGGTCATCGCCTTCTCGATGGACAACATCGGCTACGACAACGACGGCGACGGACGTGTGGACGAGGACGGCTGGGGCGACACCAACGGCGATGGCGTCCTCGACGACGACGGCGACTGCCTTGCCCTCGAAGCCTCCTACCAGGACTCCAACGGGGACGGTACGCCCTGCGGTCCGGGCGACCTTGGCGTGGACGAGGACTACAGCGAGCAGTGGATTGTCGACCTCCTCGACAGCCGCGAACTGTACATCGTGCCCATGCTCAACGTGGACGGGAACATCTACGACCGCGAGGTCTTCTGTCCTGCACCCGCGTGGGAATCCTGCCCCTCTGGCGGCTGGAGGAAGAACCTGCGCGACAACACCTTCACCGGCGTGACGCCGCTTCCTGACCTNCAGGAAGAAGTCGACGAGGACTGCGACGGNGTGGACCTGAACCGCAACTACCAGTTCGAATGGGGCGCGCCCCTCGGTGCCACCGGGCCCCTGATTCCCGGGACGTGTTCGCCTTCAGAGGGTGAATTGGACGGTTCCAACAACGACGTGTACAACGGTCCTGTGGACGATCGGGACAACGACGGCGACGGTCAGGTCAACGAGGACCACGTCGATGGGAAGGACGACGACGCGGACGGCGTGACCGACGAAGACTGGTGGGGCGGCAACTCCGAACCCGAGACCAAGTTCATCCAGGACCTGACCGAGATGAACGACGACACAGGCGACGGTGCGAGCGAATTCAAGTCCACCCTGACCCACCATTCCTACTCGGAACTCATCCTCTGGCCGTGGGGTCACTGCACNGACTGCCAGAGNCCCGACCANAGTCAGCTGGAGTACCACGGCCAGCAGATGGCCGACATGACCCAATATGCCAACCTCCAGTCCTCCTCGCTTTACCCGACCTCTGGTGACTTCTGCGACTGGCACTACGGCGTGCACGGCTCCTATTGCTACACCTCGGAAATCGGCACCGCCTTCCACCAGCACGAAGACGACATCGACCATATCGCGGTCCGTAACCTCGGCCTCGGCTTCTACATCGCGGAGATCGCCGACAACCCGCGCGAACGCGCGGACCTGGCCATCGCCAACATCTCGCAGCAGAACTACCTCAAGCAGCCCGATGCAATCGACATCCCCGCCGCAGGCGACATCCCCATCGACGTCTGCGTCTCGGACGATTTCCCATACAGCACGGAGAATTCTGTGATCAAGTGGCGCCAGGTCAAGCCCAGCCGCTTGCAAAGCGACTACGGCCCACGCGAGTGGTCAACCACGCCATGGGAAACGGTCCAAATGGAGGTCGTTGGGGGCAACGCATGTTCGACCTCNGACGGGAACGGCACCTTGTTGCGCGCGATGATCCCAGTGGGGGAAACCGCGACCGGTGAAGTCCACTACAAGGCCCGAGTGGCGACTTTAGGCGGCGCGGATTTCTACCAGTATCCAGCCGATGGCGAGTACTACGTCCTCTCGGTGTCTTACCGCGCGTCCTACGGCTCCACGTTTGGAGCGCTCGTGATGTTCCTCCTCGTGGCCGGTACGGTCTGGGGCGGTCTCGGTACNGCGCTGCGAACCATGTTCACCGGCGACGATGACGANACGAAGGTCATTCTCGCTGACGCCCTCCTCGAAGAGGCGGTGGACGCGTGAGCGGCCAATCCGACGAATTNAGCGGCCGCCTCGGCCTGATTTTTGCCACCATCGGTGCGGCCATCGGCACGGGCAACATCTGGCGCTTTCCCCGAATGGTTGGCGCCAACGGTGGCGGGACCTTCCTGATTCCGTGGCTGATTTTCCTCTTCATGTGGTCCATTCCGTTGGTCATCGCAGAATTTGCGATGGGCAAGAGAAGCCGCACCGGGACCATCGGAACCTTCCGCATCTTCACCGGCAAGCGCTTTGCATGGATGGGTCTGTGGACGGCCTGGATCTCCACGGCGATTGGCTTCTACTATGCCGTCGTGGCCGGATGGTGCCTGAAGTACTTCCAGTTGGGNATCACCGGCGGACTGACCGGTGACGGTGTCGACACCGTTCAGGTGTGGAACGAATTCCTGCAAGCACCTGGTCAGGTGATTTTCTTCCAATTTATCGTCATCGTGTTGACCTTGGCTGCGATTTCCCGTGGTGCCAAGGCGATTGAGAAGGTCAACGTCCTGTTGATGACCTCGCTGATGGTGCTGCTCTTCCTTACGATGTTCATGGCCCTGAGCATGGACATGAACGACGGGACCCTTGACGGTGCCCTGTTCATGTTCACGGTGGACACCTCGATGATGTTCGATGCGGAGATTTGGATCAACGCCCTGTCGCAATCGGCGTGGTCGGCTTCGGCTGGCATGGGNATGGCGATCACCTACGCGGTCTACATGCGCAAAGACGAGGACACCACCCTCAACGCCTTCGTGATGGGCCTCGCNAACAACAGCATCTCCATCATCGCCGGCCTGACCGTCCTCTCCGCGATTTTCGCAGTTGAGGCCGACCCCTTGGCCACGGTGACCGGCGGGTCCTCGGCCATCACCTTCCTTGCGCTGCCCGAAGTGTTCGCGCAAGCCCCCGGCGGCAACGTCGGGCCTTTCCTGATGATGACTGGCTTCTTCCTCGCGCTGTCCTTTGCCGCGCTCACCTCGATGATCTCGACCGTCGAATTGTGCGTCCGCAACTTCGTCGACCACGGCTATGAACGCACTCGCTCGGTCTGGTTGACCGGTGCGGCCATCTTCCTGTTTGGCCTCCCCTCCGCGGTGCTTTGGGTCAAACTTGACGCGGAAGGCGTTGCCTTCCCGCAGTTCCTCGAAGTGCAAGACCACATCTGGGGCTANGGCCTGATGTTCTCGGGGCTGTTCATCGCGTTCACGATTTGGCGCTACGGCTTCCTGAAGTGGCGCGCTCAAGTCGAGGCCGGTGAAGCCGACCCCGGCATCACAGGCTACCTCAACATCGGCGTTTCGGCTTTCCGTGATGACTTCATCAACACCGGTGAGAACGACCTGTGGATTGGNCGCTGGTGGGACCTCTTGCTCTACTTGGCCTTCCCCATCCTCTTTTCGATCCTCATGCTGTCCTACTTCGGTAGCATGATCGCGAACACAGAAGACGTGTGGAACCCGCTCAACCCAAACGGTCTGGGCATCATCCTCGCNTTCTGGGGCGTCGTCGCGGCCTTGTTCATCTCGTTCAACCGCTTCCTTGTGCAGCGGCCTGTGTTCCGCAANGTGCCCGAGGGTGCTGAGGTTGACATCAGCCTGCTGCCCGGTGGCAGCGACGAANTGGTTGTGCAGGTGGGCGAAGTCGCGCCAGGCTTCGAACACCTCGGTCAGTCCGACGCTGCTTGAAGGGGGCCGCCTCCATGGACGATCTCGTCCGTTTCTTGGTCATTGGTCTCGTTGTCGCGGCCGTGCTCGTCCCTGTCGTGCGATGGTTCTGGAAACGCTTCGACCGACCGACAGAGGCGCAACTTGAGTTCGAGGAGGCCAAACAGAAGAAGCGGGAAGAGGAACGCATGTGGCGTCAAATTGAGGCGCAAATGCGGGCCGAAGAAGCCGCGGCGGAGGAGGCTGCAGCCNTGGCNCGAAAGCGTTCGGAACTCGCTTCACAAGCCGCCCCNCGCACCGCCAACGTCGATGCCGCCCTTGGAGCGCTTGGGCTTGAACAGGTCGAGGTCTCCACCACTGACGCATCTTCCACGCAAGAGGCCAAGGCCACCGAAGGCGCGGACGCCGCCATCGTTGANCTCTCGGCCTTCGATGAGACNGAGGACGACGCGGACCTCGCGGTCGATGANGCGGTTCAGGTCAGCTTGGANCAGGANCGGGCAGGAGCACCAGAACCGGATTGGGTGCTCATCGACCGCCTGCGTGAGATGACCGAGCGCGACGAGGAACCCGCGCCCGTCGACGTGCCTGACATGCCTGACCTCGACGCCCTTGACGATGACCTCGAGGGCATCGAAGACGATCCAGCGGTGCCTTCCATCGAACCTGATTCGGGCCTTGCTGAGGCCACCGGGGGAGCCTGGGAGGCCGAGGACGAGGCCGACGACGACGGTTGGGACGTTGACTGGTGAACGCCCGCTTCGCTGGCCTTTGGGACGAATGGCTCTTGAAGCGGACCACGCCACGTGGGTGCATGGTGCAGCGCCCTCGAGGGACCCGAGACTTCGGGCCGCTGGCCAGCCGGCGTCGTCGGATGCTCGAGATGCTGCTTGAGGACGAAGCCCGCCGTGCGGGATTTGACCGCGTGCAAACGCCCATCTTCGAGTCGCTCGACCTGTTCACCGCCAAGTCCGGACCGGGGGTCATCGGCCAACTCTACGCCTTCGAGGACAAAGGCGGTCGTCACCTCACTTTGCGGCCGGAATTGACCGCCCCGGTCATGCGCATGGTCGCCGATGAATTGCGCATGGACACCAAGCCGCTGCGCTTGGCTTACCACGGCGCGTGCTTCCGATATGAGGAATTCAAGACCGGCCGATACCGCGAGTTCTACCAGTACGGCATCGAAGTGGTCGGTGCGTCCGGGCCCTTGGTCGACGCCGAAGTCATCGCGCTGGCCGTCCGCATGCTGCACGCGGCAGGATTGGAGGGCTGGACGCTTCGCATCGGCCACGTCGGCTTGCTGCGTGACGTGCTCGCCGGCCTTGGCCTGAGCGCTGAGGCACCTGAAGGCAAGGAAGCCCCCTCCGCCTCAGCGATGCGCTTCCTCGATAAGGGCGACGAGGCCGGATTAGCCGCATTGTTCGAGGCTCAAGGTCTCGATCCATCAGGCCTTGATCTGCTTCGCTCCCTTGGCGAGGCCTCGGGTGGGGTCGAAGCCATCGAGGCCGCACGCCCCTTGCTCGAAGGCCACGGCCTCTCGACCGAAGCCCTCGACGATCTGGCCACCACGGTGGAAGCCGTTGGCCTGCTTGCCCCTGCGCCGCCGTCCCTTGAGGTCGACCTGCGCGTGGCGCGAGGTCTGGATTACTACACGGGGATGGTGTTCGAGGCCCACGTTCCCGAACTTGGCGGCGAGGGTCAAGTCCTCGGCGGCGGAACCTACCGCTTGCTCCACCTCTTTGGGTTGGAGGACCTCGACCCATCCTGCGGATTTGGTCTCGGGTTTGACCGCGTCTTGCTCGCTTTGGAACGGCAGGCCGAGGCCGCCGGTCGATCCGAAGTGATGCCCGGTGAAGCAGGGCCGTCCACCCGCCTTGCGGTCGTGCCTTTCCGCGTTCCAGCCTCGGCGGTCCTCGGCCTGGTGCGCGAACTTCGTGAGGAAGGCCTCGTCGTGGACCTCGAGATGAAGGGACGGGCCATTGGCAAAGCCTTCGGGTGGGCTGATGGCATCGGTGCGACCCACGTGCTTGTCGTGGGTCCACGCGACCTTGAATCGGGTCAAGCCAACCTGAAGCGCTTAGCCGACGGCGAGCAGACGCCTGTCGACCTTGACCGTGCCGCCGTGATGGCGGCGCTCACGTCGTGATCACTCGTCTTCTTCCAGACGGCCGCGCTGTGCGATGGCCGCCATCGCAATCGCGGCCGAAGCGACGACAAGACCGAAGCCGGGGCTCTCCTCTTCTTCCATGCCGTCTTCACCGGCCTGGAAGGCTTCCTCCCATGTGGATTCGTGGATGGGCAGGTCAACGCGGCTGTCCTCGCCGAGGTACATCGTGAAGGAGGCGGGGTTGCCGGTTTGGGTGAGGCCACCGAATCCGGTGGTGCGGTCGCCGCGGAGCTTCATCGTCACGTGAACGACGGGATTGCCGTCGCGGGCGTCCCAGATGTTGTCTTCCTCAGTGAAGCGGTAGGTGAATGGAATCTCCTGCTCGCCTTGGTTGGTGGAGGTGTGATGGTAGCGGTAGAGTTCGTTCATGCCGTAGTTGACGGTGATGTTGAGTTGCTCGCAGTCGTTCTGGCACGGGCCTTGGTTGTCACCGTTGGTCCAATCGCCTTCAAGGTCAAGCTTGAGGGTGCCACGCAGTTCGCCATCCACGGTCATCATCAGGCGCTTGTCGAGTTCTGGATTCATGCGGAAGCGCAGGTCGATGTCGATGAGGCCGTTGTCGATGTCTTCTGTGAAGACGCCGTCTTCGGTCGAGGTGGTGTCGTTGGCGTCGAAGTGGGTCCAGGCGTTGTTGATGCCGTCGTGCCAGAGGTAGAGGGTGGTCGCGTTGGCCGAGGGCTGGCGCGAGTCTTCTTGCTGGTCGGTTTGTTGCACGCTCACGTCACCGGCTTGCACCGGAACGAGCATCATGGCAGCCACGATGAGAGTAAGGAGGAGGCGTACTCGCATGGTAGGCCGTCGCTGCCGTGTGATTTGAGCATGACGACGACGTTCACTCAAAGCGGTGGAAGTCGCGAGCAGCGGTTTCACCACGTGAGGCTTGGTTCTGACGGGCCGCGTTGGGTCGCAGGCTGAGGGCCTTTGCCAACTGATCGATTTCGACCTTGGGCTCGTGCACTTCATCGCCACCAACGCCGGTAAAGATGGCCATCACCTTGATCGTGTCACCGAAAGCAGGGTCCTGGCGAGCGCCAATGATGACGTTCGCGTCTTCCTTGATGCGCGAGGTCAGCAAGCGGACCACTTGGTTGGCTTCGTCAAGCGTCATGTAACGCCCACCGGTGACGTGCACCAAGGCGCCTGATGCACCGGTCACGTCGACGTCGAGCAAGGGGTGGTTGAGCGCTTCATGCACGACTTCTTCCGCGCCGCGGTCCGATTCGCCGTAGAGCATCATCGTCACGCCACCGTCGGCCATGATGGTCCTCACGTCCGCGAAATCGAGGTTGATCAGCGAAGGCAGGGTGATCGTCTCAACAATGCCCTTGACGATCTCCGCGACCAACTGGTCCATGATGGAGAAGGCTTCCTCGACGGGCAAGTTTGGCACGTAATCGAGCAAGCGGTTGTTGTCGAGTACCAGCACAGCGTCCGCCACGCGGCGCAGCGCTTCGAGGCCCTCGAGCGCCCTGGCCTTGCGGTGGTTGCGCTCGACGTGGAAGGGTGTGGTCACAATGCCGACCACCAGCGCGCCAGCGCTCTTGGCTTCCTCGGCCACGACCGGAGCGATGCCGGTGCCTGAGCCACCGCCAAGCCCGCAGGCGATGAAGACGAGGTCCGCACCGCTGACGATGCGCTGGATCATCTCGCGCCCGGCTTCCGCACAGCGGCGCCCGGTCGCGGGGTCACCCCCGGCCCCAAGGCCGCGGGTGATGTGGCGCCCAACAAGCAATTTCTGCAGGGCGCGGGTGTTGTCGAGGTGTTGCTTGTCCGTGTTGATGGCCACGGTGGAGGCGCCGTTGACGCCAAGGTGCGTGATGCGGTTCAGGGTGTTGTTTCCTGAGCCGCCGCAACCGACGATGAGGATGCGAGGATCGGGCACGCTGAGCCCAGAAAGGTCCTCGTCCATCAAGGCCGTACGCGACTCTCGCATCGTCGCCTCGCGCATCTGCGAGACGATGTCCGAAAGGGTCGATTCGTTCGCCATGCTCACGCCTGCACCATCCGCGTGTTCGGGTCCCATCCCAACACCTGAGACCCGGAGCCTGCTCCTTCCTATCTTAAGCACACCCGTTCGACCATGCCGCACACCCCAACTTCGCGACGCCCGTTCCTACGCCGGGCCAAGGAGCCTGAGCCTTCTTCAGGCCTCCATCTTGAAATATCGGGGGCGGGTCGCACAGCCTGCCTCACTTAGCTCAGTTGGTAGAGCACCTGACTGTAGTTGTGCATACACACACGTCTCAGCAGACATCAGGGTGTCCCCGGTTCAAGTCCGGGAGTGGGGACCAATTTTACTTATTTTGTGAGGATTTTTTCAACATTTT
>PBMM01000025.1 GCA_002723635.1 Methanobacteriota archaeon | reverse complement strand
CTGCCTGACGGCGTGGTCAACCTCGTTCACGGCACCGGCTCCGGTGCCGGGCAGCACCTCGTCGACGCCGTCGATGAGGGNCGCGTCAACAAGGTCTCCTTCACNGGNTCNACCGGNGTTGGNAAGATGATNGGNGAGGTNTGCGGCCGCAACNTNGTCAGCTGNTCNCTCGAANTNGGCGGNAANAACCCNCTNGTNGTNATGCCNAGCGCNNACCTTGNCAANGCNGTTGANGGNGCCTANTGGGCNGCCTTNGGCACNGCNGGACANCGNTGCACNAGNCTNGGNAACCTNATCCTNCANGAGGACATCCATGACGAATTCATGGAGCGCTTCATGGCCAAGGTGCGCGAAACGCGCATCGGCGATTCCCTCCATCACGAAGGCGTGCTCTACGGGCCAATGCTCTCCGAAGTCTACGCCAAGGATTTCCTGACCGACCTCGAGATGGCTGAGCGCGACGGCGCCACGAAGTTGTGGGGCGAAGGGCGCATCACCGCCAGCAACGCCCCCTCCGGCTTCGTCGACAACGCCGATGCTGGCGTCTTCATGTGGCCCCACGTCTACGCCGATGTCACCGAAGACATGGAGTGCTTCATGAACGAAATCTTTGGGCCGGTCGTGACCGTGGTCAAGGCCCGTGATTTCGATCACGCCCTTCATTTGGCGAATGCTTCACCGTTTGGCTTGTCCAGCGCCTGNTACACCAACGACCGACTTGAAGCCTACCGCTTCAAAACGGGAATCAAGGCTGGCATGACGGGCATCAACAACTCTACNACCGGCGCGGAGGCACATTTGCCCTTCGGTGGTGTGAAGAATTCCGGCAACGGTACACGAGAATCAGGCATGTGGGTTATCGAGGCGTATTCCTACTGGCACGCGGTAAACGATGAACTGAGTGGCCAACTACAGTTGGCGCAGATGGACGTTGACGAGATCCACGCTGCCGAAGCGACCGTGGATTGGTCCACGTTGGCATGAAGAGATATGAGCGAGAAATCCTCCACGGAACCTTGCATTCCGACCATTTTGACGACGACGGTTGAGGCGCAGCCCTCAAAGACCCAGATGCCCACCGTATACTATCCCGCCTGCGGGAGGTGTTAACATCGGAGAGGGAATTCGTCTCCCCGTCGTCAACGGCCTCGGTGGAACCAACCGAAAAGATGCATGGTGGACCACTCCTTTGGCGATGGGTTCCGCCCTCACACTTCTCATGGTCTACACCGCATGGCGCTTGCTCATCATGGACGGCGACATCCACTACGGCAACCACCGTGTTGTGTCTCCCATCTTCTCCCCCGACGTGCTGTACTATTCCGGTTTGACCGGCTACCCNGGATGGCTGAACTCGGCCATCCTAATCTTGTGGTTGCCCTTTGGCTTCCGTGGCACCTGCTATTACATGCGTCGTGTCTATTACCGCTCCTTCTTTGCAAGTCCCGTGGCNTGCTGGGTAGACGAGCCCGACATCAACAAGAGAATTGGCTACGCGGGCGAAAAGCGCCTGTTCATCTTCAACAATCTNCACCGCTATTTTCTGTACGCAGCCCTCGCCATCCTGCTGTTCAAGTGGTGGGACGTGGTTCATTCCATGCGCATTACCGAGACCTTCATCCTTGACGTTGGGACCATCGTGCTCGCTACGGAATCCTTCCTCCTAACGATGTACGTCACTTCCTGCCACGCCTTCCGCCATCTCGTGGGCGGCATGCTCGACCGCTGGGACGGCGGCGTGGCAAGCTTCCGCGGCCGCCTGCACAGTTTCGTGACGAAGCCGTGGATCAACCGCAGCCACGGTTTCTGGTTCTGGACCAGCCTCGGTTTCGTGTTCATTGGAGACATCTTCGTGATGTCCGTGGCCAACGGGACGATTCCCGAAGCCAGCATCGTTCTTTTGGGAGGGGCCTGAGATGGCGGGTTCCGAATACGACGAGCACGAGTACGACGTCATCGTCATCGGCGCCGGTGGCGCCGGTTTGCGCGCGGCCATCGAATCCGCTCGCCAAGGCGCAAAGACCGCGATCATCACCAAGTCGCTGCTCGGTAAGGCGCACACCGTCATGGCCGAAGGCGGCTGTGCGGCGGCCTTGGCCAACGCGGACGATCGTGACGGATGGAAGGTTCACTTCCATGACACGATGAAGGGGAGCAAATACCTCGCCGACTGGCGGATGGCTGAAATTCATGCCAAGGAGGCNCCCGACCGCGTGCGTGAACTCGAACAATGGGGCGCAGTGTTCGACCGAACGCGGTCCCACTTGATCAACCAGCGAAACTTCGGTGGCCACACCTTCCCCCGACTCGCGCACGTTGGCGATTCCACCGGTTTGGAGATCATCCGAACCCTGCAGGAGCGCGGCATCCACGAGGGCATTGACATGTTCACCGAATACACCGTGCGCCATCTGCTCAAGGAAGGCGAGCGCGTCACAGGTTGCGTGGCATACGGTCGCGTCCAGGGTGACTTCAAGGCCTTCTCGGCCAAGTCCATCGTACTCGCTACCGGTGGCATCACCCGATGCTGGACCGTTTGTTCCGGCTCGTGGGAATACACCGGCGACGGTCACGCTCTGGCGTTGTGGGCGGGCGCAGAACTTCGTGACATGGAATTCGTTCAATTCCATCCGACCGGCATGGTATGGCCGCCCAGCGTGCGTGGAATCCTCGTGACCGAAGGCGTGCGCGGTGAAGGTGGCCGTCTCTTCAACAACGAGATGGAGCGCTTCATGTTCGAGTATGTGCCCGAGATGTTCCGAGGCGACCACGCCGAGACCGAGGCGGAAGCCGACAAGTGGGTTGAGGAGGTCGTCAGCGGCAAGATCGCCACCGTGCGTCGTCCCCCAGAGTTGCTNACCCGTGACGTGGTCGCGAAGGCCATCAACGAGGAAGTCAAAGCAGGGCGTGGTTCTCCGCACGGCGGAGCTTTCCTCGACATTTCGCACCGNGGAAAGGAAGCCATTCAGAAGAAACTTCCCTCGATGTACCACCAATTCATGGAACTCGCCGGTGTGGACATCAGCGAGGAAATGATGGAAGTCGGACCTACGGCGCATTACGTCATGGGCGGCGTCCGTGTCGACCCTCTCACGCAGGAATCCTCTGTTCCTGGTCTCTACGCCTGTGGCGAAATTGCCTCGGGCTTGCATGGCGCGAACCGCCTCGGCGGCAACTCTCTGTCCGACCTGATCGTGTTCGGGAAGCGGGCCGGTGAGCACGCCGCCCAGAGGGCCCGCAACCTCGCACCCCCGCGCATTGACGAAGACCANGTCAAGGCTTCCATCGCCACGATGCTCGAACCGCTTGAGCGCGGCGAGGGTGAAAACCCCGGCTTGATTTACGACGAAATGCGGGACATGATGCAGGCCAAGGTCGGCATCATCCGCACCAAGGTGGAGTTGGAAGAAGCCCTCGAGGATCTGAAGGCCTTCCGGGCCCGCGCCGATGCGTGNTTCCCCGGCACCGATCGCCGGTACAACTCCGGATGGCACCAGGCGTTGGACCTCATCAACATGGCCGACATCTCCACCGTGGCTGCCCTAGCTGCCCTCACACGTGAGGAAAGCCGTGGTGGACACACNCGTGATGACTTCCCTGTGCCCGACGAAGGTCACTGGGGTCAGCACCTCAACGTCGTCTGGATGGAAGACGGAGAAATCAAGATTCGACAGGAGCGCATCGAGCCCATTCGTCACGACCTTCAGACCGCTCTTGACGAAGTCAAGGCGATGATCAAGGAACGCGCTGAAGAGCAAGGAGGTGGGAAGTGAATGTCCCTGAAAGGACAAAACCAAATCTTCCGCGTGACCCGCGGAACCGGCGAAGGCGCCGACATGCAAGAGTATGAAATTGAGCTCGATGAAGGCATGGTGGTCCTCGATTGCGTCCATCGCATCCAGTACGAGCAGGAACCAGAGTTGGCCGTGCGCTGGAACTGCAAGGCCGGCAAATGCGGTTCGTGCTCCGCAGAAATCAACGGCCGACCCCGGCTCATGTGCATGACACGAATGTCGGACGTCGTGAAGGAGACTCCGAAGGGNCAACCCATCGAAATCCGACCAATGAAGACCTTCCCGCACATCAAGGACCTCGTCACCGACGTGTCTTGGAATTACGAAGTGGCCCAGCGCATCGCACCAATCAACGGCCCTGAGGAGCCGAACTGGAAGTTCAACCAAACCGAAGCCCACCGTGTTCAGCACTTCCGTGAGTGCATCGAGTGTTTCCTGTGCGTGAACACATGCCACGTTCTGAGGGATCACCAAGAGTTCGACGCCTTCGCAGGTCCTCGCAACTTGGTGCGCCTCGCTCAGTACGAAATGCATCCGCTGGANTTGGAAGACCGCGTCCCCGAAATTCGCAAGGAATTCGGCGTCGAGTACTGCAACATCACCCGCTGCTGCACCGAGGTCTGTCCNGCAGGCATCCAGATCACCGACGACGCCATCATCCAACTCAAGGAACGCATCGTCGACCGCTATTATGACCCGCTGCAACGCATTTGGCGGGCCATCAGCGGCAAGAAGGTCAGGATGTAAACAGGCACGGCACCCCGACACGCCTAAACCGCTGACGGAGGGTCAACGACCATGCGGCGAGGATGGGTTGTTCTCGCCGTGTTGACCTTGTTTCTGGTGCCGTTGTGCCCTCCCTCGATCGTGACCGGTGGAGATGAGGAGGAATCGACTGCTTCGTCAAGCCTCATGTCCCTCTTTTCGGGCTTCCAAGCAAGCACGTCCTCGGACGTGTGGAATCAGACGCCGTGGGTGGACGTGGCCGTACCGGGCGGATTCGATTTGCTGACCGTCTTGGATTACAGCGACGTCGGCGTGCTGATCAACAACAACTCGGAGGCCAGCCGAACGATTGGCTGGGCCTTTGTCTCGGCGAGGAACATCAGCGAAGACCGCGTCTTCATCTTCAACGGCAGCGACGTGCCCACGTCCGAGACCATCAATCGTGAGGCCTTCCAAACGCATTTCGAGGATCCATTCCGAGCGATGTTGTTGGAGCGCAACACGTCGTCTTCGTTGAATTACTTGGTCACCACCAAGGGCATCCCACTCCGGGTGTCTGGGGGCAACCACAAGGCCAGTTTCGATCAGGAACTGTCGCTTGTGGGCGGGGCGTACAACGGCAGCATCGGACAGGATTGGTGGGACACGCACAACTACGGGCCCTTGGCCGGCGGGCCGATGGAGCGTTTCAACCGAAACGAGCAGGGCTTTTTCCTCGTCACCCGGCTGACCGGCTACACCGTCGAAACCGCCCTCGGTCTCATTGAGAAGGCCAACGGGAGCCTAGGCGAACGCGGCATGCACGTGTTGGATTTGGCCACCAACCGCAACGATACAGGATACAAATTCTGGAACGACGATCTCTATGTGGCCAACGCCACGCTCAACCAAACGCATGGCATCGACGTGCTCTTCGACGAGACGTCGACCTTCCTGACCAACCTCTCCAACGTGATGGGGTATGCCTCGTGGGGCAGCAACGACGGAGCTTGGAGCGAGAATTTCCTGCCCAACCAAGGATTCGAGACGGCGGATGCAGCGACTTCCAGCGGTCGACAGTTCTGGGAGGTCACCGCAAGTTCGCCCGGAGCTGGGGAATCCTTTGGTTGGTCATGGAGCGACGTGAAGCGAGGTGGCTCAGGCGCCATGGCGCTGGAAGTCGTGGCCAACTGCAGCCAGTTTGCGGGCAACGGCACGGCCGGGCTGCACGGCGAATTCTTCGACAACGACGCGGGCGTCAACATNCCATCGGGNGCAATGCCCTCGCTCATCGACCGAGAACCCGACCATGCACGCGTCGAATCGGACCTCGATTACGGTTCATCGGGCCAACCCTACCCTGGCCTTGACGACCGTTTCAAGCACGATTGGGGCGCTCGGTTTTCCGGTTTGATCGAGGTTCCATGGACGGACAATTGGACCTTCCACCTGACCAGCGACGACGGCACAGAGCTGTGGATTGACGGAGACAGCATCGTCACCAACTACGGCATGCACGGGATGGTTGAACGAACCGGTTGGGTGGATTTGGAGGCCGGTCTCCACGACCTGCGGATTGAATTCTACCAAGGCGGAGGTCCACACGGTCTGAAGTTGGCGTGGTCCACCTCCAACTTGAGCAAAACTCCCGTGCCACCCAGCGCCTTCCTCATCTCGGGCGATTGGATGCCGTCTGCCACTTCTTTGGAACATCGCTGGTCCTTCGAAGACGGGGCGGGTTCAACCGCGGCGGACGCCGTCGGCGATGCGGACTTGACCGCCTACGGGATGAACAGCAGCAATTGGCGGTCGTGCGTTGACGGCGGTTGCCTCTGGTTTGATGGAGCCGACGATTACCTTGAGGTGGACGTCGATGATTGGACGGGCGACTTCACCGTCAGCCAATGGGTGTGGGCGAACTCGACCGGCCTGCCGAATTACGCAAGCACCTTCGCCGTGTCCAACAACGCAGGAGCAAACGCCTCCTTCCAGCATGCCGTGTTCAACGGCGAGTGGCGTTTTCACAACAACCAGACGCACGCATTTGGTTCGATTGATGCTCAGCGCTGGACGCATCTGGTCACGGTATTCGACGGGGGGGAAGTCCGGCTCTACGCAGACGGCGTGTTGGTCGATACCCACCAACAGCCCAGCGGGGCCGTCAATGACATCGAACGGTATCGTTTGGGTGTCAACCGCGCGGGAAGCACCCATTTTGAGGGCATGATCGACGAAGTTGCCGTCTGGTCGTCGGCTCTCGATGATTGGGAAATCACCGCGTTGAACCGGGCCGTGCTGGGCACGTGCCAACCCCTCTCAATGGCCGGCTCATCTGTCGCCAGCGTCTCGCAGACTTTCGACGTGCCCCAAGGACTCGAAGAGCACGCATGGTTGGCCCTGGCCCACGGCCGTCGNTCAGGTACTGCGCACGGTTCCTACGACGTCACCGTCGAAGGNCTTGATGCTCAAGGNCAGGTCCTTTCCACGAACTCGTCGTCGTCNNGGACGACCAGCACCTCTTGGGGAACGGACGTGANCAGGTTCAGGCCCGATCCTGCGGCAACGCAGTTGAGGGTGACCGTGGACTTCGACGTCGTCCCGACCTCGGTGGACGGGGCCTTGCATCTCGATGACGTGCTGCTACGTGCCGTCCGCCCGTCCTTTGATTGGGTCAACGGTAGCATCGCTGAAACGGCGGTGTCCACCGGTGGGCGCTCTTTCTCTTGGGGGACCGATTACGGCCAATCGCTGGTCGCCGATCTCCTCGAAGACGGCGTCTCCAGCGTCAAGGGGTACGTGTACGAGCCCTANCTCACCGCNGTGGGTTCGCCTTCGGTGCTNCTCGANGCCTACGCAACAGGGTACTCCATGGCGGAAGCCCACGCCATGGCCAACCAACAGATTGGGTGGATGGGNGTCGTTGTTGGCGATCCAAAGATGGCACCGTATGCCGATCGATTCCATGACGTTCGTTTGGTCGACGTTCGCAACGTNGCCAACGTCACCCAAGGGCTCAACGCGACGCTGGAACTGGTGGTTGAAAACCACGGCATGAGCATGGCGGATGGNCGTCTTGAGATTAGGGACGTCCAGGGTTCAACGCTGCTTTCCAGCACCAACATCACGATGCCTGCGGGGAACCTTAGCGGTTCGAGGATTGTGCTGCCGCTCAACGTCACGGTTGAACGCAGCGGGTGGATCGACGTGCAAATTCGCTACCTTGCCACTGACGCTCATGGGGAGGTAGCCGTCGATGACAACCTCCTGTTGCACCGCTTTTGGAGCAATGCGCCGCCGCTTGTGCTCGACGCCAGATGCCTTGGGCAAGCCGCATACCGTGGTGACAACATCATCTGNGAGGTCGAGGCGANCGACGACCTCAACGTCACCGACGTTCGCCTCGAATGGTCCGTCCGNAACGACACCACCAACGTCACATCGCCGTGGGAGGAGCTCCCGCTGGGGACGTCCGATGGACGGGTATGGTGGAGCAGCCTGTTCCTTCCAGTTGACGCGGCGGTCATTCCCACCGGCATGCTTGACCTCCGTGCCATCGCGATGGACGTCAGCCAAGCCTCCGCCACGCTGGACGTTCCAAATGCCTTGGAGGTGCTCAACGCCCCGAGCACGTGGTATGGGCCCCACGTGGCCGGCGTGGACGATTCACCGTGGGCGGGTGTAACGCTTCCGCCTGGGGTGCCGTTCAAAGGGCTGCCNAGGNATGCCACNTCCACGGTTAGTGCCTGCGTTTCNGACGTGGANCACGACCCTGTTGGAGAAGCACCGGACCTCAGCGTCCAACGCAGGAACGGGGCAGCGGTTGAATCGNTGACCATCGCAGCCTTGGGTGAGATTAACCTCAACCCTAGCCTGTCGTGTTCGGCATGGAACTTGACGCTACCAAACGGCCTGCCGCTTGATGACCTCGATCTTGTGATTCATTCCGCAGAGGATGAGCGTGTTCGCCGCAGATTCACGGTTGCTGATCAGGCGCCATCAGTGACCCTTTCACTCCTCGATGAGGACGGGCTTGCGCTTGATCGCGCGGTGGGCGACGGCTCTGAGCGTTTGCACATCNCGTACACCGACATCGACGATGCTGGAACTGGTGCGGTCGGTGACCTGATCGTGTCCTGGCCGGGTCAAGCGGCCCGGGTCACGCCGCTGCAAATCAACGCAGGCACGCCGCATATCATCATCGACGTNGAAGCCCCAATCAATCCCTTGGAAAACGGGGCGCTGGTGCTCGAGGTGGACCTTGCTGGAGCGCACGGCGCGACTGTTGCTGCCTCCATCGAGCGCGACGTGGCCTTGACCCCGCCGACCATCGCCCAAGCCGTTTTGTGCGACGAACGTGGGCAAGCCGATGAACTTCGATTTGGGATGGAAGTCTGGTTTGGCGCGAGCGTGATCAGCAGCCGTCCGCTCCAAGAAACGGTGGTCACCATCGAACAGGAGGGCTGGCGTTCTACGGCTCCACGATGGACGCCTGNGGAATCCGAAGCGTCCCCTTCCCCTTCTTGTGCTTCACAGGTGCCCGATGACGAGCATGCTCAGTGGTTCCGTTTGCGGCCTGACCGGGCCTTTGTCAACGGNGAAGCCAGCGTTGGCTTGCGGGCCACCGACATCGACGGAGCGAGCAGCAGATCTGTGTTGAACCTCATCCTTCGCCATGCACCACCTGAAATCGGCCTTGTAACGGTCAACAGCACCGGAGTTGCTGGCGACCCGGTCACCTTGACGGCTGATTTGACCGACCTCGATGGCGTGCTGGGCGTGGAATGTACTCTCACGGTGGTTGACCAAGAGGGGGCCATCGTGCATGACGGAACGGCCCGTGTGGTTGCGTTCACAGAAGAAGAAGCAGAACTCAGCGCCACGTGGTTGTCGCTTGGGACCGTCAATGGTACGCTGAATCAAATCCTTCGTTGTGTGGACGTGGACGATGAGTTCGACGTCGCTGAGGTCCCCGTGGTGCTCGCAGCTGCCAACCGTTCCTCTGGCCCCGATGATGGGGGCGATGCTCCAGAAGCGGAATCTGATGGCATGCCGCTGCTTCTCCTCGCGGTTCCTCTGCTGCTTCTTGTGGCGGTCGTGACGGTGTTGTTCGCACGCTCCAAGCCGGAGGTCCTCGGGGAGGAGGCGGGTGTTGGGTTGGGTGATGCGAACCAAGACGCGCTTTGGGATCATGTGCCGACTTCAGAGGTCGCCGTGCTCAAACGTCCAGATGGTTGGTCTGTCGAGCAGTACGACGATTGGCTCAACGGGCCATGCCCAGAAGGGGGGTCGGATGCTGCGTGGAGCGCCTTCGTTGAGGAGCAAACTTCGTTGAATCAATAATGGCCGCGCAGTGTCTCGATTAGTCTCGGAATGGCGCACTGCGTCCCTTATGGGGCGCAGTATGCCTTTCATTCGGAGAAATGGTTATAACTTGTCTTGGACAACGAACAAATGGAGGAATACCTCATGGGAGAAAAGAAGTACTTTGTGCTGATGGAAAACGGAAAGGATACGAGCCAAGTGTTCGCGAGCAAGCAACCGCGTGGTGCGGCCCTTAAGGCTGCAACGCGCGGGCACACGAGCATTCGCCTGCGCGAGCGCGGGACGAAGCGTGTCCACGTCTTCACCGGCTCGATCTCCATGGTTGCCAAGCCCGCCAACGGGCCCGCCTGGCTGCCTGACAAGATCAAGAAGGCGAACGTCAAGAAGCAGGGCATCGAGCACCTCGACTGAGGCTCTCGCCCGCGTTTCTACGCCATAACCCTCAGGGTCGGCCGCCCTCTTTGCGCTGCGGCGCAAGGAAGGGCCCCATTTCCATACCTCATATGTACTCGTGCCCTTTCGGCCGTTCATGGCCGAACTGTACATGGCACGAACTTGTCGTCACGGCGTTCTTCGCGTGGTCGGTGGTGAACCTTGGCATCACGAGGGTGATATCCTCATCACGCCCGCCAACAATCGCCTTTCTGGTCGCGAAGGCATGGACGCCCGTATCCACGCCGAAGCAGGCGAGGAAATGACGCAAGCAACCCGGCAAATTTGTCTAGACCAACGCAAGATCAACGCTCCCCCCTGCGCGGTCACCACCAATGTCGTGACGAGTCCGTTCGCCCTCAGCGACCGCTACACGCACGTGATCCACGCGGTTGGNCCCGACTGCCGCCGCCCTAACCAGGACGAACGGCGCCGCGACTTGCTCCCTGAAACATACGCGAACATCTTCGAGCGCGTGGAAAGCATCGGCAACGTCCGCCGCATCGTGGCACCTCCTATCTCCATGGGTGTCTTCGCCTATCCGCACCGTGAAGGTGCCAAGCTGACCCTTGACATCATCCTCTCGAAGCTGGATGGCGTCGAAGACCCAGGGTTCAACGAGTACATCCTCGTGGTCAAGGATCGCAATTTCATCATGAACATGCGAACGGTGTACCGTGAAAACGAGGACCAGTTCCCCGGCATGGACACAACGACAGCCTGAGGTGGGCTCGTGGCGGTTTTGGCTGACCTTGTTGAGGCCAGCCTCGCGGGCCGAGCGTCCTACGACCGTGCCGTTCTCATTGGAACCAACTCCCGATCATTGCTGGCCGCTTTGGAGCGCTTGCCTGCCTCCATGCCACGTGCCGTCTTGACCAGTCAGCGCACGGTCATGGANGCCGTGCTTGCCTCAGGCCAACCTTGCACGTTGCTTGAACAACGCCTGACTTCGCAACGCCTCGGCCTTCTGACGCACTTGCATGATTTGGTGCTGCAGACCGTCGGAGAGCACCTTGCATCCCGCGAAGAGCGGTACCTTGTGGTTCTCGCTGACCCAATCGAAGGCGTATTGGACGTGGACACCGGTTCGCTGGATTCACACAATTTGGTGACCCTAGCGGAGGAGGCCGATGTAGACCTTGAAGTGCTCACGGCCGCCATCGGATTGGCCCGAAGAATCGCAGATCGTGGTCGAGAAGGTCATGCCATTGGAGCGTTGTTTGGTATTGGAAGCCTGCCCTCCATGCGACGCCATTCCAAGGCCTTGGTGCTGAATCCGTTCAAGGGTCACCCTGTGGCCCGAAGGGATATCGTGCGAGAAGACACCCACGAAACCATTCTTGAGTTTGCATGGCTGGATGGAGCGATTCTGTTCAACCGTGCCGGGGTGGCCAGCGATGCTGGACGTTACATCCAGGTGACGACGGACGTTCCGCTTCATTCCGGTGAGGGAGGGCGTCATTTGGCCGCAAAGGCCCTCTCCCTCCAAGCAGCGGCCTTGGCCATCTGTGTGTCCAGCGGCGGGCGCATCAGCGTCTATTGGCGTGGAAGGACGCGGTACAGCATCCAAGTCAGCTGATGCCNCCCATTTTTGCNACGGCTTCGGCCATACTGAGTTCGCCNCGGGCCACCTCCAACGCCAGACCAGANGGAAGTGTCAACCGGCCTTCCGTCCATTCACGGCTCTGGCGCTGCACGTCNCGCACCATGCCTTCCCACCGTGGGTCGCCCGGAACCAAACCCATGGCTCGACCACGCAAGCGGTGGATGCGGCGGGCCGCACCGATGTGGTCATGACGTGCCAGTCCTTTCGACGTCCTCCGTTCGTCGACGAGTTCGACCGCATGNCCNGTGTCAAAGAGGTCNCTGAGGATTCGGTTGCGCACGCCNGGGTCNCCGTCGCCCACGCGCACCANCATNGGGCGATTNTCGTGTGCTTCACTCAGTTCTCTGACCACGCGGNCCACATCGTCGGGCCGGTCCAGTTGCTTGGCTCCCTCCTCGCGTCCGTCCACGGACCAGACCACACCAGGGCGTGGTCCTGGATCGACNCCAATCACCACTCGGCGCTNCCCAGTGGTCGTNCCGGNGTTTCGCAGCGCCTTCGCNAAATCCGNTTCNAGNTGGTCNCGGCGAAGCCCAAGTTCTCCGCTTCCGCACTCTTCGACGGTGCTCAGCACCACCTGAACGTCGTGGGGCACGNCTTCGCCGGTTTCGAGATGGCACGGGCGATGCCCGAGGCTCCGAAGGAGAATCAGCACCTGGTGCACCCACGTGAAATCAGCGCTCCGAACGCCGATGCGGGCCACGCTTNGGCGATGNGGCAGAGGGATTTGAAGNCCATNACGGACCNTGCAATCCTCGGACATCATCAAAAACCATTGACGCCGTTCTTNGGCCATGGGCACAGGCAGNGCATACGAGCGTGAACTCCTCCATGTGTTGGCCGGTTCATCGGACGGCGTCGATGCCGTCACCCGTTCATGCTCACCTGAGGAGCGCGTGCGCATGCGTTCGATTCTCGAAGCCCCCTTCCTTGTCGTTCGAGCGCCGGGAAGCGGTACCGAAGGCACGGGAGATTTGCTTGTCCTTCGAGGTGACGCGGCCTTCCCTATCGAGGTCAAGTGCAGCAAAGATCCCAAGTTGTACCTCTCAGGGNGGACCTTGGACCAGCACGATGCGCTGGTGGCCACCGGTGAGCGAACGGGGTTGATGCCCCTCTACGCGTATCGGCTGAAGGGGACGCGAGGGGATTCATGGCGCATCTTCCGTGTGGAAACATCGCACGTCAGTGGGCACATGGAGCGGTTGGTGGCGCACGTGCCCCTGTTGCCTTTGACCTCACGGGGGCGACCCCATTTGGATTGGGACCAAGGCCTGCCTCTGAATCGCTTTGTCCACCTCTTGAGCACCTTTGCCACCAGAAAGCCATCGCTTGGCGTGCCTTCGGCGCTTCCACTCGCCGNTGCTGAACCCGGGACGACCATGGACGTCGTGGCTTCGCTGATGCGGGCTCGTACAATCTGACCTTACGCTGGTCCAGTAGGGACTNGTAGAANCCCATGCCTCATAGAGCCGACCCGCTTAGGAGNTCTATGGATGAGCAAAAGGCGCTCGATCTGTACATGGAATACATCCAAGCTTTCGAAAAGAAGGATTACGACCTCATTGCGGACCGGTGCAGAACGCCGTTCTTTGCCTCGTCCCCTTCAGGGACGACCGTCTTCGAGAACAGGGAAGAACTCGTGCAAGGCTTCTCCCTTCTGCGAGGCACATTGGATGCGGATGGATATGTTGGGAGCAGGCTGAATCAGCTTGACTTCACAAGCGTGTCCGAAACAGCGGGAACGCTTCTTGTGGATTTTCACCGCATGAACCACGAGGGGGATGCCTACTTCCACGGAAAGGCGTTCTATGTCCTTCATGCCGATGCCCACACCACCGAGATCATCGGCGTGGTCGTCTTGGACGACACCACCACGGCGTCCTGGAACGACTAAGCACAGCGTCCGGTCAAAGCACGGCCTCTCCATCAGGGAGGCCGCTCGAATACACTCAAAACGCACCGTTCCGTATGGAGATCGATGGGTGGTGTCCGATCACTTCTCTTTGGTCCAACGTGGGAAGACGTCGGCGCTTTGAAGGGAAGATATGGGGCCTCTCCTTCACAGTTCATCACATTACCACACGGGGAAATGATCCATCTCCGAGACGAGGGTGAGAAGGGTGCACCTCCACTTGTTCTCGTGCATGGACACAGTGAAGATTTGCACACATGGAATGGACTTGTGAAGCATCTGATCGATGACTTTCGAGTGATCAGGTTTGACTTGCGCAGGCATGGTCTGACGGGTCCAGCGTCCGACAACACATACAGCATCGAGCGTTACGTTGCGGATCTCGCGATGGTGGTGGAACATCTCGGAATCGAACGCTTTGTTTTGGTTGGTCATTCCATGGGTGGACGAATCTCGGTCAGATACGCCATGGAACACCAGGACATGGTCAGCCACCTGATTCTGCTTTCCGCGAGTGGAGCTCCACGTGAGCAGCAGACCAAGCCACCCTTGGCGTTGAGGCTGATGAAGAACCCGCTTGGCCGATTCATGATCAAGCGGATGTGGTCCAGAAAGATGGCAAAGGAATCCCTTCAGGACATGGTACACGACGATTCAACCATCACCGATGAGGAGGTTGACAGAATGTGGGCGTTCTCAAGGTATCCGGGGAGCATGGAGGCCATGTTCCGAGAGTTTGCGGACACCTGGGCGGATTTCACACCTGAGGAGATCAAGGGGATGAGCACCCGCACCCTGTTGATGTGGGGGGCGGAGGATTCGATTTGCCCCGTGCGTATGGGAGAATTTTACCACGAACACCTCCAACATTCTGACCTGATCGTGGTGCCAAACGTCGGCCATCTCCCTCAACTTGAGTGTCCAGAGAGATGCGTGGAAGGCATGTCCCGCTGGATGGGCAGCGCCTGATCAGAGCAGATACGGCAAGGCGATCATCAGCACCAACATGCCGAAGAATCCCAGCGACGTCAACCCTGTGGCCTTTGACGCCATGTGGGCNGTACGCAACCCGCTGATGCTCCACATGTTGAGGCGTCGACCCAAGCGCGCAATGCCTTCCAGAAGGCCATGCGTNACGTCCCTGAACATGTGACCGCCATCGAAGGGCACCATGGGAATGAGGTTGGTGAACCCGAGCAGNAGGTTGACCCAGATCAGCCAGAAAAACAGGTTGACGAGGATCAGCATGCCGTCGACGCCAAGCACGTTGGCCACCACGCCGTCGTCCGCCACCAGGAAACCCTCTTCGATGGGATGGATGGCCACGCCTTGGAGCTCAAACGGCACGAAAATCAGGCGTAGCGCGTGGATGGGGGTGGCGATAAGCCGCTGGGCGAGTCCCGCCTCAACGTTGGGCGAAAGCGGTCCGGCCAATCGGTCGATGCCGATGGTTCCGTCGGCCACCTGCTGGACGCCGAGGAAGGCATCCCCCGATTCAATGCCATTCGCGTCGAGTTGCGCCTCACTCCATCCGTCGTCAGCGAAATGTTCGCGTTTGTCGCTCAGCCATGCTTCGGCCGTCCGCGTTTCGCCGTCGAGATTCACCACCGTCAGGCTCACCGTGGTGCCTGCTTCGAGAGCAGCCAGTGCTTCGGTGAAGGAGGTGTCATCGATGATTGGCGTGTCGTCGATGGCGATAATTCGGTCCCAAGGTTCCAACCCTGCTTCTTCCGCTCCCGTGCCAACAACTACGCCGCGTATGTGAACGCCGTCTTCCGCTGCAGCGAATTGACTGGCTAAGCCACCCAACAGGAGCAGGAGGATCAGGGCGGCGAAGATGTTCGTCGCTGGGCCGGCCGCAAACATCCGCAAGCGTTCACGGCGGGGTGCTTGCAGCAATTCCTCGGACTGGGGTTCAGCAAATGCGCCAAGGGGCAGGGGTCCAAGTTGCAGCAANCCAAAGGCGCGCACGCGCATGCCGTGTCCGCGTGCAAGGAGCCCGTGACCGAATTCGTGGATGACCAAGGCCACGATGAAGGCCAGAGCGCCCCATCCCAAGGGAATCACGGGGTTCAGGCCAGGGATGGCGACAAGCTCCGAAGGTGGAGGCGGTTCTGTGGTCGTGCCTTGCGTGATGGTGAGCACGAAACTGAGAATCACGAGGAGACCTGCAAGCAACATGGTGCTGACGCAGACCCACGTGGCAACTTCACCGTAGGCTCGCCAAAATTTCCGAGGCTTGGCAATTTTTTCCAGCAGACCAAGACCACGGGATGTTCTGACCATCAGGACAAAACCGAGGGCCCGCGATGCATTCCATCGATCAAGGGTGCCGTTGGCTTCCCAGCGCCTTAGCATCGCCCACCACAGAAGGAAGGCGAAGAGCAACCACCGCCAACTGAAGTCGACGGCGCCCCACGTGCTGGCCACGCNTTGTCCTCTGCACCGTGTGCTATGAAGCCCTGTGCCGCTTCGGTCGTTTCCTTGAAGAGGGGTGGAGCGCACGTGTGGGCATGGCGCTAGAGCCTCGTCGGGTCGAGCGATGGCTCCGGGATGCATACCCCACGCAACAAGTTCACGATCGGGTTGANTGGCACGCAGAGGGCGCCATGGTCCAGTGTTTTGTTCGGCTCGACGATCGAGTCGTTCTGATTCACTTGGAAGGCGAAGGCGAACGCACGGTGCTCAAGGGTCGGTTGGAGATCCCGCTCGATTTGTGGAAGCCTGGATCCACGCAGGCTACGCCTTCGCCCCGGGCTGGCATTCGTTTCAGGCACCGAACCAACGAGATCACCTTCAGCAACAGGGCGGGGCGAGCACCGGAGTTCGGGCGGAATTTGCTTGAACGGTGGTTGACCGAAATGCGCACCGACATGACTCAGCCACGCACCCAAACGCAACAACTCTCAGGGCTCCGGGCCAGCCTCACACGTGTCTCCAAGCAATTGGAAACGGCCACCTTGGAACCGGCCAAGAAGGAGTTGGAGGACATCAAGGCCTCGCTTGATCGAAGTGAAGCCGACCTTGGTCGCGCCCTTGGCGAGTGATCATTCCTCTTCTNGCAGTGCGCTCAGCATCANGCTCGTGGCGCGCTCGCGTTTGGCTTCCTCTCGCTCTGGAGCGTTCTCAAACATTCGTCGGACAAGCGGGTCGATCACCATNGGTACGGCCAGCACGGCCCCGATGATGCCAAGCAAACCGATGTAGGATGAATTCGGGACGTANACGGCTCCGGGGCCACTGGAGGACAGCACCAATTTGAGGACCCCGAGCCATGGAATTTCAGCCCCTGCTCGTCCAATGACCCAATCCGTTCGAATGGCTTCAACGACACCGTTCGTGCCATGAACGCCAGCAGATCCGTTGGNGGNGCCNGGGCCTNGGTCCACGGAACACTTGTTGGCGTCGCCCAGCGTCAACAGCCCTTCGTGGGTCGGCTGCCATTCATGCACAACCAAGTACGCCTCAGCGTTCCCGTGGGCGGGTCGCCTGCAGTCGTAGTATCCGGCCTCCTCGCCGTTGAAACTGACCGTCACCGTGCTTTGGTTGCGCACGGTCGTTCCGGGCACGTCCCACGTCAACACACACGTCCCGAGGGCTCCGTCCGTGTCCCGCAGGGTTGGGTCCCAGGCGCCACCCTGTGGGCACGCCACGTCATCGCTTGGCTCCTCGCTGTGCGACTCGCCCATCGAATGTCCGGCTTCAGCAAGACCGGCACGGTCTGGGGACGTGGTCGAGTTGGCAATCACGCGCAGTATGGCACGATGGATGATGGGCGTCCCGTCGTCGCCGTTTTTCTCGTAGATGACGACGTCGCCTCCCATGCCATGGGCTGTGTGGCCGTAGTCAGAATGGCCGATGCTGGTCGCTTCAGCAAAAGTGACGATTCCGGCTGGATCGCGGCCGTGCACCAAGATGAGGTCTCCAGCATCGATGCTGCCGATTTCGCCGTTGGCGTCGTGCACCATGGACGACGATTCCACAACGACCAACGGGGGCATGGTGCCCGTGTGGAGGAATAGCCCACCNATCAGTAGGCCAATCATCGCGACCGCGATGCCCACCTCGCGAACGAGGTTCGTGAGGGACATCGTTTCGGGGGCTGCGTCCTTCACCACAGGGCGAGGTCACCGCCGCCCGTCTTCAAGGAAGCGCTTCCAACGCTCGGCCCAACCCGCACCGAGGGCCTTGGCGGCTTCGTCGCCCTCAGAACGTCGCCTCCTCCGCTCAGCGATGCTGGACGTGGCCATGATCTCCTCGAGGCTGGCCACGTGCCCGCGAAGACGCAGGAAGGGGGGCACGGAGACGAGCAGCACCACGGCAGACACGGCAAGGACGGTGATGGCCAACCCCGTCATCTCCTCCCATTCTGGCAGCGGTCGCAGGGCGATGAGGTGAAACATGGCGCTCAGGAAGGCAACCAATCCTCCTCCGCTTGCCGTCGCGGTGATGGCAAGGTGTTGGCCGTGGGCGCGGTCCCATATCCGCTGCATGAAGGTCATTGGACCTTTGATGTTGGATGGGCAAGATATCCGTTGCGGTTGACCAAGAGGAACAATCACGTGACCATTCCATTGATATGGTGTGCATACCGTCTTCAAGAAGGGCCCAAAGGCCCTGAGAGGGTTCCTCATGCGAAAGGCCGTGTTTCTCACGCTTCTCTTTCTCCTTTCCTTGGCCACGCCGCTGGCTGCTGGCGCGACCACTGAAACGCAATTCAAGGACGGGACCACCTCCTACACCCACACCTTCAACAGCGCTGGAGAAGGAAGCGCGGGTCTCATCACCTTGCCGTATGGCTCTGAAGTCACCGGCGCCCGCTTCAACTTGGTCGGAGACGCCTCTCAAACGACGTACACCAATTTCACCACAGACCGCCACTTTGGTGGTGCAGGCAGCGGCACCTGGTCGGGTTCGCCTCCTTCGCCGTACACCAGCGGAAGCCGAAGCAACGTGCACGTTGAGAACACCGATGTCACGCTGCGCCCCCAGCCTTCAACCACCTCGGGCAGTTTGACCTCCAGCGCCGCGTTGAGCANCGTGGGCACGGCGACGCACAACACCACCGGGGGCTTCGTCTCGCTTGGTGATCAAGGCTACACCGGCGTGCTTTCTCGTTTCTCAGCCATCAGCGCGCCGTCCACCACGGCGTGGACGTACGCGGGAGTGAACATCGTGGTCGAGGACGAAATCCACCAGTTCCGATACTCGTCTTCNTCGTTGTACAACGTCCCAACCATCCANCGGTTCAACGCCACCACGGGTGATTACATCGGCACGGCGAGCATGAGCACAGGAACCTGTTCCAGCACCTCCGTNCGCTACAACATCTACGACGCCACGATGGATTCGAGCGGAAAGGTGTGGTTGGCGCATTACTCCAGCTATCTCCTCTCAAAGTGGACGGTCAGCGAGACCTCATGGACGTGCAGCAGTTCCTACAGCTTTGGATACCCCTACTACATTACCGGCGTTGACTTTGACGAGAGCACCAGCAAGCTCTGGGCCACCTATTACGACAGCAGTTCTTACCCGATTTACAACCAATACCTCATGGAATTGAATCCCGCCTCTCCAACGTCCATCAACGGAACGTGGAGCCTCGGATCCTCCTCGGACTTCAACCACATGGGAGCGTCGAACAATCCATTGTCTGGTCTGGACGTGAACCACCCACGTGTGACGGTCAACGAATACAACATTCAGGGCAGCCGCCACCACCACTACTCCTTCACGGGCAGTTTGCTGATGAAGGAAGGCTACCAAGCCATGCCGGGCGGTGGGCACTACGGTTTGGCAGAATACGATGAGGGGAAGGTCATGTGGGCCTGCTTCCACGTCAGCTATTGCAGCGGCTATGCNCGCCAATTCCAGATGGCCGGTGACGGTGCTCTGTACGACCAGCGATCGCCCTCGGGCACGTCCGCGACCGTGCAAGGGGCCACAACCACCATTTCCAGCGCCGTCTCCTCGCTCAAACTTGCAGGTGTGTTCGCCTATGTTCCATCGGGCACTTCGGTGTCGGTGCAGGTGTCCAACGACGGNGGCAGCACGTGGCAGACNGCCACGCCCGGGCAGACCGTGAATTTCGCCTCGTCAGGTACCCAACTCACGTGGCGTGCCACGTTNTCAGGAACCGCNCAGGCNNCGCCAATTNTGGACGGNGTTGTCATTGAGTANGTCAACCAATACGTCAGGAACGGCTACATCTACGGATACCAATACACAGGTGGCACCACCAACGTCGTGGCGGCGACCGTCCATTGGAACGCCACCACGCCAACGGGCACGTCCATCAAAGTGAATTTGGCCACAGGCTCTTCGAGCACCTCCTGTACTTCAACCAGCCTCAACGTGCAACAGTTCACTCAATCCGGCCAGTCGAAATCCTTCACCTCAACGTCGTACTACCAATGCTTCCGAATTGAACTGGCCTCGACCTCAACCCTCCGTTCTCCGACGCTGGAAGACGTGCACATCCAGTTCCACTCCAACGTCCCCGAGAACGTTGAGCTCAAGGTGGCCGGCACCGAAATTTGGGATATGCAGGGCACCTTGTTCGGTGCAGCAACGGCGCAGAGTCAGGATTCCGCGTCTCGCTTCTTGAAGGGATTCAACGACAATATTCCGTCCACTGGTTCAGGTTACGTTGACCTTGAGGTGACTTTGACGTCCTCGAAGCCGGGCAAATTGATCCTTTCTTCGTTTGAGGTCACGTACACGATGCAAACGGTGAATTTGGCCATCCAGATTCCAGAGGGCGAGGTCCTCCACGCCCGTGCTGAACCGTACGAAGTGGTGACACGTCACGTCATTGGCGAGAACGCCAACGGTTTGCAGGAAGCCAGTCTCACGCTCTTGACCAGCCGAGCATCGGCCAATCCGACCTTCACGTGGAATCCAGGGGACGTGTTCCCGGCCCCCAANGATCCGGAAGATTACATCGAATTGGACCCCTCGTCGTACTCGGTGCTGAGCAACGGCATTCTCGAGGTTCATTGGTTCTTNACCGTCACCGACCAGATGCCCGACATGGGTCAACACGACGGCCAAGGCGTGGTCGGAGGCGTCGGCTTCCGGACCAATTGCCTCGACGACTCTGGCTCTGCTGGCTACAGTCCCGCCCTCCTTCAGGCGGACGGGCAACTCCTTGCCAACCGGTCTTACGGCCTTGGGTACCTCAAGGTCCGTGACAACGATGGCGAATTGACCCGTGATGACGTGCCCGACCAAGGCTGGGTTTCCGCCGGTGAGCAACTCCACTTCACCGGTGCCATGTGGTTCATGGACACGGATGACGCACCCTTGGACAGCGCCTTCGACGTCCGCGTCGCTCGAAACAACTACGTCGAAGCGTCCGCAAGGGATACGTCGAACAACAACGGTTCGTTCTTCATCAGCATCGATGTGCCCAACCTCGACATCCCGGACGGCATCACCTACGAGGTTCAGACCTACAACGAAAAGGATCCAACCCACGTAATGACGCCAAACTCGGAATGGTCGCGCACCTTCCGCGTGGACGGTACCGCTCCAGAGCGCACCCTCACGGTTCCGGCCGAAGACGCCTACGAAGCGGCGTCCAACCAACAAGCCGTACGTGCTTTGGTCAACGATGAGATCGGCGTTCCAATGGAATTGACCCTGAATTACTGGGTCGAACAGGACCATGACCTCAACCGCAACGGCGAGGCAGAACCTTCGGAGTACGCCACCAAGCAGGTCTACAACACCAGCGAGTCCACAAAGAAGTGGTTCGCCACGACCATCGACCACAGCCGCAATCCAAACATGGGGCGCGTGTCCTACTTCTGGAGCGGTGGCGACCAAGCCGGCAATCCGTTGTACTACGAAGCCATTGGATTGGATGAAGAAGTGCTGCAGCTCAAGGGCGAGCACGGCTTCAATTACGACGACGCGACCTTCAGGACGCGCAAAGATTCCTCGGCCATCTTCACCGGCTTGGAATGGCTCGGGCATGACGACGACGCAGCTGTCTACGCTGGCTTGACCCAGACCATCACGCTCGGCTTCATCGACGCCAACACCGCCATCGACTTCGAGCACATCAGTTTGGTCTTCGACTTTGAAGGGCCGAACCCTGCACGCGACGCCCAACGAATTTCCTATTCGGGATTGAACGACACCTTCTGGTCCGAGAGCCCCTTCATCACCATCTTGCCGACCAGCACGATGGTCGAGACGACCAACGAATCCGGGCTTCCGTGGATCATCGTCACCTTCCAGATCAAGTTCGGCTGGGATTGGCCGGACGAGGAAATGGGCGATGTTGCCTTGCTCTACAAGGAGCGCGCCTCCTCTGGCGACAGCAGGATTTTGCTTTTGGAGCACACCTTCCGCGTCGAAAACGACCTCGTGCTCGCTTCAGACTCCTTCGAAGTGAACGATGTCAGCGAACCCCGCACCGGCCCCGTCGCAGACGGGACTCGCGTGCGGAAGGACGACCGTTTGGCCTTCACCGGACGGGTCGTCTACGAGGGTTCCGACATCGCTGCACCGCGCGACTTGGGCATCCTCGTTGACGTGTTTGACGGCGAAAAGACTTGGTCGGACGGTTCGCTCACCGAGAACGGTGGTTACGAGGTCGAGGTGCCCCTTTCATCGGCGGCTACCTTGCAGTCCTCGCCCACACGGACGTGCTTGATTTCCATCACCAACATTCCTGGCCGTGGCGAGGACATGACGGGCACCTTGGTGTCCACCACGCTGCGCGTGCTTGTCGATGACGCCGCACCTCGTGTGACCCGACGTGTGGCTCCACTGAACGTCATCGACGTTTCCGAGCAAAACGACCTCAGTTCGGTGCCGGTGGAATTCCTTGGGTCTGAAGACGCCGACCTGACCGGTTCGGTTCAGTACGTGCATTGGGTGATGCGTGACGAAACGCGCACCATCACCATTGGTGCAGGTTCAAGCCCGCTCGGCATGCGTCAGGACGGCATGATCGTGACATGGACCGGCAGCGTTGACCTCACGGCTGGCGGGACCATCACGCCACGGGAAGGCGACTTCGTGGGCTTCTTTGTGTCAGGNTACGACGCGGCAGGCAACGACTTCCCTGTCGTTTCAAACTCAGAAGCTAGCCCAATCCCGGAACTGGCCGAGGACGACACCGACTTTGAGCGTCAATGGGTGCGGCTTGGTGCCGTTGGTCCAGAACTTCGTGTGGCTTCCATCGCTTTGTCCGACGACCACATCGCACCCCGCTCCACCGTCACGGTCACGGTGGGTGTGGAAAACGTCGGTGGTGCAACGAACATTTCGTTCAACGTCGCGTTTTACGCTGGGGATGCTGAGTCGCCCTTTGCGACGAGGGCCATTGCTGGCCTTGGTGAAGGAGAGGTCGTCGAACTCACTCAACAGTGGACGGCCGAAGAAGTCGACCGCATNCGTGTGGTTGTGGACGGAGAAAACGTGGTCCTCGAAGCCAACGATGACGACAACGAGGCCGAGCACGGCCTCCAAGTCGCTTACGCTGCTGGATTCGGTTGGAAGGACTCGTACCGTGAGAACCCACTGGCGTGGATTTTCTCGATCTTCGGTTTGCTGCTCGTCGCGGTCGTTGGAACGGTCGCGCAACGCACGGCCATCGATCACGGTGAAGGTGCGTTCTTNGANGANGACGAAGACGCGTGGGACGACGAAGGCGACGAAGACTTCGACGANGANGACGACGANGANGACTNTGACGANTGAGTTCANNCNTNNTCGTCGGTGGCCACGGCCAGGATGGCCTCGGCTTTCACCGGACCAAAGTTGTGCGAGTCCTCGCTACCCAGTGGGTCGGGTTGGTCGCCCTCGAGGAAGAGACGTCCGTCATCGGTGACGTGACGGACGCGTTTGACCACCTTGACCTCTGGTTTGAGCGGATGTTGGGCCAACACCACGGTCCCTGGCGGGACGTGTTGTGTGGCTTCGACCGTTCGGAACGTGGCCACGTGCTGATCTGGATATGTTGGCCACATGCTGTGGCCATTGATGCGTACCTGGACGAGTTCGCCCATGTTCCGGCCTCAGGAGGCGCGGATCCAAGGGACGTCACGGCCCTTCACGGCCCAGAACATGGCGTGGATTTCTTCCACCGCGTCCATGAGTTCCTGAGCGTGCACCGCGGAAACCTCGACCTTGCAGGCCGAGCAAAGCTTCGCAGCCTTCCAAAACACGGTGTGGAGGTCGGGGTTGGCTTCGAGGTGTTGGGGCTTGAAGAAGTCCGTCCAGAGCACGAGGAGTTCCTTCTTGCACTTCTGGGCTTCTTCTTCCTTGATGGCCGCGTAGCGGGACATGGTGTTCAGGTAAGCGGCCATGGCGGGCACATCAGAGGTGTCCGGGCAGCTGTGGGCGAGCATCTTGTTGGTCATCGACTGGACGGCTTCAGCGGCCACACGTGCGCTGGCAGGGTCGTACACGCCGCAGGGTCCGTCACAGTGGGCTTCAGCCTCGATCAGAGGGGTCGTCATGGCNNGAACACTGGGCACCGCCCTATCAACCTGTTTCCGCTCTCTGTCAGCGCAGATGCATGGTCGCAAGGGCTAAGTGGNCCGCGTCCAGCGGAAGGCTGCACAAGGGCGTGTAGATCAGTTGGAAGATCGCTTCGTTCGCAACGAAGAGGCCGCGAGTTCAAATCTCGCCACGTCCACTTCTGCGGTGTACAACGATGACTGCGATATGGCCATGCTGTGACGGCTTGCATCTGCCGGACACGTGTTCAGGCGGTGCTGAGTTCATCCGATTTTGAGAACCGGCTGATGAAATCCCACACGATTTGGACCGTGTCAACGTTGGTGGGGTTGTCCACGTCGCTGTTGGTATACGGCACGTGGTGCGCGTAGTTGAGCGTGACCAAGTTCACCTCGGTTCCCTGCTCGCATGAGTCGTATCCCATGACCGAATAATCGGGGTAGACCTCAAAGATTTCAGGAGGCAAGATGCTNCCTTCGCACCCGTTCATCTCAGCCCAATCCATGATGTTCTGAATCGCGCCTTCCTCTCCTTCAAGCGAGCCGTCGAAGTACATCGAGGAGGAGTATGAGGTGCCGTACGGAATGACGCCGTCGAGGACGCCGTGCACTTCGATGAGGGAAATTGGGCTGTAGGAAGGATGGGGGTTCTCGAGCAAGTACAGGGCCATGCAACCTGCCGCCGCGAAGACGTGACTGGCTTCGTTGGCGAGTTTGTGGGTCATGGCGCAGCCGTTGGAGTGGCCAGAGGCATAAATNCTGGANTCGTCCACCGTNATGTTGCTGCTGACCGTTTCGATCATNNTGAGAATGAATCCAACGTCGTCAAGGCCATCGTCCCTCGCTTCGCCGCAACACCACCCTGCGTTCCAGGAGTCTTCGTAGCCCTGCGGATACACGACCACGACCCCATGGGCTTCGGCGATCGCATCGAATTGCGAATAGTTGTAGAACGCGCTGTTTGTTCCTCCATACCCGTGCATGTTGACGAGCAGGGGAGGCGGAACCTCAGGGTCGTAACTGCTCGGCACGTGGGTAAACCAGCAACGTTCGAGGCCCTCGAATTGAATGCAGTCGTCGATCAAGGCAGGCAGGTCCCATCCAAGGTCGTCCGCAGATGACACAGGTTCGACGGCGTCTTCTTCGGCGATGCATCCACTCAAGGCGGTAAAGAGGAACAGGAATGAGCAAACTGAGGCGAACCTTTTGCTCATAGTCATCTCAACAAATCCGAGTGAATAAGGCTACCTCCAGACGTCATTCAAGCGAATATCGGCATGGCCAANNCGTGCGANNGATGCCANGANNGAAGCGGTGACCTCAAGGCCTACGGGCCGGGGATTCGGATGAGGTGCGGAGATGGGTTCGGTCTTTGATGCGCTTCATCCGGCCCTCAGAGAGGTGGTTGACGGCCGAGGATGGGCGCCAACACCGGTGCAAGACTTGGCGCTGCCGGCCTTGGCAGCAGGCGAGGAAGGCGTCGTGGTGGCCCCCACAGGTTCTGGCAAAACCATGGCAGCCGTGCTGCCGCTGCTCCACCGTTGCCTCGACGAAGCGTGGGACCCGCTCGCCATCCTCTACATCACGCCGCTGCGTGCGCTGAACCGCGACGTGGACCGTCGTCTCATCGATCTCGCCGAGTCCGTGGGGCTGCGGGTTGGCTTACGCCATGGCGACACGTCGCAGTCCGAGCGTCAACGCCAGGTTAAGCGGCCACCTCATCTGCTCGTGACCACGCCTGAAACNTTCCAGTTGATGTTCACCGGCCATCGACTTCGTGCGTTGTTGCGCAGCGTCAAAGCCGTCGTGGTGGACGAAGTCCACGATCTTGCGGCGAGTGAACGTGGCTGGCAACTCTCCGTCGGGCTCTCGCGTTTGGACCACATGTGCGGCCACCGCGTGCAACGCATTGGGCTCTCTGCGACCGTNGGCAACCCCACCGATGTGGCCGAATGGCTTGCCCCAGGCCGCGGGCAAGCGATGGTGGCGGTCGCCCCGCGCGAGACTGAATTGACCGTTGAATCCGAGCCGCCTGAAGCGCAGGACGAGATCGGGGCGGTCGAACAGGCCCTGTCCACGCGTGCCCACGCCACGTTCAGGCGCCTCATTCGGCAGGTGGAACAGACGCCCCAAGCCTTGGTCTTCGTCAACAGCCGATCCGANGCTGAAACCGTTGGCCAGCGCCTGCAACACATGGCGCCGCACCTTCGCATCGGCGTGCATCACGGAAGCCTCGCTCAAGACACGCGGCAGGCGATGGAAGACGACCTCCGCTCAGGGGACCTCGATGCGTTGGTTTGCACGTCCAGTCTTGAACTCGGCATCGACGTTGGCAGNGTCCAGCGGGTCATTCAGGTGAATTCACCCCGTTCCGTGGACCGCATGCTTCAGCGCGTGGGTCGTGCCGATCACCGCTTGGGCGGTCTCGGCCGTGGGCACTTGTTGGTCTGGGACGTGGACGAATTGAGCGAGGCGGCCGTCACCGCACGGCGCGCCATGGAAGCGGCGATTGAACCCGTCACGTGGCGTGCGCGACCCTGGAGCATCGCCGCCAATCAGCTGGTGCTGATGGCCCATGCACACAAAGCGGTCCCGCTGCACGAGGCCACCGCCATTTTCGCAGANGTGCCGCAATTCGANGGCTGGTCNCAGGACGACACGCTGAANGTGCTTCGTGTGCTGGAAGACGGNTGGNTGGTGCGNNTCGTNGAGGACCCGACCAAGGTGCCTTGGTACCGATGGCCTGCGCCNGTNTGGGCTGAATCNGTTGCNTTGCTCAACGCCAAGNATCAGAAGGTTCCNGAACGCCCGGAGTGGAACACGCCAGAAGAGGACCTTCCTGACGACGTCCTCGCCTTGCAAGCCCCTGTTCCCAAGCGGTANGCCAAGGGGTGGTACGGAACCGCAGGCCGCACCAGGACGTGGGTGAGCAACCATCTTTCGATGATTCCCGACAAGCATGCCTACCGGGTGCGCGATGCCGTCACACGACGCGCCATCGGCTCGGTGGACGAAGCCTTCGTGCTGACGCTCAACGATAGCGGCGAAGAAGACGACGGTCGCATTGCTCGCTTCGTGATGGCNGGCATGACGTGGCGCATTGTNGACGCGGACCCAGAACAAAGCGAGTTGTTGGTGATCCCCACCAAAGACGTCGCGCAAGCGCCCACATGGCTNGGGGAACTCCCCCCGGTTCCCGAAGACGTCGGGCGCGACATTGGCCGNTTGCGACGCGCNGTNGCGGCCGACCTCAACCTCCCCCTCCCNGCNCACGAATCNTCCTCTGCCCTCGACGTGCTTGGCCTCGGCCAAGAGGGTNCAGATTTGGCCGCCCATCCCTTGGACGCNACCTGNCGNAGCCTGTTGGCTGAGGCGGTCATTGCACACNTTGAGGCGACNGGCGATCTGCCGACNGAACGGCGCATGACNGTGGAACAACGCGACGACGCNGTCGTCCTGAATTCNTGCCAAGGGACNCTCATCAACGAGGCCNTGGGGCAGTTTCTGCTCGCGATGGCGAGCACCAAAACCGGGTCATGGGGCCGTTTGGTGGTGGAAGCCACGCGCATCTCCATTCAGGCCAGCGGTGTTGCTCCAGAGGACATCATTGAGTGGCTGCAGGAAACGCCTCCAGAAGCCTTGGTTGGCTTGCTTTCGGTGACCCTCCCAAATTCTCGTCAAGTGAGGTGGCGCTTTGCGGAGGTGGCGAAAACCTTCGGCATCCTCAGGCATGGTGTTGACCCGCGGAAGATCAACCTCCAGGCCCTCATCGGTCGCTACCGTGGCACGGTGGTCATGGAGGAAGTGCTGGCCAAGTTGTTTCACGAACGGATGGACGTCGAAGGGGCCGCTCATGTTCTCGAATCGATTCATGCCGGTCACATCACCGTGCATCACACCGCCGCCGGGCGGCTGGGCCTTTCCAACAGGGCTCGAAAGGACCTGCTCTTGCCACAATGGGACAACGAAGCAGTACGNGAACGTCTTCGCCTTCGTTTGATGAACGAACGAGCCGCCTTGTGCTGCCTGAATTGTGGTCANGTGCGCCGATTCCGTGTGGCACGGTACCCCGAAATCGCCGACATCGGACGTTGCCGCGCATGCGGCGGACGGATGCTCGCCTGTGCACGCGAGGGGATGCTCTCGATGCTCGAGGGCTGGGTCAAAAGCGAGGACGAGAAAGACCGAGGCCGGATGGATAAGAACGCACAGCTTGTGGCCAACCGCGGCATGGAAGCCGTGCTTGCCTTGATGGGGCGTGGCGTTGGAGAAGCTACCGCACAGCGGATCCTCAGGAAAGTTCAGCGCGGGGACACGGACAGATTGTTGGAAGCGGTGCACGAGGCGGAAATTGAATACGCCCGTACGCGCCGGTTCTGGAGTTAATCACTCGAATTCGACGTTTCGAAGGTTGATGCCTGCTTCTTTCATCATGTTGGTCGAACGTGTGAAATCCTCTTCCCATCGCTCAGGTACGTTGTCCTTTCCAGCATACACGACTTCCACGATGCCGGCTTGGATCAACGATCGTGCACAGCGCGTGCAGGGAGGCCACGTCACGTAAGCCGTGCAGTCCCTCAGCGATACGCCAACACGTGCCGCATGCATGATTGCGTTTTCTTCAGCATGGCAAATGAGGGGGTATTTTTCTTCGCGGTCCGCAAGCCTGTCGTCTGAATCCTCGATTCCACGTGGGAACCCATTGAAGCCGGTCGATCGGATTTCGCGATCCGCACCGACGACGACACAGCCGACCTTTGTGGACGGATCTTTGCTCCAAGAGCTGATGTGATTCGCCAACTCAAGAAACCGGACGTCCCACTTTGAAGCCATCTTGACCGGCTGTGGTTCATCCACCTTCCCTTTGAGTCTTTGCGGCCCAAACTTTGGGGTGCAGTCTTGGGAATGTCGTCTTGTTGACGAAGGGCGCCTCGCGCCTCATCCGTGCTGAGGTAACAGGCTGAGGTCGTCGTCCGTGTCCAAACCTAGTTCGGCCAGCACGTTGCCGGCAAGGTAGAGCGAACCAAGCACCAAGGTTGGCATTGGATGAGCCTTCATGTGGCGGACAACATCCGCGACGGTGGCAAAGCATTCCACGCCATGGAGGCTTGACCATGCTTCCTCGCGCAGCACTTCGGGGGCCACTCCGGGCATGCGCCCTCCCTCTGGCGCCACCAGCAGCACGTGGTCGGGGTGGCTCAAACGGCAACGCTCCAGCAAAGGGGCCAGCATGGCGTCCATGTCAGATTGAGGTGAAGTCCCGAAAAGCAGGCGCCACGCGCCCGCTCCAACGTGTGCTTGGAAGTCCTGCCACAATCCAGGCAAGGTCCTCGTAAGCCCGGAGGGATTGTGAGCGGCGTCGATCAACATGGGCCCACAGCTCGACACGTCTGTACGAACCCATTGCGCACGCGCCGGCCAGCGGATGTGAGAAGCAAGGTCAAACAGCTCGTCTGCGGACCAACCAAGTGTGGTGCAGGCAGCCTTGGCCAGCCGTACGGCTTCGTCACGGACGTCGACATCGGCGGGTACGGTGACGACCCTGACGTCGGACGCCGGCCCGTCGTCGTCCAAATCGTGGTCGCCTGCGCGTTCAGCGGTGCGACGGGCGGCCTCGAGCACCTTCCCGTCCTCCGGATCGCGAAGCAACAGCGGTTTTCCTGGCCGAGCGATGGCGGCTTTCTCCACCATTACTTCGGCGCGCGTCGTCCCCAGAAGTGACGCGTGCTCGACGCTGATGGAGGTGACAATGGACAGGTCGGCCCTGGTGGCACGTGTGGCGTCAAGCCGCCCTCCAAGACCCGTTTCCTGCACCACGACCTCCGCATTTACAGCATCGGACACGGCCCAAGCGACGAGCATGGTGGTCTCGAAGAAGGTCGGCTCGAGGTTGAGATCCTCGGCGCAAGCCTTCACCCGGAGCACGGCTCTGTCAAACATGCCGGCTTCAACCGGACGCCCGTTGACTCGGATTCGCTCTTCGATGCGCGCCACGTGCGGTGAGGTGAACAAGAGCGTCGTGTGCCCCTCGGCCTGCGCAGTTGCTGCAAGCAAGGCACACACGGTGCCTTTGCCGTTGGAACCTGCCACGTGAATCACCGTGGCCGGTCGGAGGTCCGGTCGGCCAAGCGCCACGAGGAGTTGACGCGTGGTGTCAAGACCGAGCGCCATGCCACGGGCACGGCGCGCCTCGAGCCAAGCGCGTGGTCCTTGAGCATCCACGTTCCTGTCGAGGGGCGAGGGGTCATCATCATGGCGTTGCTTGCACCGATGCGGTCAAATGCACCCCCTTCCACCAAATCACATGCCATCCGACGAGACGGTGCCCTCCGACCGAGGCGAGTGGGCGTCCATGCTGGGCATGGCGGGGATGTTTGTTGGCACCATTCTGCTCGGGTTGGTGATTCGACCGTTCTACGATGCCAACCAATTGCAAGCCTTCGGCGAATCTGGATCTACGCAGGTACGCTACGTTGCCCTTGAATTGGTGATGATTTTCATCTTCACCGCAGCCATCCTCTTCCTCGTGCGCATGGGCGCGCGCTGGGTCATCAAGTACGGCGTGATGGCCATCTTGGCCTTGGCTCTGATGTACACCACCGTTCCGCTTGCACACGTCCTGTTGGTCGATGACCCTGGGGTTCTTCCTTTCGAAAGCGAAGCAGAATCGCGCCCAGATGGGCGCGTCATTGGTGAATATGGTCCGGACCATGCCATCTTTGCGAACCTCGAATACAACGACGACGGGGACTACATCAACGTCATCACCTCCGTGCAGTCGGGCGATTGGGCCAACGGCACCACCTCCTGGACGGCCACCCATCCGCATTCATTGGATGAAAATGCTCTGAACTACGACATTATTCGGGCCACGGAACATACGTCTGAAAACGGGGCATCGAAGATGACCCTGTTCAACGGGGCCTTCGTGTGGAACCTCAACGAAGACGGCAGCATGGACGCGTCCTTTTCCTGCTTTGAAGAGGGCGAAAACGGCCCTGTGGAAATTGTAGGCTGCGCCGCTGCCGCCATGTTTGGTGACGACCTCTACATCATCGACGGCGCCGATATCCTCTGGCGCTACGTCGCCGTCGACCAAGCAGGCAGCACCGTCTACCGCCAGCAGGCTACATGGCAGCTTCCCGCTGAATTGGACCTGAACACCGGTTTCGTCCACAGTGAACTCCTCGGTGAGGACCATTGGTTGGTGGTCAGCGAAACCTACGCCACCGTCCTCGAGCTTGAGGAGACATCAATCGGGTTTGACGACCAAGGCAATCCCATGGCATCGGTGAAAGAGGCGATGAGCATCGACCGTTCAGCCGATGGCGCTGATGCGTTCACGACCGCTCTGGTTGCTCCTTCGCCTTGGTTTGAAACCTCAACCTCGCCCGAAGAGCGCCTCCTATGGTTCGGTGACGCGTCCGGAGCGGTTGAAGCCTGGACGTGGAATACCTCGTGGACAGCAGGCGAGGCTGCGTCCGAAGAGGAAGATCGCATCCGCTTGAATGATGTCGGAAGCAGCGTCGTTGACATCGTCATCAGCGACGTGGACAGCGCCGTTGATAGCGCTGGAAACGTCGAAGTCTGGGTGCTGAGCGAGGAGGCGGTGAGCATGTACGTTGGCGAATCGTTGGTCGAACTCTTCGTGTTCAGCGACGTCACCGATGCCACTCATCTGGCGGTCATCGGTGGAGACGAATGGCGCATCGCTCTTGTCGATGACAACGACGTGCAGACCGGCGTCTTCACGGGCGACATGTTCCTTCGCGGCGACATCATGTTCGACACCCTCGCCTCGATCATCGGATTGGCCGTTGGGATTGTGATGATGGTCCTCCTGTACGTTCACTCGGAATGGTACGTGGTCAACACGGTCGGCGTGCTCGTCGGTGCCGGTGTCATCACCATGCTTGGCGTCACCTTCGTACCGCCTCTCGTGATCGTCTTCATGATCGCAGCAGCAGTCTACGACGCCTGGGCCGTGTACCGCAGCCGGCATATGCTGGAATTGGCGGACACGATGATCGGCCTGCGTCTGCCCATCTTGCTGGTCGCACCACAGAAGCGTGACTATTCTTTCATCGAAGACAGCGCTGGGTACGGGGACGGGCAGTTTTCCGAAGACCGTCCTCAGCCACCTCCGAAAGCAGCGCCATCCGCTGAGTCATCGAGCACCGCCAGCACGGGAGGCCGGGATGCGATGTTCATGGGCCTTGGCGACGTGATTTTCCCTGGCATGCTCGTGCTTTCCGCCGTCCAGTACATCGGTGGTTCCCAGGGCCTGCTGGTCGGTTTGACCACGTTGATTGGCGGCTTGGCGGGGGACGCTCTCCTGATGCGCGCCGTTTCGACCGGTCGCGCGCAGGCCGGTTTGCCTCTCCTCAACGGTGGGTCCATTCTCGGCTACTTGGTTGGTGGGCTGCTCTTTGTTGGAAGCGGCCTCTTCGCCTTCGGCGTCAGCTTGTGATGGCGAAGCCTGATGAAGACGGTCCCTCGCTCGTCGGCTTGGAGGCCTTCCCATGTTGGACATCGCGCTCTTCCGTGACGCGCCAGACCGCATCCGTGCGGACCATGACCGACGTGGACTTCCGCACGACTCCATCGACGAGGTCATCCGTCTCGACGAGGCATGGCGCGACCTGCTGAAGGCCACTGACGTGCTGCGATCGGAACGCAACCAAGCCGCTCGTGCGATCGGTGCGGCCAAGAAGGCCGGTGATCAGGAAGAAATGCAGCGTGTGCTGGCCGAGGTCGCTTCCATCGGAGACCGCATCACGGCGATGGAGAAAGAGGTCGACGAGACCTTGACGGCCCGCGACGCAGTGCGCATGAGCATCCCGAATTTGCTTCACGAGGCGGTGCCGAGTGGGGCCGATGAATCGGGCAACACCGTGCATTCTGTGCACGGCGAGAAGCCGACGTTTTCCTTCGAACCACGCACCCACAACGACCTGATCGAAATGAACTGCTGGGTGGACCTTGAGCGCGCTGCAAAGGTCACAGGGAGCCGTTTCTACTACCTCAAGGGCGACCTCGCTCGGATGGAGATGGCGCTTTCGGCCTACGCGGTGGATTTCCTCCGCGAGCGTGGCTACACCTTCGTCCAGCCACCGGTGATGATGAACAGGACCGCCTACGAAGGCGTGACCGACCTCGGTGACTTTGAGACGGTGATGTACGGGATCGAGCCCGACGGTTACTACATGACGGCCACGAGCGAGCATCCGCTCACGGCGATGTACATGGGCGAAACCGTGCCAGAGGAACACCTTCCCTTGCGCTTAGTCGGCGTGTCCGACTGCTTCCGTCGTGAGGTTGGAGCCCACGGTCAATCCGATCGTGGCATTTGGCGCGTGCACCAATTCCGCAAGGTGGAGCAAATCGTAATCAGCGAAGCTGAAGGTTCGTGGGACCTGCATGAGGAATTGCTGCAGAACTGCATCGACTTGTGGGACGCCCTCGGGCTCCACTACGAGGTGGTCAACATCTGCACCGGTGACATGGGCACCGTGGCCAGCCGGAAGTACGACCTTGAGGCATGGCTGCCCGGTGCGAAAGCGTACAAGGAAGTCGTCTCGTGTTCCAACTGCACGGATTACCAGGCCAACCGATTGCAGATCCGCACCGGCGTGCCCGGCCACGCCAACCAACCGATTGCTCACACGCTGAACTCCACGGCCGTGGCCACCACCCGTGCGCTCGTGGCCATCATGGAACAGAACCAACTCGAGGACGGGCGCGTGCGGGTGCCCGACGTGCTGCAGCCCTACATGGGCGGTCAGGACGTGCTCGAATCCTGTGCCTTCTGAGGGCTTTCACGTTGTCGCGTAGCGCGACGAAACTCAACGGGTGAGGTTCATCCTCTTCACCCATAGGACGCCGAACCCCGACTAGTAATTCATCCCGCCCGCGGTGCTGGCGACGATCACGAGAAAGACAACCAAGCCAATGACGAAGACCAGAGGAAGGATGATTCCGAGCCAGCCAAGCCAGAGGCTGGCCGTGATTTTCTGCGTGTCGGGGTGGCCGGGCATGGATTGGACCACTTTGCGCCCCTTGTACGCAAAAACAAGGCCGACGATGGACAGGATAATCCCCAGTCCACCGGCCAAGAAGGTCAACACAAGCCCACCGATGTTCAATCCCAGCGCCAAATTGGCGTTCGTCTCGGGTTGCATCATTGGCGTGCCCATCATCATGGGGCTTGGTTGTCCAGAAAGTGGTGAGCCACCGACGCTACCAGGTTGCATGACGGCGGATGAGCACGATGCGAATTAATCCGACGGGTTCGCAATGGTGCCCGTTTCCGTTTCGGGAAGGGGAAGGTCCTCACCGTTCACGTTCCACGTCAACGCCATACCCGCTGCAAAGCCCAAGGGACCTAGTAAGAGGCAGAAGAGCAGCACGGGGAAGGACACGGCCCTTGGTCGGCCTGCAAGCAGCATGCGCCGCCAAATGTGGCGACCTGCAAGTGTATCGAGGGCGAGCAAGTGAATCCATGCTAGCACCACCATGTCGGGGTCTTCGAACAACTCCACGACGACCGCAGGGGTCGGCATTTGTGTGCCGAGGGTCATGAGCAGGTCAGGCAACACAGGGAGCGCCAGGACAAGATAGGGCACCAACAAGGGAAGGAAGGTCAGTTTCAGGTCCCCGATGTAGCGTTTGGTGAGGTCATGGTCCGGAAGAAACCACATCAAGCCCCACACGGGCACGATCAGTGCGTTGGCCAGCCAGAACATCGCTTCAGCAAGCGGGGTCATGCCGTGGCCTCGTTGAGGGAGCGCATCAGGGTGGCGGCGTCATCGAGGACTGAAACGTCGGCCCAGTAAGTCTTGGACGTCCAAACAAGGTGGCCTTTCCCGTCAAGCACTTGCAATGTAGGGGTGACCGGGCCCTCAAAGGCGTCCACAAGCTCAACCGAGGTGGCTTCACCGGTGTCGGCGTTCACAACGGTGTCACCGTCGTTGGGTAGCAACAGCGGCCACGTGGCTTCTGTGCTGGTGTTGGCGGTGCCGTACCGAGCCACGACCTCGTCTGCGTCTTCGAAGGACGGGTAGCGGTGAACACTGACCACACGCAAATCGGTGTAATTGCCAGCCTCACGCTCGTTGGCCACCGTTTCAGTCCAGTCGTGGCATCCGCTGCATCCTGCGGCAACCCAAATGAGAAGCGTCGCGTTACCGTTTGCACTGGCCACGACGTCCAAGGTCGCCGATTCGTCCACGCTCCGCCCTGCGGTGGTGGCCACGATGGTCATGCGCTCGGGGGTCTCGTCACTGGGTGTGGTGGGTTCCATCGGTTCACCGAGCATCGGCTCGGGCGCCACGCATCCAGCGAGGCCAACGGCAAGCATCATGACGGAGAGAACAAGGGCACGCATGTCATCACACCATGGGGGGCTGGCTTTGAACCGGTGTTCGGGGCTCAGGCCTCTTCGGCTCCACCCAGCTTGGCCTTCGCCATCGCCGCCTCAACGTGCAGGAAGCGGCGGTAGAAGGCGGGAAGGATGACCAAGCTCGCGAGCAGCGCGAGGGTGATGGCGACCACGAAGGCTTGTCCAAACAGGCGCAGGGGCAACAGGCTCGAGAGGTTCAGGACGCTGAACCCACCCGCGGTGGTCAAAGCAGCACCGAACATCGCTCGTCCGGTCGTTGCGATGGAACGTTCCACCCAGATTTGTTCGGTGGCGAAGGGATCGTGTTCGGCTTCTTCCTCCATGCGGATGGAGATGTGCACTGCATAGTCCACCCCCAGACCGAGGGCCAAGGCCCCGATGGTCACCGTTTGTGGGTTGATGTCGTATCCGGTGAATCCCATGATGCCGTACACCCATGCGACGACCATCATCAGCGGGACCCACGACACCACGCCGCGCGAGAGGCCTCGCACGAAGTTGCGTTGGCGCGTGGTGTGAATGCCAACGAGCATGACGAGGATCACGCCCGCAACAATTCCCGTGGAGAGGATGGATGCAGAGGCCACGTCGGCCGTGGTTTGCGCGTTCACAAGGCTGCGGCCTGCGAGGGCCAATTCTTGCTGCCCTTCAAGCCCATCTTCAGCCTCGTCCAAGGCCTCCGCCGTGTTCTCCGCAAAGGCCACAACCTCGTCCCATGCCGCGGTTTCAGCCTGGAAGGAAATGACCGTCTGCGCGCCGCTCGCTGCGAGGGTTGCGGAGGTCACTTCACGGCCGCTGGAATTCGTCAACGCCCACGAGGACAACGCGTCCCATGCTCCGTCCACGTCTGCGTCCACGTCATCGAGCAGTTCGTCCAGCACAGGGTCTCGGGCACGCTGCGCATCCAAGGTGGACCACAGGCCGGAGATGGCTGACGTCCCGTCCGTAGCTTCCACCACGCCGACGGCCGCGTCCCATGCAGCCTTTCCTTGATCGCTGAACACGCTGCCTTCTACCACGACGTAAATCGGAGCAGGGCTTTGAGCGAATTCGTCTGAGAGCATGATGAAATCCGCAACCACGGGGACCTCAGGGTTGAGTTGCTCCCGTTCGTCAAAGGCCACCTCGAGTTGCATGAATCCGATGCCCATTGGCAGGAGTAACAGCACGGCGATGCCGGCCACTTTGAGTGGATCATTTGAGAGGCGTGCGAGCGATTTCGACCAGCGGCCAGGGTCGGTCTTGACGGCCTTTTCCAAAGGCATGCGCTTGGGGGGTAGCGTCAACATCAGCGCCGGAAGAGCCGAGATGCTCAGCAGATAGATCATCAACAAGCCGATGGCGATGACCGTTCCGAACACCTGCAGGAACACGAGCGAGGAAAGACGGAACGAAAGGAAACCGATCACATCCGTGAAGATGGCGATGGCGAGCGCCACAGAGGTCATGATGGCGCCATGACGCACGGCACGGCGTCGCAATTCGAGGTCGAGATCACGAACCGTTTCAGCATCGGGCGGCGCACCGTCCCTGTATTCCTCGCGGATGCGGGCCACGACGTGCAATCCGTAATCCACACCAATGGCCAACAACAGCACGGGGATGGAATTCATGGCGGCGTTGAAGGTCATCTCCACGCCCGCGAATTGCAGCCATCCGGAGAGGCCATAGGTGGCACCGATGGCCATCACGGCCAGCACCATCACGTAGGCCGTGTCCCTCACGCTCCGGAAATTGAACCAGAGGATGATACAGAGCAAGAGGAAGGCGGATGAGGTCAGGATGCCAATTTCCGCACCAAGGCTAGCGTTGGCCCCTTCGGTGAATTGAGCGAAGGAGAAGGTCCGCACGACATCGCCGTCTTGGTCGACGAGGTCTTCCTCAAGCGCCGTGACGTGTTCCGTGATGATGGCGTTGACCTCGTCAGAGGTCTCAACGCCCCACGCGGATGGCTCTCCGTCGATGACCAACGTGATGAGCACCGGACCGTCGCTGTCCCACGGCGCGGCACGGTCTTCGCTGGGCAGGCAGGAGAGGATGAGGTCCCGGAAGTCAACGCTCTGGAGCCCGAGCACGGGTCCGAGCGCACCGCTGGTCATGCCCACGGCAGGTCCAACCTCGGCTGCACGGGTGGGATGGAGGCCGGGGAGGGACGAGAGGCGGCCCATGAGACCCTCAATCTCATCGGTGAGGTTGGAGGCCGTGTCCATGCGGGTGAGCCATGCTGAAGGGTCATCATTGGTCCAATTGAGCAGACGTTCGGCCGTCACCGCTTCGACGGGTGGAACGTCGGCCGCAGCCGCCATCAAGCCACCAAGAGCGGTCGAGAGGTTGGCGTCGTCGCTGGTTTCCACCGCGAGCACTGCCGCCGTCAGTCCTGTGAGCCATGCATCTGCCGTGGCCTCGTCCTGCAGGGCCATCCATTGCATGGCGTGGCCGGCCGGTCCGCTGTTGGCTTGGGTGCCGAACAATGGGACGTGGTTGGGGGCAAGGTCCGGTTGCGCGAGCAACGCGGCCTCGTGGCGCGCCAGGCGTTCCCACGTGGCTTCCTCTTGCAGATCGCCGGATTCGATGGTCTCGATCAGGCGGACAAAATCCACGGTTGCACGGTATTCGTCCTCGATCTCGTAGAGCAAGTCGACGGTGGGGTCGTCGGGGAAGAAACCGTCTTCACTGCTGTCAAAAACGAGGTGTTGCGCGCCTGAGGACAAGGCCATAATGGCGATGAGCACGCAGGCAAGGGTGGCTTTGGGTCGGTTGGTGGACACTTCGGTCAAACGTCGCAAGAGCCCAAACATGTTCGAACCCGAAGGTGTGCGCTTTTCAAGCGGCGTTTCCTATCAGGTGCATTCGCGAGGTTCCCATCACCCGTCAACGCGTTCCACGTGCTTCTATTGAGAAGAATCGAACGGCTTGATGTGGGTGTTTGCAAACCTCAACATGCCGACCAATGCGAAGATAGTGGCTGCCACCAACGCGATCATGGAGCCGCTACCAGTGTTGAGTTCGGCCGAGAGATAGAGGCCGATGAACGTCGACGACAAACCGAACACTTGCGTCCAGAGCAGGCTGCCTCGGAAGCTTCGGCTGACCAGTTGTGCCGTGGCCGCAGGAGTCACCAGCAGCGCGGTCACCAGCAAGGCCCCAATCACCTGAACCATGCTGACTACGATGGTTGCAACGGTGATGCTGAACCACAATCCAACGGCATGCACAGGAATGCCTTGCATTCGTGCAGCAACGTGATCGACGGTGATGGCGAGAAGGGCCCGATGAAACAAGGCTAGGCCCAACAGCGCAATGAACGAAATCCACGTGATGAGATTAAGGCTGTACGTGTCAACCAGCACCAAACTGCCAAACAGGTAACCCTCAATGTCCGTGGTGATCCCTTGGCTGAAGAGCCTGAGAACTACCAACCCAAAGGCCAACATGCCGGTGAGGAAGATGGCAATCGAGGTGTCTCCTGTCACAATCTCCCGGCTTTGCAACTCATAGATTATGATCGATGCCACGATACTGAACCCAAGTGCATACGACAGAGGTGCGACTGCGCCGACGGTCACCCCGACGGCCACACCTCCAAAGGAAACGTGGGCCAATCCGTCGCCAATCAAGGAAAGGTTGCGAAGCATGAGGTAGGTGCCGTACAAGCCAGCAACCACGGTCACAAGGACGGATGCAATCAGGGCGCGTTGGAGCATTTCCATCTCAAAGAAGGCTGGGAACACGTCCCCTGGCATCCACCCACCAATGATTTCCAGAATGGAAAACCGGTTCAACAGGTGATGGAGTGCACTGCCAAGGGGCATCATGCTTCCCCCGACGGTGCTTGAACGCGTTCGCTGCTTGCGAACTCGTCTCCCAGCGAAAGAGCCTCGACCTGCAGCACGGCGGGAGCAAAGGTGTGGTTCTCGTCAAACCTTACGTTGCCGTCAATGCAAATCGCACACTGCGTGCACTGATGAATCGCGGCCTGATCATGCGTCACCATCACGAGGGTCTTGCCTTCTTCACGGCAGAGTCTGTCAAGGAGTTTCAGGAAATCATCCCGAGAGGCGCGGTCCACGCCCGCTAACGGTTCGTCGAGGATCAGAACTTCAGCTTCAGTTGCCAAACCGCGGGCGACCACAGCTCGTTGCCGTTGCCCTCCAGAAAGGCGCTGAACGTCGCGCTCAGCAACATCCTCCAATCCGACCAGTCGGATGGCTTTCTCCACGCGTTTATGGCGTTGCGACCGGCGAAACGGCAGCACGATGTCAATCCATGACATCGTTCCCAAACTGACCAGTTCACGAACGGAAATTTTCAGGTTGGACGGCAACTGAGCGGCGGCCTGAGAGACCCATGCAATTCGGCCGCGTGAGGCGATGCCTCCAGGCTTGCCACCGAAGACTGTGACGCTTCCTGCCATCGGTTCCAATTCACCAATAATGGTCATCAAGAGGGTTGATTTTCCACTTCCGTTCGGTCCAGAAAGGCCAACAAAATCTCCGGCATGGATCTCGAGGTCAACCCCGTCAAGCACGACAGCTCCTCCACGTTGGACCTTCAGGTCCTTCACGGAGATGATGGGCTTGCCCTTGCTCATCATGGCCTCACCTTCTGGACGTTGGTCGTCCGGGGGTGTATTTGGGCCTGCTTGCCGTTTTCAGCAGCCTAGACCAGACTTCAGGTTGTCCAGGTTCTTCTGCATCAGCGTGAGGTAATTGTCCTCGCTGGATTTGGGGGCCATTTCCATCGTGTAGAGGGTCATGACCGACACGCCATCGGTTTCTTCGATGAGGGACGCCACGGCGTCCTCGCTGGTGTATTCTTCGATGAAGAACACCGTCAGTTCCTTCTCTTCGATCCTGTCGACGACCTTCTCGATGTCGGCAGCAGACGGCTCCCCTTCAGGGTCCAGGCCGTGCACGGTCACGAACTCGAGGTCATAGCGTTCAGCCATGTAGGTGTAGGCGTCGTGGTTGGCTGCAACCTCATTCAGTGAGCAATCGTTCAGGGCAGCGAATCCTTGGTCCAATTCAACAAGTTCGGCCATGTAGGCTTCGGCGTTGGCGGTGAACGTGTCTTCACCTTCGGGGAAGGCTTCGATCATCGCGTCACGAACGACCTTGACCTGTGCGCGGAAGGCGAGTGGGTCAAGCCAGCTGTGAGGGTCGAATCGTGCTTCTTCGTCGCCGTGGTCATCGTGGTCGTCATGGTCGTCGCCGTGGTCATCGTGGTCGTCATGGTCGTCGCCGTGGTCATCGTGGTCGTCA
>PBMM01000024.1 GCA_002723635.1 Methanobacteriota archaeon | reverse complement strand
CCGTCAACTTCGATGCGCTCCACATCCGTGTAGGCTTCGGCGTCCTTGGTCGCCGCTTCTTCGTCTTCGGTCGGCGCCCGCATCACCAGGTAACCCAACACAAGCGCAGCGATGACCAGCCCGAGGAAGACCGCAGCATCAGCTCCAATGCCGCGCATCCAAGCGCTCCAGTCCTCGCGCGAGAATTCTGAGAGGGACGGCGGGAGCACGCTTTCTGGAGAGACGTCAATTTCCATGTCCATCACTGCGCACTGATTCAGCGCGTCACAGGCTTCGAGGCGAATGCTTCGCCGACCGGCTTCCTCGTAGAGCGCAGCCACACGGTAGGTGTCTTCGCGAACGGGACCGACCCAATCGTTGTCCAACACGCCATCGCCGTCGGCATCCGCTTCAAGATCGAGTTCCCAGAGGACCGTGATCTCCTGCTCGAGGAGGGTGTCGCAGTCTTCCATGGACCCGTCGTTGACGTCCTCGTCTCGGCACAGTGAGCCGTCTGCGTCCAATTCAGCGAAGGTCACTTCCGCATCGATAATCGCGTTTACTCCCGCGATGAACTCCTCTGGGACGTCGATGAGGATCACCTCAGGCGGAGCATCCACCACGACGGTGAATTGAGCACGCGTGACGTCACCAGTCAGGTGAGCATCGCGCACGGTGAGGGTGATGGTGTAGTTCCCCGGCACGGCATAGGCGTGCCATGGAGAAGGCGTGTTTGAAAGGGCAGAACCGTCGCCGAAATCCCAGACGTATTCGACCAATCCATTCCAATCCTCAGAGCCGGTCTCCAAAGGCACTAGCCGGCCCTCGAAACGTGCGTCGCCGTCGCGGGTGCCGTCCGAATCGAAGTAGAGCAAGGTCCCGGGTGAGGCGTGGGTAGAGCCGTCGTCCGCAAAGGTGCGCTTGAGGACCACCGAACCAGCATCCCCGGCAAACGGCGTCGTGACATCGACAAGGCTCCCGTTCAGCCAAGCTTCAACGATACGGACTTCAATCAAGGGCACGGGGTTGATGACGTCGAAGGTCACCGTCCTTGGGGCGCTTTGCGCGCCGTCCACGTCCGTGACGACCAGGGTGACGCTCTGCGTGCCCGGCGTTGCGAAGGTGAACCTTGGTTGGACCTCCGTGGAGTTGGATCCGTCGGGGAAGGTCCAGTTGAACGTCAAATCGTTCTGGTCCCCCACCAAACCGTCTGGGTCGGTGCTGTCCCTTGCGTTGAAGACGTACGGCACATCGGGCTGAATTTCACCGGTGAGAAGGTCCAACGTCTCGCTTGAAGACGCCTCGCGGACGCTGAACGTCGCCGTTGGTCGCTGGTTTTCGACGATGACCTCCAAGGTCGCGATGGACGTACCTCCGTCGTCGTCGACAACGGTCACGTCGATGGTGTAGGTCCCTGCTCGCTCCCATGCGACCACGGGCACGGCGCTCGTGGCGATCACGGAATTGAAGTCGCTGTCACGGTCCACCGGGCCTTGCCCAAGGTAGACGCCACCTGGGAAGGACCAGCTCCATGATTCGATGGTCCCGTCTTGGTCCTCGAAGACAAGGGGCATCACGGTGGGGGTTTGCGTCACCGTCATGATCGGCCCGGCTTCAATCTGAACTGGAAGGCGGTTGTTGACCACGACGTCAACGGTTTTTGTCCCGACGTTGATGCCGTCGGAAACGCTCAGCAACAACGTGAACGTCTCGTTTTGACCGTCGATATCCGTCCACACGTGGTTAGCGCTGAACAAGCCAAAGCCTTCGTCAACCGCACCGTCGCCCCATTCCCACGTGTAATTGAGGAAACTCGTGGGAACGTTGTCCGTCGTGCGTCCTGCGGAAAACAGGATGCGTTGGTCGACCATCACGCTGATGGCATCTCCAACCACCTGATTGTTGATGGTGATGATTGGAATCGGTTCGGTGTTGTCGATCACTTCAATCGGCAGCACATCGACGTTTGACCAAAGCCCACCGACGTCTTTTACCTGCAAAGTCACGTTGTAGAGGCCAATCTCTTGGTAGCCTCGAACGGGTGACTTCAATCCACTTGTTTGGTTGTCACCAAAGTCCCACGCGTAGGCGACCGGCGGGTCGAGGTAGGGCAACGTATTGTTGACCAAGGACAGGCCCCATGCGTCAAATCCGTCGCCGCTGAACGCAACGTCGTTCCAACTCAGGGTGAGGTTGGTGGACACAGAACCGTTGGATACCGGGCGCATGTTGGCCACTGTCAAAGGAGCGCTGGTGGTCTCGTCCACTTTGTTCCCAAGCAAGTCCTCCATGGTGAACTCAAACGAGTATTGCCCGTCAGCGTTCGGGGTGAAGAAGACCGAGGTGGTCACAGGTTGCCCACCTCCGGCCTCCACTCGAGCGCCAAGCCGATCCACGATTGCTCCGGTGCTGTCCCGGACCGCGACCTCAACGTCGAGGTCTTCGAAGAAGGCGTTGGAAAGGACGTCGAACTCCAATTCAACGGTGTCGTCGAGCCCGTCACCGTCTCGGTCAGAGGTGGTGACGTTCCCCGTATCAATGGTCGCAGGAGCCGTGATGCGGGCCGCTTCAAGGTCGATGGTTCCCGTCGGATAGGTTGGCCCACAACTCGTGTAGTCGCAATCACCAATGCTGCTTGCAAGCCAAACGATTACCCACACCTCATCGGTCAGGTTTCCGAATCCTGGGACCAGCGCCGTGGCTTGTGAATTGCTGAACGTCAGGTCGCTGACGCTCAACAATCCATCTGAGGCCGCTTGTGTCACCACAACGCCGTCGAAGTCTGCTCGATCACCGGTCACGCGGAGCGTCAAGGGTGCCGGGGATGAGGCACCCGGAGTGAGTTTGAACGAACGAATGCCCCAGCCCTCCATGGTGTGCCCCGTGGTGCTGTACGGTGTGGACCAGTCGTTGTTCGTGGCCGCGGGCTGAGCGCGACAAAAGGAACCGCCCGAGCACGCGGGGTTGAGTTGGAGGTTGGAGTATCCGTAGATGCCCTGGTCTGAGTCCAACGTCGCGGCGATGGAAAAATTGGCGAAAATTTGGTCCATGGTGGTACCCACCAAACCCCCTTGTCCGTTGGCTGGAGCCGTTGCGAGGTTGGTGATTCCGCTTCCACCGGTGGCACCGTCTTGCACCAATTGGCGCATGGCGGGACCGCCGCCAAGGTGGTCCACGAGGTACATCATCAGCATGAAACCGGCCCCGTAGTCTGCGTTGCGTTGGTTCCACCAGCGCACGGAGAGGTCGCTGCTCTGGGTCCAGCCGTTCACGTGTCCTGTCAAGGTGCTGTCCGCACCAAAGCAGAGGTAAATCGCAACGTCAGCGTTACCCTCGTCAATGTACAAGTTCTCGTAGGGATCCAAGGCGTTGTGCAACAAGTGCTGCAGTTCGTGGGCGATGATGGAGCGGCCCCACGTCAGGGTCACGTCCGCGTAGTCCACGAAGACCATCTCGCCTTGTGAGGCAAAGCTCGGGGCGAAGTAGCCGCCGATGTTGTATTGACCGTCGATGTCGTAGATGATGACCTGCACCTGACAGTTGTTGTCAACGTCAGGGGGCGCAATGCCGCGCCCGTCGCCGTAGTCCTTCCCGTAGTAGGTGGTCAAGGTCGGGTAGATGGTTTGGTCCCACGTGCTGGCCAAGTTTTGCAGGACCGTCGAACTCAGCGTCCGTCCGGTTTGAACGAGGAAGGCCACGCTCCCGGTGGTCTTGGCGACCGTGACGGAAATCGAGCCGCCTGAGGTGGGGACGTTCAAGGTGTCACCCTGGACGTGCTGAGTGCACGCGCGGCCCGACGTTCCGGTGGCTTGGACGAGACCCGGACGGTCGGCTTCCACCCACTGCTGGCGCAGGTACGGGGTCGCGGACATCACAGGCTCTGACTCATCGATGAGCAAGTAGGGGCGGGCCAAATCTTCGGTGAAGTCGTCAAGGGAGGCCACTTCGATCAGGTGAGACGGCAGTGCAACATCCCTCGACGGTTCGGCCGTTTCCTCGCCCGGAGAAGCCGCGGCAAAACCGGTCAGCGGAGCCAAGACCATGAGACTCACAAGGAGCAAGGAGGTGAGGCCACGATTGGAGCAGGGTTCAGACATCCTCTCAACACCAAGAAACGCTTTACTGCGAGTCCGTTCTTATCTCGCGCCCCGGGGTATTTAAGCGTGGGCTGACGACGCATCGCCGATGCGCCCCCGTGGACGTCTGTGGTTGGTGTGCATCATCCTCCTGACCGTGCCTTGGACGCACGCCTCTGCGGAAGGTCAAGCCTCGGACCAATTTTGTTCCCTGATTCCTACCCTTGAAGCCGACGGTGAACGGGCCAACGCATCCGTCGCATGGCAGGTTGGCTTGGGGCCGCGCCTGCCGGGCAGCAACGCATCGGAAGCCTTGCTGACCGGGCTCGAAGAACGGCACACCTCGTGGTCGTTCACCCGTGACGCCCACCCCTACGGCAACACTGGGCTGACCAACTTGGTGGCGATGTATCCGCCAGAAGCGGACCTGTCCACTGATCTCGCCTTGGGATTCGGCGCCCACTACGATTCCCGTCACATGGCCGACCGCGAAGCCGACGAAGCAAATCGGAGTACACCAATTCCTGGAGCGAACGACGGCGCAAGCGGGGTGGCTGCGGTCGAGGAGTTGATGCACCTGATTCCAACCATGAACTTGGATCACGCCGTTGTTGTCGTCATGTTCGATGCAGAAGACCAAGGCCCGGTCCCGGAACTCGAAGGCAGCAGGCGATGGGCGGACAATCTCAGCGAGGCAGAACGCGAACACCTTGCAGGATTTGTCCTGCTCGACATGGTCGGTGACGCCTCGCTTGACCTTGGTAACATCACGTCAAATCACCCCGCCCTCAACAACGTCATGAGGCCACTTTCCGAAGCCATGGGCCTTGTTTCTGGGCAGTATGGATGCGCGGGAACGACGAACCGTGACGTGTACCAACCAGACGTCAGGGCATGGATCGGCGATGATCACCTGAACATCAACGCCGTGGAAATCCCGGCGATGGTCATCATCGACCACCGCTACGGGCCCAACGTAACCAAATTGGACGACGGGTACTGGCATTCGCTGCAGGACACCCCGGACAAAGTCAGTGCTGAAAGCCTCGAAACCGTGGCGCGTTTGGTCGAATTGGGCCTCAGGTCAGGGGCCTGGATGGAAGCCGTGACTCCAGAAGACCCAATCGAAGAACCGCCCACCATTGAACCTCAACCCATCACTTTCGCAGGTCCACTCGGCCTTTTGATGCTGGGTTGGGCCTTCGTGATAGGCCTCGCGAGCATCAGCATCGTAGCCATCATTGCGTTGCGCCGTCTTCGACCTCCTCCCGCTTCAACAACGTGGTCGTGGGACGAGGCGTAAACGACGCAAAGGGACGAAGGGTCATAGGCATCGGCATGCCGTGGCGTAGGGTGTGGAAGACATGGACCGTGAAGCGAGGTTGAGTGCGTTGCGTTCGCGCGTCCGCTCAACNCTCNANGCGGANCAGGAGGANGACCTCGTCGTCGAGTCCATCCCAGGGATGACCANCCTCAGCGACGTCGAGCGTTTGAGCGTGCAATCGCTGANGTGGGCAGANGGCCTCGAAGAGGACGACAGCGAGCGGATTCGAATGGTCGCCGCCATCCTCATTTTTGTGGGCAGCGTTCTTGGCATCCTCTCAGGGTTGTTGCTTTTGCAAGGCAATCCTGTTGATTTGCTGGCTGCTGAACTGCTTGAGACCAACCCTACCGTGGACCTCAGGATGCAGGCCCTCGAGGCTGAAAGCGGCAATGCCTTGGAAGGGTTGACCGTAGAATGGCTGGACCTTGAAACCGAAACCGTGCTCCAAACNACCATGACGGGCTCTTCCGGTTGGTTCCTTTTCGAGGGCGTGACCACCGAACCGCGGCTTCTCCGCGTCACCGGGGACGGCTACGTCACCTCAGAAATCGAAATGCAAGCCCAAGCCGCAGGATCACCACCGGTCACCATGACACCCGGAAGCGGTACAGAGCGCATCGAGATGACCCAAGGCAGCGACAAGGATTGGTCCTTGGATGACGCCACCAAACTGTCGACGGCCATCGGCATCGCGACCATTCTGACCGGAGCCGTTGGCCTCTTGGCCGGCCTCGAAGTGCGCCGGGCAGGAAAGTACCGAAGGACGCAGTACCTCGCTGGAATCGGCTTGTTTAGCCGTGGCTTGATCCTNTTTGGGCCTGCCCTGATTTTGCTTGGCATGATCCTTCTGACGTTCACCAAGGAACAGTTCCGCGATTGGGAGGGGAAGGAACCTGTACCTGATTTCAGTTGAGGGAGGCGACGGTTCGGGCAAGGGCGAAGCCGTTCGCCTGCTGAATGAAATCCTCGCCAAGTATCCATTTTCGGAGGTCTGCTCAACCCACGAACCTCGCCGCCATGCAGAGGCTGGAAAAAAGGCCCTTGAGGCCGTGCAACGCGGCGACATGACCCCGGCCGAAGAGGCTGCACTCTTTGCAGAAGACCGGTTGGACCACACGCAAAGCTGGATTTTGCCCCGCTTGAAGCAGAGCGCTGTGGTCATCTCAGACCGAAACATCCACTCGTCCCTGGTGTACCAAGGCGTCGTTGGCGACCTCGGACTGGACGAAGTCGCTCAACTCAACGAAGGCGCGGCCGTGCCAGATTTGGTGGTCTGGATCGATTGCGACCCTGACCGAGCCATCCGTCGCATCCAAAGCGGCACCCTTCGCATGACCAGCGCCAAGCAGGAATACTTCGAGACCTCGGAAATTCAGAAGAAAATCCGCGCGGGTTTTGCCTCCTTACTCTCAGGCGAAATCGAGGCACCACCTCCCTTTGATGCATGCACGATCGCTGGGCCTGTGCTGAACGAAGGTGGGCTTGATGAACTCGCCAAAGCCTTGCGGAAAACCGTCCGTGATTTCATGCGGAGTCGCCCTGAACCGCACAACGTCGATGCAGAAACCGTTGATCGCCACGCGATNGCGACCTTGGTCGAGGGGATGAGCGCTCAACAACGGCTTCCCGGGATGCCGGTCAGCAGCGAGCCGGTCCTGCATGGTTGGTTGAGCGGAGCCTCGCCGGCCACATGGATGGAACGTGCCGAAGCAGCATGGCCTGAGCGCAGCGCACTCGAGCATGACGTTCCCCGCAGGTTCACGGCTTCGTCCGTCTGGAGCGTGGTGGGGACCTTGTCGCTGATGGACGGCACCTCCGACGTGCGCCGCCTCTACCATGCCCTTGGCCCTGTCCGCTTCGTTTCGCTTCGTCACGTGCGTCGCTTGGTCAAGTGGCTCATCGACGAAGGCTGGGTCTTCCGGCAGCAAAACGAGGTGAAATTCGCCGAGGGACAAATGTTCCGCCTCAGCGACGACCACCTTGCGCAAGGACGGCTTGCTTTGGCCCTGTGGCCCCTACGCGACCACCTAGAGACCTGGCGAGAACAGCATCCAAAAGCCTCCTGGGCCACGGCGATGACCCACATCTTGGCTCACGCTCCAGAGGAGGACATCTCCAACGTAATGGCCCGATTGAACCTGCTTTCAAGCGGCCATGTTGGATGTCCAGCGCCCGAAGATGCAGCGCAGCTGGAAGGCTGGTGGCGCCTCGAACCTCCGGCCTGATCACTCGGCTTCGTTGGAAAGGAAGCGCGCTCCTCCGGGAAGACGAACCTCAGACGCGTTCAGGAAGTGAGACGGAGCGGCGTTGAGCAAGGCCCCAAAGAGCAACCCAAGGCCAACGCCGAAGGGGATGCCGGTCAACATCCGGTTGAGCGCCGTTGACTCGTAATTGGTCAACAATTGCGTGAATCCGTCCAAACCCAGCGGGACAACGGCGAGGGCGGCGAAGCCATAGAACGCCACACGCCGCCACCTCCGCCGGTAAATCTCCTCCTGCCACGACAGAGGCAAAATCGACAAGGCCGTGTCGGTCACCGTCCAGCGGTTGACCGAGCGGCGGTGCACGATGGCCCCACCGACGACCAGTCCAACGAAGATGCCGAGATCGCGCACACAGACCGGCATTTGATTTTCATTGATCGACCAAGAACGCTCACCCAAGTTGTGGCAATTGAGGTCCCCAAAGGCATAGGCAATGGCGTGCGAGGTCGGCAGTTCAGTCCATGCAAAGGTCGTTTCAGGGCGAACGGCAGTGTCCGTGTGTGCATCGTACCTCGGTTGGTTCCCGTAACTGAAGGCGCCGTCCTCCGTGGCGTAGTCGAAGGCATTGGCCCGACCGTGAAGTTCCGGAACGCTCCCCGCAGGCAAGGTGAGGGGAGCGAGGATCATGGCCAACAGCAAGGTGCCGCTCAGCCCGAAGATCATCGCGCCAACGCGAACCTCCCGGTCTCGGGGTTGGCCGTCGTCCATGCCTTGACGAACCGCCTTCGGAGCATCAATTCTCGCCCGAAGGTCCATGCGAGGGTGCCCTTCCACCGAGGTCATGGCGAAGAGAAAGCGCCAGCGACTTGGTGACGTCCTTGGCGGCGCCGTGCTCATCGCCGCATACGGCGCAGCGGGGGCATTCACGGCTTCGCTGGTCGAGAACCCTCAGGACCTCCGTCGTCACTTGGTGCTCTCCGCTACCTCTTTTGCGGTGCTTTTTGCCGTGCTGCTTCCTTTGTTGCTCAGCATCGAACCTCACAACAAAGGAGACCGGGTCAAAGCGGACGTCCGCACCCGGCTCTCCGCACACGACGAAGGCCGAGGCCGTTGGCGCCAACTCAGTCACGCTCGACAGGAAGCGGCAGGTTGGCGCATTGACATGCACGATTTGACCAACGTCGAGGCCGTAGTCGCCACCGTGGTGGACCTTGCCGCCGACCATCACCTCAAGCTCATGGTTGGTGAAGGCTCGGCTCGCTCAAAGGACCCCACCCTTCGACCGCGTGTGGAAGCGGCGCTCAGGAGCGCGTTCCCACCCTCGAGGATCCGTCATGGACGCAAATCCCTCAGCACCATCCCTGACGCGGCCGTCCAGGGCGGTGGCAGCCTCAAGGTCCCGGTAATGCTGATGACGCTCTCGCTGGTTTTCGTTGCCCTCCTGCTGCTCAGGTGACGAGCAAGGACCATAGGGGCCACGAACTGACAGACCCACATGGCGGCAAGGCTCTCCTTCCACGCCGACGCCACTCAAGGTGGAAGCCGTCGCCTCCTCGCTGCCGTCGAAATTCAAGGCCCCTTTCCCAGCGGCCGGCTTGACCTGAGTTTCCCACGATGGATACCCGGGTCGTACACCTTGCGTGACCCAGTGCAGTACGTCGACGGCATCGAAGCCACCGACGAAAGCGGCCAACCGCTTTCTTGGCAACGTCCCGATCCACACCGCCTGCGGGTCAAGGTGCCAAAGGGCGCCAAGCACGTGCGCGTGCAACACGAAGTCATGGCCCTCGAAATGACCGTACGGTCCACCCACCTTGACGATGGCCACCTTCACCTCATGCCTCCGTTCACGTGGTACCTCCCCGACAACGCAGACTGGTCCAACGGCGCAGACATTCACCTCCAACTGCCCGAGCATTGGACTCCCTTCACCCAACTGGACGACAAAGGAAGCCCCGCAAAGGGCACACACGTGTTCAGCGCGCCCGACCGGGACGCCTTCCTTGACGGCATCATCGAGGCCAATGCAGGACCTCACCGAACATGGGACGTGGATGGGCGCCCGCACGTGCTGAACATCTGGGACAGCGCTGGGCTCCCGGTGTCCTCGACGATGATCGACCGCTTCGTGGACGATGCTACGAAGATCATCAAGGAACATCACGCATTGTTTGGTGTTCCCACCTCTGACCCCTACGTGACCGTCCTGCACCTCACCGACAAGATGCGAGGTGGACTGGAACACCTGGGCTCACAGACCTCCATGATGCCCCGCGCCTCCATGATTGACGGGGAGAAAGCGCTCTACCGCGACCTCATCAGCCTCTTCAGCCACGAATACCTTCACCAATGGAACGTCAAACGGCTCCGTCCCAAGGTCTACCTTGACTACGACTTGTCGAAGGAAGTTCCCTCGCCGCTCTTGTGGTGGTTCGAAGGCGGTACATCATGGCTTGGGGACTTGATTTGCCTCCGCTCAGGCGCGTGGACGCAAGAAGATTGGAACGAGGAATTCAACCTCAAGGTCAACCGCCACCTGAACCGTCACGGAGCATCGCACGAATCCTTGGTGGAGTCCAGCGAATCCGCGTGGGTTCACCTCTACAAGCGGACGGCATGGTCCAGCGAGCGGCGCATCAACTACTACCTTGAAGGCGAATTTGCAATGATGGCATTGGACGTCGAACTTCGACGACGTACCCGTGGATCCCGGGGGCTCGATGACGTCATGGTCGAGGCGTTGCGGCGTCACGCCGTTGGCTCAGACGACCCTGGTGTTGACCATCGGAGGCTGCGTCAAGCGCTGACCTCCACGGAAGGTGGCCGAAGGCTTGGCGGCATGCTCGACGAGTTGATGACGACCAGGAAAGCACCGCCGCTGGACGCCATCTTGTCCAGCCTCGGGTTCGAGCTGGTGGCGAAGGACGGAGGAGAGGACCACGACGGTTGGCTCGGCCTTGGCCTGCAACGACGCCAAGGCAAGGTCGTGGTCACAACCCACCTCGAGGGCTCTCCGCTTCGAAACCACGTCGATGCTGGTGACGAAGTGGTGGCCATCAACGACCGCAGAATCACTGAAGTCAAGCACGTCAAGCAAGCCTTGAGCGAATGTGCAGGGCAGCAAGTTCAGGTCTTGACCGCCAGAGAAGGCGGCCTACGAACGTGCAACGTCGAAGCCTTGCCTGCCGTGGACCACCGCAAGATGAAGATCGACGGGAAAGGAAACGTGCTCTGGCGTCGTATCACAGCGAGCCGCCAGCAAGATGCCTAAGCCGGTCGAGTGGAACGTCGCAAGCCACGTCCAAACCATCCAGCGCATATTTTGTGCTGCGGGCAGGCATCACGCCGCGCTGACGGACATGAGCCACCACCTCGGCATGGGTGAGTGGCGCGTGCGAACCCCGCCGTTCAACCCGGAGCTCTGCGGGATCGACCAAGAGTACAGGGACGCACTGAAGCCCAAGGCGATGCGCGACGGCCAAGCGGTGGTGCCCGTCGATCACGATGTGGTCCTTGGCGTCAACGATTACACGGGACCGCATAGCGCCCCACCGAACGTGCATGTGCGTGCTCTTCTTGACCCGATTTGGGTTTGTGGCCTCATGCGGGTGAAGCTCGCTGAGGTTGACCAAGGTGGGACCAAGTTGCACGCCATGCCCTCGGTCCGGTGCGATAAGGATATGTCGAGCCGGAGAAGGACCGGACATGGCCGGTGCGGAGGGACAGGCCATTCCATCGCCATTGCCGCCCCATGTGGAGGCATGGCTCGACGAACTGCTGGCCGCTCCAGACGGCCTTCAGGAAGTGGTGGGGAAATTGCATGCTCTCGGCTCGAACGTGTGGTTGGTCGGTGGATGCGTCCGAGACGTGCTTGCGGACCGTGACCGCGCGCCTCACGACGTCGATTTGGCGGTGGACGTTGAACCCGCAGTGATGCTCGAAGGCTTTGGCGACATGGCCATTGACACAGGTTCCGCCTTCGGAACGGTGACGCTGAAGGCAAGCGGAGCGGGTGAGCCCTTCCAAGCGACCACGCTGCGCATCGACGGCACGTACGTCGACGGACGCCGACCCGAGGGCGTCGAGATGGTCACCGATATCGCCCTCGATGTTGCCCGCCGCGACCTGACGATCAACGCGATGGCCATCGATCTGAGGTCCCGTGGACTAATCGATCTGCACGGTGGACGTACGGACCTCCGCGCAGGCCGCCTTCGAGCCGTAGGGAAAGCAGATGCCCGGCTGGAAGAGGACGCCTTGCGGGTCTTGCGCGTCTATAGATTCGCAGCCAGCCCACCACCGCACCACCGAAAGTGGAGCATCGACGGGCCATTGCGCACCGCCCTNGCGCACCGAGCATCGGGCCTTGCCAACATACCTGCGGAGCGGGTGTGGGGAGAACTCTCCCGGCTGCTTGATGCACCGCTCGCCGATCATGCACTGAGGTTGATGCATGAGGACGGTGTCNTGCAAGATCTNCTGGTGGACCGCCACCCTGCNGCCGCCGGGCTGGATGCATTCCACGGCGAAGGTGGGCGCGGAGAGGAACGCTTGGCGCTGCTCTTGTCCGATCAAACCGGCAGCGAAGTGGAAGTGATCTTGCGCGCCCTCACCGCTCCAAAGCGCGTTCTGCAACGTGTCCGGCGCTTGGTCGATGGCCTGCGCGCATCACCTCCAAAGGCCGCTCGAGACGTTCGCGTGTTGCGGTATCGATGGGGGGAGGACGTCGAAGTCATGTTGCGCATGACCCGCGCCCTCGAAGGCCTCGGCGCGAGCCGGGGATGGGCGACAGCTCAGGACCTTGTGGCCAGCACACCCGCTGCCCGTGTCCACGAACCCCTGTTGGACGGGCACANCATTATGCAAGCCACCGGCGTTCCTCACGGCCCCCACCTTGGGGGATTGAAATCTTGGCTGCATTACCTGCAAGTCGAACGTGACATGTCGCGCCAAGAGGACATGATGAACCTCCTTTGCAGGCTGCCTTGGGAGCAACATGACCCCTCGTGGCCGAAACTCTGACCTCATACGGCCACACCTTCAAATCAAGACCCCTTTCTTCTNAGGGCATGGTCCGGNCCGCNGTGGTCAATCTNGCGCGACAACGTGCANCAGAAGCCCTCCGCGCGAAGGGNGTCANCAACGACGTCATCGANCGGCTGCCGTCCATCNAGGANGGCTTTGTCACGTGGATTTCCAGAAGCGAGNTGCCGATGGAANCCATCGACGAGATGCTTCGCGCACGGGGNGGCTTTGTCGAGNTCGACGATCTGTCCAACGTCGTCCAGCGCACCACGGGCCACGCNCCACCNAGTTGGGTTCTGGANCTGTTGATGACCTCCATGGACGCGGACGGCGATGGCCTGCTGTCCAACACGGAAGTCTGGACGTGGGCCAACGACCGAGGACTCGACGTCCCCCCGCATCTGCTCGAGGTGGAGGAACCAGAACCCGAGCCTGAGCCCTTGCCTGAACTCACGCCCATCCCACATCCCGAACCTGTGGTGATAACCCCCATCGAAGTTGAACCAGAACAGAAGCCAGTCGTCGAAGAAACCGTCCGGCCTAAGCAGGTGGACACCCAACCTGTCCCACGGCCAATCACACCAGTGGCCGCAACCCAAGGGACGCTCGAAGGCCTGTTGGACGCCTTCGGCCAGAACCTTCGGGGTGATGAAATTCAAGCCATCGTCGACGCCAACACCCAATCCTTCCACATCGCAGGGATGGTCAAAGAGCAGAAAGCGACCTTGCTCGGAGAAGCAGGCTGGCGTGACGGACGCACATTGACCGTCACCACCCTTCTTGGCGAGGTGGACCTGCAGGTCCCAAGTTCAGCGTCAAGCGATCTTCGCTTTGTGGACCATCATGCAACGCTCCACGGTTGGAACCGCGGGCTTTCGCGTGCCGTCTTCCGGCTTGCTTGATCAGCGCAACGCTCGAGCGATGACAAGGCGTTGGACTTCCTGCGTCCCCTCGTAGATTTGGGTGATTTTGGCGTCACGGAAGAAGCGTTCAACGGGGAATTCCTTCGTGTAACCGTATCCACCGAGCACCTGAATGGCACGTTCTGTAACCCACATGGCGGTGTCACCGGCGAAGAGCTTCGCCATGCTTGCCTCCTTGCTGTGGCGCGGTCCGCCGGCTTCGTAGTGATGCTCTTTCGCCCACGCAGCGCGGTAGACCAACAAACGAGCCGCATCGATTTGCGTCGCCATGTCGGACAGGTAGGCCGTGATCATTTGATGAGCCACGATGGGCTTGCCGAAAGTCTCGCGCTCATGCGAATACTTCAGTGCAGCCTCGTATGCGCCCTGGGCGATGCCCAAGGCTTGGGCGGCGATGCCAATGCGGCTGTTGTCCAAGGCGTTCATGGCGATGGGGAAACCGTTGCCAGCACCCTTGAGGACGTTAGCTACAGGCACCTTGCAGTCTTCCAAAACCAGGGTGCAAGTGTCCGAAGATCGAATTCCGAGTTTGTCTTCCTTCTTTCCAACGCTAAGGCCTTCAAAGGCCTGCTCGACGATGAACGCGGTCGTCCCGCCGTGCTTTTTGACGCCGTAGTCAGGATGATCCACGTCCTTTGCAAACAGCACATAGATGCCGGCTTGCACTCCGTTAGTGACCCACATCTTCTCGCCGTTGAGCAGGTAATGCGTGCCGTCATCGCTCAACTTGGCGCGGCAACCCATGGCCGCTGCATCGGTCCCGGCTCCTGCTTCGCTGAGGGAGTAAGCACCGACTTCGCCTTCGGCGAGCCGTGGGAGGTAGGCTTGCTTCTGTTCTTCTGTCCCGTGGAGATTGATGGTCATCGCACAGAGTCCGACGTGCACGCAGAACATCACGGCAAAGGAAGGATCGACGCGTGCCAGTTCCTCGACAATGATCGCCTCAGCGATGTCGTTCATCTTGGCTCCGCCGTATGCGTCGGGAATCGTCACGCCCTGAAGACCGAGTTCGAGAAAGGCTTGCCATTCCTCAACCGGGGGCCGCTGTTCGTGGTCCCGTGCCTCCGCGGTTGGGGCCAAAACGGACTCCGCAAAGTCACGCACCATTTCACGAATCATCTCGTTCTCATCGCTTTCGTGGAAGTCCACTGTCTCACCTGTCCGAACCACATGACTTCGGCTCTTCAAGCATGTGCCCGGTCCTGACGGCTGCTTTGGAGGCATTCAAATACCGGGTCTTGAACGCGGCGATATGGACGAGGAGGACATCGAGTTCACCATCGCACACAACCGCCGCTATTCGAACGCCCACCTGTGGTTCCACGACGTCAAGGACGAACGGGTGATGATCGGCATCAGCGAGTTCTTGCTGGCCGATGCCGGCGCTGTGCTTCGCGTGAACCTGCCAGACCAAGGCCAGGAAATCGGCGAAGGAGACGTGCTTTTCTCCGTCCGCACGGAGTACGACGCGCTCCGATTCACCTCCCCGTTCTCCCTTCGNGTGACCGAGGTGAACGGCGAACTCGAAAGCACCCCGGAGACCATCAACGATTCACCCTACGACAACGGGTGGGTNCTCATCATCGAACCCCATGAGGACGCCGATGATGCGCTGCTCGANGCAGACGAATACATCGAATTCCTCCAAGAGGCNTGAGCCAAGGCTAAGGCCCATCTGGGCCAGCCAAACGCATGGANGAAGCAATGCAACGCCTTCGAGCGTCGCTTGAAGCAGCACCCATCGTCTGGAAAGACGGGTACCCGTACTTCGTTCACCCCGTCACCGACGGCGTGCCCCGCCTTGATGGGGACGTCTTGTCAGCTATTGTCGAACTCATTGGAGGCAGGGTTTCGTGGCCCGACGTCGACCTGATCCTTGGCATCGAAGCCATGGGATTACCTTTGACCGCTCCCTTGGCTGTGCATCATGACCGACCGTTGGTCGTCGCCCGAAAGCGAGCCTATGGGCTCGAGGGCGAAGTGGTCGTGGACCAAAGCACAGGCTACTCCAAGGGAGCAATGTACCTCAACGACGTTCGCCCTGGCGAACGTGTGCTGATCGTCGACGATGTGTTGTCCACAGGAGGTACGCTCCGAGCCGTCATCGACGGCATCCGCAGGTGCGGTGCCGAAGTCGCCCAGGTCATTATCGTCGTGGAAAAAGGCCCCGGAATGGCCGATTTGCACCACGAGGAACCCGGGTTGAACCTCTCTGCCCTCATCGCCGTGGACGTGGTGGACGGCCGGGTCGTAACGCGCCCTGCGACGAGCATGGCTTGAAAACGGGACGGCCTGACGGACCACCGGGAGCGCCATGGACCTCAACCGTCATGATTTCCAACTCGAGGAGTTGATGACGCGTATCAAAGACGGCGATCATCGCCTCATCGCCCTGCAAGTGCCCGAGGGCCTGAAGATGCAGGCCTTGGAAATGATGGACACCATCGAAACCGACACGAGCGCAAAAGTGGTGCTCGCAGCGGATCCATGCTACGGGGCCTGCGACCTCGTGCACGACAAGATGCAGATGATGGGCGTCGAACTTGTCGCCCACATGGGCCATTCGCAGATGAACATCGATTCGGGCATGCCCACCCAATTTATCGACGTCACCTACGAGGGCGACCCTGAGATTCAACCCGTCCTTCACATCCTCCATGCACACCGCGAAGGGGCAAAGAAACGGCTGGAAAACGGTGGCGACGCCCCCCTCTCCGAAGAAGAGGCACAAGAGCGATTCCTTGACGCCGTGGGTCGAACCGCAGCCTTGACCGACGTGAAACTCGGCCTCGTGGGCTCCATCCAGCACCTCCACCTGCTCCCTGCCTTCTGTGAGCGCTTGGAAGCCGCTGGATTCGACGTCACCATTCCTCTCGGCGGCGCGCGGCTGACCTTCCCCGGCCAGGTGCTCGGATGCAATTACTCGGGCGACTACAACGACATCGGCCACTACCTCTTCCTTGGAAGTGGAGACTTCCACCCCATTGGCCTCGTGTTGCACACCGGCAAGCCGCTTGCGATGCTGGACCCTTACACCGGTGAAGCCACAGAAATGTCGCTCCAACGGATCGAACGCATCCTTCGCCAGCGCTTCGGCCTCATCATGGCCTGCCAAGACGCTGAACGCTACGGCATCCTCATCGGTGAGAAACCCGGTCAAATGCGCCGTACGCTTGCCCTTCGGATGAAGCGCATGTTGGAACGCCACGGCAAGAAGGGCTACTTGCTCGCCCTTGAGCACGTTGGCCCCGAGCTCATCGACTTCTACCCCGTTGACGCCTTTGTGAACACAGCATGCCCACGCATCGCCATCGATGATGCCGTGAAGTACGCCAAGCCGCTCATCACGCCTTTTGAGCTTGAAGTGACCCTTGGCGAGAAGGATTGGGGCGAGGGATACCGCTTCGACGAAATCCCCTGATTGGGGGAGCATGTTCAAGAACGGCTGTCGTCGTTGTTGCTACGTTATGGTGGACTACCTCGATGCCATCGGCGCAGGCCTCATCCTGCTCGACCCAACGCCCTTGGGGTTCGATTACTTGCCCACGGAACTCGTGGCACGGGACGACCTCCAGCGCGCGTTGGCGGGTCGCTTCTCGAGCATTGGGCACGCCAGCGGCTCCGGCCGTGCGGTAATCACCGGACCCGTCGGCAGTGGAAAGACCAGCCTTGTTCGGCGGTTCTGCGACGATGTGGCCCGTCACCTCATCGGAACACGTGACATTGCGGTGGCGCACATCAACTGCCGAAACGAGAACACTACGATGCAGGTGATGCACAAAATCGTCGCGCAAATGGACGAACGGCATCCCGACCGGGGCCTCTCCAGTGGCGAGTTGTTGTCGAGCATCCGACGCCTGGTGTCCGCCCGCCGTGGACACCTCATCGTGGTGCTTGACGAGGTCGACCACCTCCTTCGCCGTGCAGGCAACGACATCCTCTACCACCTCCTCCGCATCGACGAAGACGACGCTTCCGAAGGCACGCTTTCGCTGATCCTCATCAGCCAGGAACAAATTCTCGACGTGCTGGAAGGCGCGGTGATCTCCCGACTTGGCGCCTCAAACCACCTCCGCATCCCCGCCTACAACCGAGACGAATTGGCGGCCATTGCAAAGCAACGTGCGGCGTTGGCCTTGCGTCCCGGTTCGTGGCAGAGCACGCACATCGACTTGATCGCGGAAGCAGCAGCGGCCAACGGCGACGCACGCGCGGCCATCGAATTGCTCGACACCGCCGTACGAAACGCTGAATCCGACGGAAGGCGTGAATTGCGTGCCGACGACGTGCAGCGTGCCGCCACAGAATTGCCCAGCACCCACGCTGACGGCCTGGTGGACGAATTGAACCTCCATCAACTGCTGGTGCTGTTGGCCGTCGCCCGGCGCCTACGGCGTGCGGACCACATCACCAGCGGCGACATCGACCAACTCTACGCCGTCGTGTGCGAAGAGCACGACGCCGATGCCCGCAGCCACACCACCATCTGGAAGATCGTGAAGGAACTCGAAGCACGTGGACTCGTCGCCACACGGGTGGCCCCTGTCGGGTCTGGGCGAGGCCGAACCACCCACGTGACCATGCCCACCGTTTTGCCGGCGGACCTCATCCCAAGAATCGAAGACGCTGTGCCAAGGCGGCGGCGCTGAGGCCCGTTTTGACTCCGGTGAGCATAAATAGAGGCCGCATGTCGGCGGACTGCACCTTGGTGAGGCTTATGGCTGATGGAGAATTCATTGCTGTCGTTAACGACACGAACCCGGCCAACAACGGCCGCTCGTACAACGTGACGGTTTCCGGTAACAATCACGCACAATTCCTCGGAAAGCGCATCGGCGACGTCGTCGACGGTATCTTTGTCGGCGAAGGTGAAACGGCCCTTAACGGCTACAAACTCGAAATCACTGGCGGCTCGGACAAAACCGGGACCCCCATGCGCCGCGATCTCGACGGCGGCTCCCGCCAATCCGTGCTGGTCACGGCCTCCACCGGATACAAGGGCCACAAGCTGGTCCAGAAGACCAAGAAGGGCGAAAAGCGGACTTTCCGCTACGTCCCAGACGGTCTGCGCCGCCGCCGCAACTTCCGTGGCAACACCGTGACGCAAGACACGCGTCAGATCAATCTCAAGGTCATCGAAGCCGGCAACAAGTCGCTCGAGGCCATCTTCGGTGCCGACGAGGAACCGGCCGCGGAGTGAAACCCGAGAGGGTTTTCGAGCACGACAGAAGGGAGGGGGAGCGATGGCACGTCGACTCCCGCGCCAACCTGAAGTGAACATCGGCTTGGTCGGGCACGTCGACCACGGCAAGACCACCCTGACACAAGCCCTGTCTGGTGTCTGGACGGACACGCACTCCGAAGAACGGAAGCGCGGCATCTCCATCAAACTCGGCTACGCTGACACGGCTTTCTACAAGACAGAGGAGGGTGCCCATTACCCCCTTGGCCGACGCCCCGATGGCGGCAAGGACGACGATGAAGAACTCCTCCGAGTTGTTTCCTTTGTCGACGCTCCGGGCCACGAGACACTGATGGCCATCATGATCACCGGAGCATCGCTGATGGACGGTGCGCTTCTGATGGTGGCCGCGAACGAGACCTGCCCACAACCTCAGACCCGTGAACACCTCATGGCTCTAGAAATTGCAGGCATTGAGAACATCGTGGTGGTCCAGAACAAGATCGACTTGGTATCTCGTGAGCGGGCGCTTGAGTCGCACGCCGAGATCAAGGAATTCCTCAAGGGCACAATCGCAGAACACGCGCCTATCATCCCCGTATCGGCCCACCACGACGTCAACTTGGACGTCCTCATTTCGGCCATTGAAGCCTTCATTCCAACACCCGACCGCTCTGCGGACGTGCGCAGCGTCATGCACGTCGCCCGTTCCTTCGACATCAATCGACCAGGGACGCGCCCCGGCAAGATGCGCGGAGGCGTCATTGGCGGAAGTATCGTTGAAGGAACGTTTTCGATTGGTGACGAGGTGCAAATCGCTCCAGGACGCCGCATCGGCGAAGGCAACAAAGCCGTCTGGCAGCCCATTGAAGCGACCATTAGCAGCATCCAAGGGGGCGGCCTGAACCTCGAGACCGCTCATGCCGGAGGATTGGTGGGCATCGCGACCAAACTGGACCCTTCAACGACCACGGCCGACAACCTCAGTGGGCAGGTCATTGCCTTGCGCGGTGAATTGCCCGGCATTCATGACAGTATTCGCGTTGAGGTGGACCTCATGGACACCATGGTGGCCGGAGACGGAGAGGCCCCTGAACCCGTGCACCGCCTTCGGAACAACGAGATGCTGATGCTCAACGTGGCCACGGCCACCTCCGTTGGTGTCGTCAAGAACGTCGAGAAAAACAAGGCCACGCTCCAACTTCGCCTCCCCATCTGCGCCGATGAAGGTCAGCGTGTTTCCATTTCTCGACGGACAGGCTCCCGCTGGCGCCTCATCGGCCACGCGACCATCGTCTGAGGCGGAAACGTGGACCTGATCATCGACGCATGCGGTTGGACCGCTGCTGTGGATGCCAACGTCAACCTCGATCACGCCTTGCTTCCTCTGGTTGGCCGTCCAACATGGCTCGTTCCACAGGGGGTGCGAGAAGAACTGGGGGCCATCGACCTCCAGCGCAGAGGACTGTTGTTGACTTTGCTTGACCAACGGGCCACGGTGATCGATGCGCCCGAAGAAGGGCTGCATCCCGACGACCACATAGTCGACTTGGCCGTGCAACGCCGCGCGGCCACCCTCACCGTGGACCGAGGACTGAAAGGACGCCTAATCCAAGCGGGATGCCCCGTCATTGAAGTGGTCGATAGCCACCGTCTTCGCCGAATCGACCCCTAAGGGAGCGTGAACAGGACATCGTCGTCGTGACCGTCCAGAAGACGCAAGCGAACACCGGCATCGATCCATGCATGCGCGTAATTGATCGCGCCAAAAGCACGAACAAGGTCGCCAGTCTTCAGAAAGTGCGCAGCGTCGGAGGCGTAGTCGTCAGCCATACGCATCAGACGTTGAAGGTCCAACCACGCAGCCGTACCCTCTTCGGGAATTGGCGTGGCTTTCGCCCGGGCACGGGCGGTCAAGTCCAGATAGCGTTGCACGCGTTCCGGCGTCACCTCCGTGGGATGATCGCCTTCAGTCATCCACATCACCACCCAAACGGCGAACGCGTTCCACGTCCTCTTTTCGCCCAAGGGCCTCGTAGTGCAATGCTGCTGTGGACCAGTCGGCTCGTTCCTCGGCTTCCATGGCGGCGTCGAATCGCCTTCGACGCTGGGCCCAGTCGGCTGCACGACGACCGTCGGCGACCAACGCACGACGTGCTTCGCGTTCAATCCGTTCTCTCTCGCCACCGTACCAGGAACGAAGGAGACCGTCACGGCTTGCTCCGAACAATGTCTCGTCCCCGTCTCCTGCGAGCAACAAGACGGGGTCGCTCATCACCGTCCCTTCGTGAACCATGTCCCCTTCTGGAGCCATGATGATGCGCCCGTCAAGCTCGAGCAAGACCCAGCCACCGGACATTCTGGCCGCAGCCGTTGGCTCAAGCACCTCGCTTTCAAGGCGATCAAGGCGGTCCCAACCGGACGAGCCGGGGACGCCTCGATGCAGAAGACCGTCAGCGCCACGCAACAACAATCCGTCACGTTCCAAGGAGGAAACCCACGTCCAGGATTCTTCGCCGAACGTGGCGAGGTCCTCGCCGCTGCCGACATGTACCAGACGAAGGCATCCGTCCTGATCGTGAACGATGACCTGGTCACGGTCCAGCCAGCCGAGCAATCCCCGAACGGGAGCGCGAGCGGCACGGGAGCGTCCACGGCCCTCTTTTGTAAACAGGTGAAGGTCGCCTTCGCGCCCTGAGGCGAGCCAGCCTCCACCTGGGCGCGCAAGGAGGGATGAGAAGCCACGGCTGACCGCTCGTCCTTCGTTCACCGGGGTGCCGTCTTCGAAGCGATGGACGGTGAAACCGTGAGCGGCAAGGACGCCAAGATGGGCGCCTGCGGCCACGACGTTGTGTGGCGTGAAGAGCAGGTCGTGGGTCCAACGATGTGCGCCGTCATCAGAGAGCAGCGTCAGTCGACGTTCGTGCCCCACCACGCACCACCCGCGACCGGCGGTAAGGGACGCCACAGGAGCGCTGATTTTGGTGGACCATGCAGGAGTCCATGCCATCAGGCCTCACCTCCAAGCAGGTTCCAGGCTTTGAGTTGGGCACGGGCGGCCGTTGAGAGGGTAAACACACGTGATCGACCTCGTTGAGCGACGTCCAACACCCCGTCCTTGTGGAGGGCATTGCACACTTGCGACAGCCGAGCACGCTTGATGCCCAAGCGGGCCAACAGTGTTTCATCGGAAGGAGAAACCTCACGCTGGCTGGCGGCTTCAACCACGACGGCTTGGCCTGAATTGAGTTCCTTGAGCGCTTGCACCCGGAGTGGACGGTGCTGCAAGGCCCCCGCGTGAGGCATGCCCAACCGCGCGAGGGCTTCAGCCAAACCATGAATGGGGGATGCGGTGGGCGCCGTGGTCTCCGTCAGGGCCTGTTTGAGCAGGAGAAGCACGTTTTGGTCCCATGCAGGTTGGGTGGCGTCAACGGGCGCAGAGACCCGAACGCTGGATGCGGGTTGTGACGTCGCGCCCGAAGCGGTCGTCTTCGGGGTGTTGTCCGTGTACTCCCACGATTTGTCTTCGGGTTCTTTGGAAGGAGGTTCCGAGGAAGAAAGATGCGACGATGCGGCTGCCTGGTTGGTTGCGGCGATGGAACGTTGAGCGATGCGGCCAAAGGGTGACGAAGCCTCCACTTGAGACACCAACGGCTCCAAAGGAGGTGCTTGGCTTGGTTGCGGCACCTCAGGAGCGGGCTCAAACGCGTCGGATTCGTCNGNAACCATNGGNTCNGGTTCAACACGCTTGAAATCCTCCATCCAAGTCGGATCCGTCTCGACAAGATCGTCCAGCGAGGGGCGGATGGGCGGGGGGGCATCTTGCTCTCGTGCGCCTTCCAAATCGTCCATGTCCAATTCCAGACCCTTGGCGGGCTGACCTGACGTCCAGCCGTCCAAATGGGGCTCGTTCACACCTTCTTGCGGAGGGGAACTCGATCGACGCTCGCCGCGTTGCTGCGCGACGTAATGGGCGCTCATGGCCCGAAGGAGATCTCGGGGGTGGCGCTGAACGCCTNCCAAGTGTTCCTGAATCCAGGCNGTTCGAGGACGCCATCCCAGTTGGTTTTGGCGGCGGACGCGAACGTCGATCATCGTGGCGATGTCCTCGTCAGTGAAGGGTTTCAACGCGAACTCCTCCAAGAAGCGAACCTCGAGTGCGGGTCCGAGACGTGCGGCGTGTTCAGGCGTGGCGATGACGACAATCAGCGCATCAAGGCGCTCCAAGTACGACATCGACTTGGAAAGGATCTGGGGCAGGTGNTCTCCGTCGAGCACGGGGAGGTCAAGCACGATCAGGGCCTGCCCATGGTCCCTACGCAGCGTTTGAATCAGCATGTCCGTGGCTTGGCTTGGNCCAGNGGGTGGTTCGCCACCGATCAGGCCCAGATGAATTTGCTTCAACAGGTCCGCTGCAGGTTGCATCGGATCCACATCCACCACGTGGACGGAGCGCTGCAAGCTCCCTTTCAGAACACGCATCAAGGACGTGCGCCCCGAACCAGAGGGGCCGGTAAGGAGCAGAAGACGTGCATCATTCCCTTCTTGGAGGAACCAACGNAGGTTCTGAAGAACTTCGTCACGAGCAACAAGAAGGTCAGCGTCGCTCCCCTCAAGCGGCTTTCGACCGAACGGGTTCCTCGTCACGTGCGGGAAACCTTCCGAGGGCATCATGCTCGGCGCCAACCAAAAGCGAGTATATCATCCTTGACCGAACGGGCGGCCGCACAAGTCGCGTTAGCGTACGTTAATCCGTANGCGGAAGGGCTGTTTTTGCTGAGGATTAACGCATCTTAGCGCTTGTTCAACGCTTCGTTAACGCGTTAGTCGAGCGTTAATCTCGCCGGTGGGTTCATGCTTTTCAGGGACTGCCACCCACCATGCCTGCCCGGAGCAGCCGCCTCTCGGGGTTCTACCGACTCAGCGTTGAGGAACGGCGGAAGGCCCTCCTCGAGGTGACCGACCTCAGCGAGGAGGCCGTGAATGCCTTGGCCTCAGCCGACGCGTTGAGTGAAGAAGCGGCCGATCACATGATTGAGAACGTCGTTGGACGCTTCGTCCTCCCGGTCGGCTTGGCCACGAATTTCATCGTGGATGGCGAGGAGTACCTCATTCCCTTCGTCCTCGAGGAGTCCAGCGTTGTGGCTGCTGCGTCCAACATGGCACGCCGATGCAGGGACACAGGCGGTTTCGTCAGCAGCAACGACCCCCCCGTCATGATCGCCCAAGTGCAAGTGCTGGACGTCGAAGACCTCGAGGCGGCTGAATCCGCCGTGATGGGTGCTGAAGAGGAACTGATGCGCATGTGTAACGACCGCCCTTCCACCATGATTCGGCTCGGNGGTGGCCTGAAGCGCATCACCTGCCACCGCATTCCGACGGACATCGGCACGATGTTCGTGGTTCACCTGCACGTTGACGTCCGCGACGCGATGGGCGCCAACGCCGTGAACACCATGGCGGAACTTGTCGCACCACGCGTTGAAGCCCTCACCGGCGGGCGTGTCTTGCTACGAATCCTGTCCAATCTGGCCACTGAGCGCATGGCTCGCGTCGAGGCACGGTTCAGCCCCGAAGCCATGTCCGATGACGGCGATGCATCTCAGGGTGCTGAAGTCATCTCTGGCATCATTGAGGCCTACCATTTTGCAGCCTCGGACCCCTACCGTGCAGCGACGCACAACAAGGGCGTCATGAACGCGATCAGTGCCGTAGCCATCGCCTGCGGCCAAGACTGGCGAGCCATCGAAGCCGGATGCCACGCCTGGGCTGCGGTGCGAACCGGCCGTTACGCTTCGATGACCGAATGGGAGGTTGACGGCGACGGGTTCCTCGTTGGACGCCTTGAAACGCCCATGGCCGTGGGCACCGTTGGCGGAGCAAGCAGGGTCCACCCCACGGCACGAGCGTGCTTGGAACTTCTTGGCATCGAATCCGCAGACCGTCTTGCCGCCGTGATGGCAGCCTCAGGGCTGGCACAAAACTTGGGCGCACTGCGTGCCTTGTCCACCAGCGGCATCCAAGCCGGACACATGCGATTGCATGCCCGGAACATGGCCGTAAGCGCTGGCGCGGTCGGTCCGGAAATCGAAGAGGTGGCAGCCCGGTTGGCCACATGGGAAGGACCACGAACACAAACAACGGCCGAAGAAATCCTCTCCATGCTCAGGCAAGGCGCCTGATCACTCGTCTTCGCCGACGGGGAGAACGGCCTGCACCGTACCGTCCACTTGCTCCTCTTCAACGACCACGCTGCCAAGCACGTCGTCAAGAATGCCAGAATCGGCCACCTGTTCACGGAACCAGGCCCGGACCTTAGCCCGGTCGGTGTGGGGACAGCCAAACACTTCCGAAAAACGGCGGGTGGTGGATAAACGACGCGTGTTTCCGTCCCTTCGACGTTGAATCATCCCTGCTTGAGCCAATTCACGCACGTGATCGTAAGCACGCTGACCGAGCATCTCCACCAGACGTGACTGTGGCATGGGCTGATGGTAGGCGATGAGCGACGCCGCCTTGAGCAAGCGAGGAGGAAGGTCGGTTTTCGTTTCCCGGGGAAGGTGGGCCGCGACCTTCGGTTTCACTTCCATGGCCCATCGACCACCGACTTCGGCGAGATGCAAAGCACCTCGGCGCCGTTTGAGGGACCCTTGGAGCTGCTCAAGCGCTGCCGTGACTTCGTCCACCTCATAGCCGAGGGTTTCGGCGATGTCTGAAGCAGACAAGGAACGCCCTGCTGCGAACAGTTGGGCTTCGAGCAGGAGTTCCAACGGTGTTTCCGTCATTTCGTCACCTCACTCAACCAACCACGATTCTGTGTCGTCTTCGGACTCCGCCAACACAGCCGCAGAGGCCTCCTCCAAGGCTGCGGCTTCACCGGCACGCTGGAGGAGTCCGGTTGGAACCCGGCCGTCCTCTTCTGCCTCAAGGCGCTCCAAATGGGCACGCACATCGTGGTATGCGTCCATCTTGGGCCAGAGGTCCACCAGATGAATTGGACCGGAGGGCACCTGATCTTGAACCACGTCAACCAACCTACGGTGAACCAGAAACAACCCAGCGATGAATGCGGCCACGTTGGCCTCAGTGCGACCACCAAGGCTTGCGGCTGCTTCAGGGTCAATCTCTTCCAAGCGACGCACGACCTCGAGCAATGGCACTTTTGCGGCCCCGTTGGTCTTGCACACCTGGCGTAGGGCGTTCCAACATCGTTCAATGTCGCCTTCGAGGTCCTCGTCGTGCATTCGTCCGCCCACGTCATCGAGGTGGGCCTTCAGTTCGGCGGCAGCTGCTTCCCTGACGCGTTCGCGTTCCTGCAAGGCTTCGGCGTCATCTGCGGCGTCTTTGAACGCGGCAAGGAGTTCACCAAGCGTCGTTGGACGGCCTTCGGGGCGGCGCAGACGACCGTCAAACAACGAGGGCAACGTCGCGTCCGCCTCGCCTTGGAGCACGGTCGTGGTGAAGGCGAAGGCTTCGTCGTCGACGTCGAGTTCCCAGCCAAAATCATGGCCGAAATCCATCTCTTCCTCGGCCAAATCAATCGCCGTGGCCCGGTCATAGACCCCAAGGGTCTGCTCATGCAGCACCTCCCATGCAAGGCGAATCAAGCGCCCACATGCGGGCAGGTCAACGCGTTCTGCTTCGGTACGCACGCGTTCGGTGAAGATTTCCAGAAAGGCCTCCAGATCAATGTCCCATGCGTTGAGTCCTTCCTCGCGAACCAGGGACAGCACCAAAGCAATCGAACGGTCGATGGGATCGCTCAGGGCCTGATGCTCGGCTCCGTCTTGAGCCGCGATGCGCATGATTCGGTCCCCAAAGGCCGACGCCTCGTCGCTTTCGCTTCCGGTGGAGAGCAAGCGCTCAACGATGTCCTGCCTGAGGAACCAACCGTCGAGGACCATTTGCTCCATCCGGCCTCACCTCACTCCCCGTCAGGAACCTCTGCCGGAAGAGCGTCTTCTTCAGAACTCAGGGCGACGTCTTCAGCGGCTTCGGCTTCCCGCACGGCCTCGATGTGTTCACGGGCCTCAGCCTCCTCCTCGGCCGAGTCATCGGCCCGTGCCATGAGCCCCTCGAGGCTCTTGGGGGTGCCCAATGAATCGGGAACCTCGGGCATGGCGTTTTGGAAGGCCACGGCTTCGCCCGCCCGATCGGCGTTCTTGGCCGCATCTGCGGCCGCTGCTTCCTCGGCGGCCTCGCCAAGCGCAAGCGCCCGTTGACGGTTGAAATCCATGATCCTGCGGCTGCATCCGTCCCCGCCGTGGGTGACCCCAATGTGATGGTCGGCCAAACTGAGGCTGACCTTTCGCAAGGTGACCATGATGAATTGAGCGCGCTCGGAACGGGACCTGCACATTTCGGCGATCAAGCGAGCGTTGTCGGAGTCGAGGTTCTGATCGACCTCGTCGAAGTAGTAGAACGGGCTTGGGTCGTAGTCTTGAATGGCGAAGATGAGGGCCAAGGCCGCCATGGACTGCTCGCCGCCAGACAAGCCTTGGAGGCGGCATCGGCTGGATTTTCCGCGAGGACGTGCCCACATGTCCAAGCCACCGCTAAACGGCTGCTCGGGATTTTCCAGGAACAACTCGCCTTCACCGCCTTTGGACAAGGTCTTGTAGACGCGCTTGAAGTTCTCATTCACCTTGCTGAGGACCTGCGTCAAACGAACGGTCCGTTGCTGGTCGAGTTGCTCTGCCAAGTCCAGGAGGTCTTGCCGACGGCCCTTCAGGACGTCATGGTCCGCGCTGAGCGAAGCAAGCCGCTCCTCGCACGCATCGTGCTGCTCAATGGCCCGCCAATTGACGGAGCCAATGTCCTCAATCCTACGCTCAAGCCGCCTGACCGTGCGTTCGCCTTCGGCCACGGTGGGCAAGGGATCCTCGCCCTCCACCGTCTCTTCGACGCCCTCTTCGACCATCGATGAGCGAATTTCCACCAATTGAGCCTCGCTGGTGGACAACAAACGGCGCAATTCTTCGGCGTGCTGCCGCCGTGAGCGGGCGTCAGATGCTTTCTGTTCGGAAGCTGCACGCAGCGCACTGCGTTCGTCCACAAGACGGATGCGTTCGTCCTCGAGACCCTGATGCTCCTCGAGGTGAGAGCGGCGCTCTTCCTCTTTGGCCGTCAGTTGGATTCGATTTTCACCCATGGAGCGCTCCAACTTCACGCGTTCCGTAGACCGGGTTGCGGCCTCAGAGGCGAGCTGGTCAAGCCGTCCGCTCAAGTCCTCTGCGTTCCCTTGAAGGAGTGCATGCCGCTCTTTTCCGGCCCGAATGGTCGCCTCATTGCTCTGGAGATCCGCTTCTGCGGTCGCCTTGGCCAATTCCGCGGCGTGAAGCCGCTCCTTGAGATGGGTCGGACTCGCGTCCTGGAGGTGCTGATTGGCTTCGTCACGTGCCTCAATGGCTTCAGTAAGGCGTTGCTGGGCTTGGCTTCGAAGGGCCAAATGGCGGCGCCCTTCCTGATCGAACGCGTCCAATCGCGACGTCAAGGCCGCCAAGTTGCCTTCCTCCTTGCCAAGAGCGGCCTTGGCGGCCGCGTGGGAACTCCGCCAAGACGCGAGTTTGGCTGCAGCGTCGTTGTTGGCCAAGTCGCCCAAGCGGCGACGGACGTCGGCTTGAGCCTCGCGGGCCTCCCGAACCTTGGCGGAGACACCCTCCGACATCATTCGGAGGCGGTCCACCTCTTTTGACAGGCGATCGACCTCACTCGCACCCTGGATTTTCCCTCCGAAGGAAATCCGTGAACGTCGTGGCGAACCACCGGTCATGGCGCCGCCTGCTTCGGCTACGCTGCCGTCCAAGGTGATTAGGCGAACGCCGCCCATGTTTGCACGGGCGGTGGCCATGGTGTCGACCAACAAGGTGTTGCGGAGAACAAAGCGCACGGCTGCAGTGATGCGTGGATCGTGCTCCAGCAGGTCGTGGGCAAATCCGATGACGCCTGGCTGACGAGCGACCATGACCGCACGACCTGCAGGTCGCCCGGCGTTGATCTTGTTGAGCGGAAGGAAGGTGGCCCGTCCGGCGTTGTTCTGTTTCAGCCAGCGGATGGCTTTCGCTGCGACCTCGTCGGTCTCGACCACGACGGACATCATCCCACCGCCAATGGCGGTGGACAAGGCCGTTGAATGCGCTTCATCCTTGGGCGCGCACAACTCTGCGATGGTTCCGTAGATGCCATCCAAATCTCCTCCGTCGCGAGCACGGAGCACGGCCGCTGCCCCTCCGGTCAGCCCTGTCGAGCCAGCGTTGGATTCAATCGCGGCCCGTGCGCGTGCCAGTTGACGCTCAACGTCACGCAGACGAGTTTCAACGGCGTTGGCTTCCTCGACAAGGGTGGATTCTTTTCGTTGGGCAGCGGTAAGATCGCGAACCAGGCTTTCTCGGTCGGTTCCTGCCGCCATGGCCTTGATTTCCTCGCCTTGGAGGTCGCTTTCAGCGAGTTGCATATTGGCACCTGCAAGGGCTTCCTCTGCCTTTTGGCGCTCTTCGAGCAAGAGTTCGCCAGCGGTGGCCGAGCGATCGACGTCAGACTGCGCATTGGCGAGGGCTGCGCGGGCGTGTTCAATTTCGTCTTCACACGACTGCACGGTGCGGGCCAAACTGGCCACGTCGCTGGTCGAGCCTTCGAGAGCCTCGCGAACAAGCCCCTCCTCTTCGACGGCTTCTGCGTGGGCGGTGGTCGCTTGAGCGAGCGCATCTTCAGCTTGCTTCACCTCTTCCGCAGCCTGTTTTGCGGCGGAGGACGCCTCGTNNAGGTCTGTCTCAAGGCGCGAACGAATGTCAGCGTCGTTTTCGTCCCGGCTCGCCATGTCAGAAAGGCGGTCTGCAGCCGTTTCGATGGCGACGTTGAGCCGCTGGATTTCTTGTTGGAGCGCTTCGCCGCCCCCTCCAAGTTTGTCTTGGATTTGCTTCACGAGTTCTGCGATGGCGTCGTCGAGTTGGATGAGGTGCTTCGCGGCTTCTGCAACGTTCGACTCCAATGCAGTGGCTTCCTCGATGTTCCTGGTCACTTCACGGCGTTGGTGCTCTATGGTGCCCTCTTGTCCTGCGAGTCGGGCGCGCCAGAGTCGGGCGCGTGCCTTGAGAAGGTCCTCTCGGATCTTGAGGGCTTTCTCTGCGTCCTTCTTTTCTGCGACAAGTTCGGCGAGGTGTCGTTGTTGTTCCTGTTCGATCATCGCAATGCGTTCGAGGTATTCCTCAACCTGCTTGCGTTGGCGGTCTGCTTTGCGAATTTCTTCGTCGTAGGAGGTCACACCTGCCACGTCGTCGAGGACTTTCCTACGTTCCCCTGAACTCATCTTTGAGAGGCTGGTGACGTCACCTTGGAGGACGATGTTGTATCCGTCAGGACGGGCGTTGGCCGCCCCAAGCAAGCGATGGAAGGCCTTGAGCGTCGATTCCTCGCCGTTCAATTCGTAGTTCGTCACCACGTTTCCAGCGGGCGTCAATCGCACGCGCTTGGCCATCGTGATTTCGTCCAAATCTAGCGGGAGGCGACGACGCCCGTCTTGCATGGCCGGATTGGCGAAGACCAAGGTCACTGCACAGGCTTTCGCAGGTCGGCTATTCTTCCCGCCGTTGAAGATCAAATCCTTGGAGTTCTGAGCCCGAAGCGTCTTGGCAGATTTGGGGCCGAGTACGAATTGGATGGCGTCACCGCTGTTGGATTTGCCCGATCCGTTTGGTCCAGTGATGGCCGTAAAGCCACGCCCGAAGGGAATGCGAACTTCACCCTTGAACGATTTGAAATCGACCATCACGAGTTCCTTGAGGTACATCCCATCCCTCCGGTCCAAATTGGACCTTAGGCGCGTCATCACGAACGAGGGAACTTAAACACTCCGAGAACGGTAGACCGCGAGGCCATCGTTCACGTATGAACATCGTTTCGCCGTTCACAAGGTGCCAAGAGCGTCACAACGTTCGCATCCCGAACCCTTGCAATACGGGCATGTTGCCCGAACAAGAGGGCTTGATCGGGTGCGCATGGGACGAGTTGGACCACGAGCCAGACGGGATTGGCCTGCCGCAGATTGAGACCGGTGGGTGTTCACGAAGGCTTGGCGATGTTCGGTGACCTTAGCCCGCCGCCCTTGTTGTATTTCAGCAAACTCTGATTCTCTATATTTCGGTCCACGCATCAGCATCACGCCGATGAAGGCGATGACCAATTGGAAGAACCATCCCTGCTTGATGAAAGGAACGAGTTCAACCAATCCATCGGACGACGCGGTTCCCGGTAGAAGGGCCAAGCGATCNAGCACGGCCAAGGAAAACAGCATGGCTCCAGCAAGGAACATGACGCGCCGCAACCGCTGAGCAAGTTTGGGATTGCGCGGCATGCGAGCCACTCCGGCCAAAAGCAGAATGCCGCCCTCCGCCATGAGCATCAAATCAGCGCCCGTCCACGTACCCAGTTCACCGAAACAATGGCTCTGCCCAAAAGTGTCGAGATGAAGAGCGATTTGATTCAAGCTGCAACCAGGGTCAGACATGCGAATAATGTCCAATTTCCCGTTGGGTGCACCGTCGACCAGCAAGGGCGCAATGCTGCCGCGTTCAACGTTCACCCACGCGGCCGCGCCGAGCCCAAGGCCAAGCAGCGTGCCGATGCGGCCACGCAACTTCCCCATGACATGAGGTCGTGCGCCGTGCCCATAGGCCTGTCGGCCTCGCCGATGCGGTCAAAGGGGAAGGCCGAGAGGTCGGCATGTGCGAGAAGGACCTGCGGTGGCGGTGGTCGGCAGCGGCATTGCCGGCCTTTTCTGCGCCCTTCGTTTGGCCGAAGGGGGCTTGCCCGTCCAAGTGTTCACCAAACGGAGGACACAAGACTCCTCCACGAATTGGGCGCAAGGAGGCATCGCAGCAATCCTCGACAAAACGGCCACGGAAGCCATCGAAGCTCACGTCATGGACACCTTGGCAGCAGGAGCCGGAACCTGCGATCAAACGGTGGTTCGTACCGTGGTCGAGGAGGCAGGAGACCGCATCCGCGATCTTCTGAACCTCGGAGTCAACTTTCAACGCGATGAACACGGTAATCTTCACATGGTCCGTGAGGGCGGGCACAGCACACGACGCATCCTGCACGCAAAAGACGCAACCGGCAGGGAAATCGAGCGGTCCCTCATCAACGCCGTCAACGCTCATGAGGGCATCACGGTGTACAGCGACACCATCGTCATTGATCTCATCCGAAGGAATCATGCCGACCCATCCGCAGGCGTAGTTGGCCTGTGGGTTCAACACGAAGACGAAGCAACGGTGCAAACCGTACAAGCATCCTCGGTGGTGCTTGCGACCGGAGGAGCAGGTCAACTCTGGGCGCCCACCACCAATCCGCCAGTATCAACCGGCGACGGGCTGGCCATGGCGGCTCGATTTGGCGCGCTTGTGAAGGACATGGCCTTCGTCCAGTTCCACCCCACCACCATCGAACACCCCTCGCGAACCTTCCTGATTACCGAGGCCTTGCGAGGCGAAGGCGCGGTGTTGCTCGACGACGAAGGCTTGGAGGCATGGCGTGGTTCAGGCAGCGAAGACCCCGCGCCCTTCTCCTTCACGCTGGATGCTTCTCCCAAGGGTTCCATGGGCACACGTGACCTTGTGGCACGTTCCATCGATGCGAACCTCAAGCGTTCAGGACGGGATGCAGTGTGGTTGGTTACTGAGCATCTAGATCATAACGAATTGAGCGATCGATTCCCAACCATCCAGAAGATGTTGGGCGACCTTGACCTCCAGCTTGGTGTCGATCCCATTCCAGTACGCCCTGCCGCCCACTACACCGTCGGAGGCGTAGCNGTGGATGAACACGGCCAGGCGATGAGCGACTCACATCAACCGCTTCCTGGCCTCTATGCCATCGGAGAAGTGGCNTCGACCGGGATGCATGGCGCCAACCGTCTCGCNTCNAACAGCCTNCTCGAAGCGGTGGTGTATGCTCAACGAACCGCCACACACGTGCTGAACACGCCGGCTCGTCAGGTACCTGAAAACCTCCCAGATTGGCGAGCTGACGGCCTCCTTCCAGTGGAGGAACACGGCCCGCTTGCCCATGATTTGGCCAGCCTGCGTCAGACCATGGGCCGTGAAGTGGGCATCATGCGTAGGAACGCAAGGCTGGCAAGGGCTCGACGGCGGCTGACCTTGTTGTCCNACGAAGTCGAGCAAACGTGGCGCCGCTGCCGACCAACGAAGGACCTCGTGGAGCTTCGCAACATGCTACAGGTGGCCACCTTGGTCGTCGAGGACGCATCTGCACAACCCGTCAACATCGGGCTGCATTACAACGCCGATCTCATTGACTCAACGCGTGAATCAGCGCCGTGACCTGAGCGTTTTGTGTGGCTATCATGCCGTGATGCTCTGCAAGGTTGACAATGAACCCGTTGAGAGCATCGATTTCCGTTGGCCTTCCTGCCCTGACGTCTTCCAGCATGGAACAGCGGTTTTCCGAGGTGGCCCCGAGGACGTCCACCATCAGGCCAACGAGGACGTCGATGTCTGGAAGGTTCACCCCATCTCGGCGTCCAACCTGCTCGGCTTCGAGCAACAAGCCCACGCCAGCATCGAACAATGAGGTCTGCAACATCTCGCCGTTTCGGACCCCAGCCAGGGCGCAGAGCGGATTGATGGCGATGTTCAGCAAGGCCTTCGTCCAAATCTGTTGTCGAGCGTCAGAGACGCGCTTCACTGCCAAACCTGCGCCTTCGATGCAGGTAACGACGGATTCCACGGCGTGCTGCGGGGCTCCGCCCGGCCATGCCGCCATCGCCACTTCGCCTAGGCCCGTCCATATCGAAGTGCAGCCCTCGCCTTGCATCGCTCCGTGGGTGGAACTTGCTGCGGCGATGTGTCCGGGGACAGCACGGGCCAATCGCTCGACAACACCAAGTCCGTTACCGAGGTACACCACCACGCCACTGGATGAAACAAGGCCCTCGAGCATGGGTACGAACGGCTCGACCTGATGCGCTTTGACGCACAAGAGCAAGGCGTCCAAACCCAACGACGGTGGAACCGCATCCGGTGCATCAAGGAGATGCACTTGTTCAGGAGGCAGCTTTGCTGAAATTTCGGCATGGCCGGTCACATGAAGGCCTGAGGTCAAGGCATGGGCACCGCGCGCACCACGAGCGATGACGTGCACCTCATGTTGGTGCGCAAGATGCGTCGCAAAAAGGCCCCCTGTGGCTCCTAGGCCCACGACCCCAATACGCACGGTCAAGCCTCCAGAGAGGACAAGCGAAGGAACACACGCCCATCGAGGTGATCAAATTCGAAACTCGCTGTACCTGACTCGGGCGGGGTCAGCTCAATCACGTTCGTACCGTTCAAGAGAGTGCTTGGAGCNACGATCTGCCACGCAGCGCCGCTGCCAGTGATNACCACGTTCAACGGCACCTCTCCATCGACATCGAGATGGAGGGACAACGCCCCGGTGGTGTTCAGGGACATGCCGGCCAGCCGTTCACCGTCCTGATAGACGCCACCGGCTCCNATCCATCGACGGTCCANCGAAGGAGAGGTCATNCGGANGTCCGGTCCGCGCTCAAGCAGGTACGANGNNGGCGAGGCGTCGCCAAGCGGGCANTGGAGGACATCGCCTTGNGCNGGAGCNCGCAGCGTCAGCACCTCTCCCTCTGCGACGATTGGCATGGCTCCAGAACCACGCACGGAAAGNTCCCACACCCATCCTTGTTCGCCTCGTGGCGGGGTCGCCTCNGGTGAAAGATCNGAACACGTCGTGCCATCGAGGTGAAGGCTTCCTCCGGCCTCAAGTGCATCTCCCCAACCGTTTGACGAAATGTTCCAACCGTCGTCATCGAAAGCCAGACGTGCTACAAGCACAGGTGCTTCGAGGGCGAAGGAGACGTTGCCGATGGACAGCGTGCTCGGTGGTGTGTGCTTCAACAGCATGGTGTCGGCACTTCGCAGGCAGTGAGTGGACGGGGCAGTGGAAGTCAGCGTTTGTTCTCCAGTCTCGGTCCACCACACGGTGTGCTGGCCATGGACGTATCCGGGCAGGCTCAAATTGGCGTGAACACCCTCTTCAGCGNCAAGGTCGACACAGAGCAAAGGACCTGCCCCATCNGACGTGAGGTTCCATTGCGAGGTCAAGGGGTATACGTCAAGATCTGGTTGCATTGGTGCTGTCCAGCGGATGTCTTCACCCAACACGCCCACGCTCGCGCTCGCACCGGAGGGTGTGCCCTCACCCGACCACGTCGCGTTGATGTTCAACAAGCTGCTTCGCCCAGCACCAACCTCAACGACGCACTTCGAACCAATCTCCGACGAACACCCGTCCCAAACAGGGTCCCAATGTGCAGGAAGCACGAGGTCCAAGTCGACGCTGCGGTCAAGCAGCGAGGGGTTGAGCACGCCGAGGTCAAACGAAGCCGTCCACACGCCGTCCANGTCAACAACATCAACCGACTCAGGGGCGTTTAGNGTCAGGTCCGCGTCCCANTCGTCGTGTGCGATGAGGGGAGTTTCGGAAGGGAGCGCCAACAAGAGAAGGAGGACCCAGACCAGCCCCATCGCGAAGTGTTGCTGCTCTGGAACTGGTTTCGTGTCGTCAAGCACCAGAGGCCAACGGCGGTCTGAGCCCATCAGCAGGGTCAACGTCAGCACGACAGGGAGGACAAGAGACCACACCGTGAATCGCGTGAAGACCGAGAAGAGAACGGCTCCAAGAGCGAAAGCGAACAACAGCAGCATTTGGGTTTGCGTGGTNCGCACCTCGCTCATGCCCAAACGAGCCACGTGGAGGCGCCCACCTGGGAAGGTAGGCACGTGCAAGAGGGACACCCATGCAAGGAAGGTCACCGTAGCGCCAGCCCAGACAAGTGGCGTGGCCCAAGCAGCACGCAAGGCGAGATCTGAACGTAGGAGGCCATCCATCATCCCCAGGAACCATCCGGGATCGTGGCTGACCGGCAACGCTGTGACGGTGCTGGCAAGCGGCGTCATTGCCCATCCGACCATCCAAAGGAGCAAACCGCCGAGGATTAGGACAGCGGGCGCACTGAGCGCGGTCCAACCAAGTGAGGCCCGGTCCGGCCATGGGCGGGCGTCCATTCGTGGCAAGGTTGGGATCACAAAGATGCCGAACGGCCACACCAACCATGCGGCAGGCAAAGCCCCGGATGCCCAAAGCAAGATGGAGGGATCGGGGACAGGAACAAGCGGCCCCACGCGGACTCCGCGGGAGCGCGCAAGACCGGCTTGCACCACTGAGGCCAAGAGAAGCAAAGCGAGCACTGGAAGCGCCGTCAACAGGAAGGCGTCGACCAAGCCCGACGAGGAAACCACGCCTTCGGCGGGCCGACTTGCCTTGGTCCCCACATGACNAGCCAGAGTCAGCGTGCACGTCGACACGATCCAAAGGCCGACGATCCAGGCTCGTCCAAGGAACTGGCCCCTTGGCAAGGGCAGCAATTGCAGAACAAGCGGACGGTCGCCCCTCAGACGAGCCATCCAACCCAATTCGTTCAGTTCCTCGTTGAAGTGAACAAGAGAGGACGACACGGCTTCGTCTGCCTCTTCATCGAGTTCCCATGCCGGCAAGCGGTCACCGACTTGTGTGCCCAATGCGAAATGACGTCGGGCCACATGCTCGAGAAATTCTCTCTGCGACCATGCTTTCGGGTGGACTCGCAACGGGTCCGGCGCATCGTCTTCAAAGCGGACCTCATCTTCCATCGAGNCGCCTCCTTGTCNGGTGGTGGTCTACGGTCCGCCTTGAATCAACCCCTTGGGGCTGGAAAAGGTTCGACTCACTTGTTCTTGAAGCGCTTGAGCCTGAAGGTCTCTTCACGTTCCATTTCTTCAAGCCTGAGCTTGATGAATACCTGAGCCTCTTCGAGTTCAGGGATGACCTTGAANTCAAGGGCGTTCACACGGCGCTTGGTGGCCTCGATTTCTTCGAGAAGACGCTTCAGGGTGGCTTCCATTTCGGCGGCCTTGACCATCTTCTCAATCAGGTCGCCAAAAGCGTCGCTAGCCTCGTCGATGTAAGGGCTGGAGCCGATGAAACCAACGCCTCGCTCAGCGAAGGTGGAGCGGAGGTTGCTTCCGCTCACGTTGGGCACCACGACGCCCATGATGTTGCGGCGCTCGACCTCAACCTCGGGATGTGCAGAGTTGGCGATGGCTGCGGCTCGAACGGCCAGACCACCCTCAATTGCGTTCGCCAAATCCATGCGGGTCTTAGCAAGGCGGTAGGCTTCGGTCAATTCACGCTTTGCAGCGATCATTTCGGTCAAGAGGGTACGGAACTCGTGGAAAAGACCGTCGCGCTTCATCTTCAGCAGTTTGTACCCATTCCGGGTCTGCTTGATCCGTCCCTTGAGCTTGATCAGCTCACTTCGGGTCGGCTTGATGTCGAGCGCCATGCTTCTTCACCTCGTTCAAGAGCGGTTCTCAGGGTGGTACTTCGCGATGAGTTCCTCGTCAAGACGGACGAGGTACTTCGTGTCGATGCTCGACATGAGTTCCCAGCAGAGGTCAAGCGTCTCGGCAATNGAGCGGTCTTCGTCNCGGCTCTGTCGCAGGAAACGGTCCTCAAAGATGGCTGAGAAGTCAAGCAGTTGCTTGTCACGCTCGTTCAGCGCATCCTCACCGACGATGGCGACGAGACCACGGAGTTCACGGCCTTGTGCGTAGGCAGCATACATCTGGTCGCTGACCTTCTTGTGGTCGTCGCGGGTGGTCTTCTCACCGATGCAGGACCCCATCAGACGAGACAGGGACGGCAGGACGTTGATGGGCGGGTAGATGCCCTGTTGGTGGAGCTCACGGGAAATCACGATCTGACCTTCAGTGATGTATCCGGAAAGGTCGGGAATCGGGTGCGTGATGTCGTCACCGGGCATGGTGAGAATGGGGAACTGCGTGATGGACCCCTTCTTGCCCTTCACGATGCCNGCACGCTCGTAGAGCATGGCCAGGTCGGTGTACATGTAACCGGGGTAACCACGTCGGCCGGGCACTTCTTCACGCGCAGCACCGATTTGACGNAGCGCGTCGCAGTAGTTCGTCATGTCCGTGTAGATGACCAGCACGTGGTAGTCCTGCTCGAACGCAAGGTACTCTGCGGCGGTCAGGGCGAGACGAGGGGTGATGATTCGCTCAACAGCGGGGTCGTCCGCGAGGTTGACGAACAGCACCGCATTTTCCAACGCACCAGTGCGCTCCAAGTCGGAACGGAAGAAGTTGTATTCTTCAGCAGTGATGCCCATGGCGCAGAACACGACGATGAATTCCTCGTCGCTGTCCTTGAGCTTCGCCTGACGGGCGATCTGCAGCGCGATGTCGTTGTGCGGGAGACCCGACGCAGAGAAAATCGGCAACTTCTGTCCACGCACGAGCGTGGTGCAGCAATCGATGGCCGAGATTCCGGTCTGAATGAAGTCGTGAGGACTCTGCCGGCTGTACGGGTTGATGGCCGCACCGATGATGTCGGCCTTCTCGTCCGCGACGATTTCGGGGCCACCGTCACGAGGGCGCCCTGCGCCGTCGAGAATGCGACCGACCAAATCGGTGCTGACGGGGAGCTTGAACACGTCACCAAGGAAGGTCACGCCGGCTTGGCGGTCGACCTTGGCTGTGCCTTCAAACACCTGAACGACGACCATGTCGTCAGAGGTGTCGAGCACTTGGCCGTTCTTGATGTCCCCATTGGAGAGCCGGAGCGAAACAATTTCGCCGTAGGCAACGGGTTCGGTCTTGTTGAGGAACACAAGCGGTCCCTTGACGTCGGTGATGGTTCGGTATTCCTTTCCTGCCATGATGATCCCTCCTCAGTTCTCCTCCACAGTGGCTTCAATTTCGTCCACCATGGTCTTGACCATGTCGTCAATGCGGTCGATGTAGCCTTCTTCGAAGCGGCCACGCAGCAGCGCGGACCGCGCAGGCACGTTGACCACATCAGAAAGCGCGGAGCCGGCACCCATGGCCGACTTGGCCGCATCTTGGAAGGTCAGCACGGCCTTGGCCATGCGGTACTGCAGGTTGATGTCACAGTAGGCGTCGATGGGGTCGAACCCGTTCTGCTGGAGGAAGTACTCACGGATCATGCGAGCGACTTCGAGCGTCAACTGCTGGTCGACCGGCAGGGCGTCGGAACCGACGAGCTGCACGATTTCTTGGAGTTCGGCCTCAATCTGGAGCAGACCGGAGATGGCCGTACGGATTTCGGGGAAGTCCTGTCCGATGTTGTCGCGGTACCACTGGTCAAGGGACGGGGGGTACAACGAGTAGGAGTTCAGCCAGTTGATGGCAGGGAAGTGGCGTTGTCGGGCCAGTCCTGCATCGAGGCCCCAGAACACCTTGACGATGCGGAGGGTACCTTGGCTGACCGGTTCGGAGATGTCACCACCAGGCGGGGACACGGCACCGATGGCGGTCACAGAGCCGTCCTCACCGGAGAGGGTGTTGACACGACCGGCGCGCTCGTAGAACTCGGCGATGCGGGAGGAAAGGTACGCGGGGTATCCTTCCTCACCGGGCATCTCTTCGAGACGGGAGGAAATCTCACGCATGGCTTCAGCCCAGCGAGACGTCGAGTCAGCCATGAGGGCCACGTCGTAGCCCATGTCACGGAAGTACTCGGCGATGGTGATGCCGGTGTACACGGACGCTTCACGGGCCGCCACAGGCATGTTCGAGGTGTTCGCAATCATGACGGTGCGGTTCATCAGCGGCTTGCCGGTGTTGGGGTCGATGAGGTGAGGGAACTCGTCCAGCACTTCGGTCATCTCGTTCCCACGCTCACCGCAGCCGATGTAGACCACGATTTGTGCGTCGGAGTACTTCGCAAGGGACTGCTGCGTGACCGTTTTCCCGGACCCGAAGGGACCGGGGATGCCGGCTGCACCGCCCTTGGCGAGCGGGAAGAGGAAGTCGAGGATGCGCATTCCGGTGATCAGAGGGGTGTCGGGCGCGTACTTCGTCTGGAAGGGGCGAGGCGANCGAACAGGCCACTTCTGCATCATCTGAATCTCGGTGCCGTCCTCGAGGGTGGCGACCGTCTGGGTGACGTTGAAGTCGCCACTTTCGATGCTCTTGATGGTCCCAGAAACGTTGGGGGGGACCATGATCTTGTGGACGATGGTCTCGGTTTCCTGCACGTGACCGATGACGTTGCCGCCGGACACTTCGTCACCAGCAGAGGCCACCGGCTCAAAGGTCCAGGTCTTTTCCATGTCGAAGGCGTCAGCGTCGACACCACGGGTGATGAAGAAGCCCATCTGCTCCTCAAGGGTCTGCAGCGGGCGCTGGATACCGTCGTAAATCTGAGTGAGCAACCCCGGTCCAAGCGCCACAGAGAGGGTTTCCTGCGTGTTCAGCACAGGTTCTCCAGGGCGGATGCCGGATGTGTCTTCGTACACTTGAATGACCGACTGGTCGCCGTGAATCTCGATCACTTCGCCCATCAGGCCTTCGTCACCGACACGTACGACGTCGTACATGGCGGCACTCATGCCTTTGGCCGTGACCACAGGTCCGGAAATGCGGTAGATTTGTCCTTCGTTGCTCATTCATCTTCCTCCAATGTGTTGTGGAACGTCATGCCCATAGGTCGACTCCGATGGCCTTGCGGATGGTGTCCCGCAAGGTGTTGTCCTCTTCAGTGCCGATGCCCAGCACGGTCGGAGTGACAGATGCGGAGATTTGCTCACGCAAACGCTCCGGAAGGCGGATGAGGCTCGCGGAGTCGACCACCACGATGCCCACCTCCTTGCTGTTGAGTAGGGTGCGGAAGACGTTGGCCATCGCCTCGTCGTCCACTGGATTGTGCAAGTGAGAAATCCCTGCAAGTTGGAAGCCGAGGGTGAATTCTGGCGTACCAACAACGGCAATTTCCATGCATCACACCTCCATTCAAATGACGTGGGCCTCCACCACGTCAGCGGGCAATCCTGCCATAAGTCCGCGCGTGATGATCCGGAGATCCTTGACCTCCTTGACCTTCATCGCGATGTAGTGCACCACAGGAAGCGCGGAAACCGGATGCAGGTAGCTCATCCGGTTCAGGTGCGCGTTCTCTCGGGCAGCGAGCCATGTGATGACTGGATCGAGGGACATCGCCGCATCAGCGGCCTCGATGGAGGCCTCAAAGGCGGCCATATCGAAACGGCTTGCGGGGCGAAGCACCTCAAGCAACGATGCACGTCCGCCATTGGACACGACGGAAAACACGCGCTTTGGAATCAAGCGACCTCCTGGAATCAAGGCTTCAGTCACGTCCTTGCCCTCAAGGCCCATCGCTGCTGCTTCGAGCAAGTTCACGATGTTGCGGTGATCGATCTCTGCAGCAAGCAGGCCACGAAGCATGCGAACATCGGCTTGTGTACCGCTTAGGGACGAGAGCGCGTCGGCGAAGTAGTGCCGGTCCAGCGTGTCCTCGTAGGCGGCCAGAGGCGAGTCTTCAGGCAGCGCATTGAGCGCTGGACCGAAGGGCTTGCGTCGCATCAGGACCACAGCCGAACGAAGGTCGTCGGCGCGTTCGATGATCTGCAACCATGGTGTGTTGATGTCGTTGATGTCCGGTAGGATGTCATGCGCCACGCGATCGAGATCCACTTCGTTGACGACCGCGCGAAGCACGGCCTTGGCGTTGTGGTATTCGAAGCGGTTGGTATAGACCGAGACGATGCGAGCCACCTTCCCAGAGCAGAGCTTGGTGATGTTGTCCAATTCGTGCTCCAAATTGTCCGTCAACGCGGCCTCGATGAGGTCGCCCCCGTCGTAGGTGGCGGCGTACCGATCGATCTCCGAGCGGTACCCAAGGTCGGCGACGGCCACGGTCAGTTGTTCCGGTGCGTGGTTGATCAATTGCCGGAGCCGCGCCCTGTCTGCCAACGCCTTGCGGCGCGACTTCGCCCGTGAGGCGATGTAGGGTGTGGATCCGAAGCGCATGGGTTCACCTCAGTCAAACAGTGCGGTGGTTACGGCAGGCAGGCTGCTGGACCATGCACGGTCGAGCAACGCATCGAAACGGAAGTCGTAGGAGACCGAGCCGTCCTCAGCATCGAGGATGAAGCCCCCGAGGCCTTCGGCGTCGTCACCAACCTTCTTTCCGCCTGCCAAGTCGGACACGGCCTTTCGGTCGATGCCCACCGGGCGAACAGAGTAGCCCTTGCTGCCGATGTCATCGGCACGGGCCATCAGGGACTTCAGCAAGGCAGCCCTGCCTTTCCACTTGGGGTCGGCAAGGGTGCTCTTCGCTTGCTCAAGCGTGGCGTCAAGCGCCGCGCGGCGAGCGATCAGCAGGTCCCTTTGGTTGGCTTGACGCGCACTGGCCACGATCTCCCGACCGATTTGCTCTGCGTCACGAGCGGCGCGAGCGGCGGCCTCGGAGCGGATTGATTCCGCCTTGGCTTCCGCTTCGGACCGCATCGTGTCGGCCTCGGATTGTGCCGAGGCTGCGAGCTCATCAGCTTCCGCCTGAGCGGCAGCCGTGATGTCCTTTGCAAGCGATTCAAGCGACATGGTGTCTCCTCCAACGTTCAGCGCGGGCGCTGGACGTCCTGGCTCACGCCAGGAAGAGCGGCAAAGCGCCGAGGATCACGATGGACTCGGGAAGCGCGGTGAAGATCAGCGCGGGGCCGAACTTCGAGCCGTCTTCGGCGAGCATGCCAACGGCAGCGCTGCCAATGGCGGCTTGGGAAAAGCCGGCGCCGATGGCGGCGAGGCCGAGGGCAATACCAACACCGAGATCACCGGTGATGGTGTTGCCTGTGGCGGTGGTCGCATCGCCTTCAGCAGCAGCAACACCCTGAGCAATCAGGGTGATGGCGGCCAAGACGATCATGGTTCGCAGCGTGTTCTTCAGGGTCTTGTTCATGTTCACTACCTCTATGTGTCCTGTTGGACTGTCATGCCCCCTCCACATGGATGCTTCGTCCGCCCACGGGGGTGAAGGGGACCCCGGAGCCGCTGTGGAATTTGCCCATCCATTCCACGAAGTGGAGACGGGCAGCGTGAATACTCGGTGAAAGCAGGCCAAGCGCGATGGCGAACGCCTGGATGCCGAGGAACAGAAGGAAAGCAATGNCGCCCCANAGGANGCCGATGCCACCGGCTGCAAATTGGTTGAGCATGACTTCCCAACCCATGGAGATGGACACCTCTGCAATCTTGACGCCGGCCACGCCGACGCCCATCACACGGAGGTAGGACAGGGTGTTGGCCAAGAGGCCGAAGGTCTCGATTGGGCCCATGATGATGCCNCCGGCCCATCCAAACTTCTCGTAGACGGCCAAGCCCACAATGAGGCAGAGGATGCCCACNACCATCACGGCGGAGTAAGCGTTCAGGGCGAAGAGGTCACCGTCGTAAGCGATGAACAAGCGGGCGTGCATGAAACCGCCAAGGAGGATGAGGATCCACGAGCCCTTTTCGAAGAAGGCGGCGGCTGCGCCGTGGGCCTTCAGGACGTTCATGAAGCCGATGATGAACCCGAGCAACAGGTGGATGACGCCCAGGTAGACGGAGAAAATCACGTACTCCTCAAGGCCGTGTCCAGCAGAGGCACGGTGCAAAGGATAGGTCAAGTGNTTCATACCAATGAGGGCACGGAAGTCGTCCGACAGCAACTCGACGGGCTTGTCTGGGTACAAGAAGCCCAACGGGGAATTGCCGTTGGTGAATTCATACGTCACCCACGTGTAATTGTCCCACACGAACCCAAAGCCTTCAGCGAAGTAGAAGCCCCACAACACGCACCAAATGCCCATCCACAGCAGGATGGTGATGCCGTTCTTGACCACGGGGTCCGCGGCCATGGGCTTGGAGCGAAGGAACATGGCGAGAGCCACGATGACCAGACCGAAGCCCCAGTCGCCGAGGATGGCGCCGAAGATCATCGGGAAGGTGAACATCATCAGCGTCGTTGGNTCGTAGGCGCCGTAGGACGGGCGGCCGACGAGATCGACCATCAGCTCGAAGGGTTTCGTCGTCGATGGGTTGTCGAACTCAACGGGAGGTTCGGGTCCATGGCCGTGACCGTGGTCGTCATGGTCGTCGTGCCCATGATGTCCGCCGTCCCACGCTTCAACCTCAACAAGGGAGGCATGGGGCTTCAGGNCAGACTTGACTTCATCCGCACGGTTGGTGGGAATCCAAGCGTCCATGGCGAAAGCGCGGTCGGCAACGGCCATCTGTGTGGGAGCAGACGCGAGGTTTTCCTGACGCTCAAGCAACTCGTGCACGCACACAAGGTCGCGGCCGTTGGCTTCGACCCATGCGGTGACGTTGCCTTCGTTGGAGGCAATCTCAGCCTCGAGCTTCAAAATGTTCGACTCTGCTTCAGCCACACGCTTCCCAGCACGGCCTTCGCCGGCGGGAACTTGAACGACCTTGGCTCCGAGTTGTCCAAGAACAATCTGAACCTCTGGGGCATGGTCAGGGCGGCAGGCCACGGCCACAATGCGGTTCTTGGCAAGCACCTCGCAGTCCTTGGCAAGGTCACCGAGCGCATCACGGACCTTGCTGGCCTTGCTGGTTTCGGCGACCAAGACTTCCAACCCAGAGATGCCGTTGAGCAGTTCCAGTGGAAGGTCGAGGGGGGCGAGGCGGGCCATCACGTCGCGTTCTTCAGCGAGCGATTGGATGGACGCCTGGGCTTCGTCGATGGCGCGAAGGTGCTCCATGACTTTCTCGATGCGACCAGGGAAGGAGCCGTCGATGAGGGCCTCGACTTGCTTGCGAGGCATCGCNCCCGTGGTGTTGACCGCCGAGGTTGCGGCCCGTACGGCGCGGACGTTGGTCAGCAATTCACCACGGCCTTCCTGGGCCGCGGCTTGCCCAACGCCGATGCCTTCCTCGAACTGCTCGTAAGGTTGCACGTGGACGCAACCCAATGCGTCGCAAGCGGCGAGCACGTCGTCCATGCTGTCGAGTGGAGCCGCCACGGTGAGGCGGGACATCTCGACCATCGGGAACATGGGATCACCTCAGGCGTCGTGGATGGCGTTGAGCAGCAGGTCCACCGCTGCGTCGGTGCGCCCGGAGGCGGAGGCGGAGAGGGCTTCGGCGGCCTTAGCGCCTTCAGCGCGAACCTTGTCGGCCTCGGCTTCAGCCTCAGCGCGGGCGGCGTCGATTGTGGAGCGAGCGTCGGCCGTGGCGCCCTCAGTGGCTTCAGAAACGGCTTCAGAGGCGGCCCGGCGAGCGTCGCCAATCGCCTTGCTGGCGTCCTCTTGTGCCGTAGCGAGAAGCGCGTCGGCCTCGCTTTGGGCGGACTTGATGCTGCGAAGGACAGATTCCATGCTCATGGTCAACACCTCATCCTTAGTCGAGCGGTAGGCGTCCGGTTTATGAGCATGATGCACCGCTTCCCGGAAGGTCTCATTCCGGATTCGCAGGCCGCACGCCAGTGAACCGAGAGGCCATGAAAAATGGCCACAGCAAGCGCCCTTTTACTTCCGTGAACCCAACATCACGGAGCATCTTCCTGTAGTACGCATTCGTCCCGTAGTGAGTGTAGGACCTCGCCAGGCCTTTCCAAGGATGGTCCTTTTCTCGGGTGATTCGGCGCGCAATGACCTGAACACCGGTCGCCATCCAGAACCGCCCGAAGAGACCGTGGATGGCGTTGCCTTTGCCTGCGTCACAAATGACGAGTTGCCCCCCAGGCTTGAGCACCCGCAAGATTTCCTCCAGCCCCTTGCGCTTGTTTTGGAAATCTCGGAAGGAAAACAGACAGAACACGCGGTCGAACGTGGCGTCAGGAAGCGGGATGGATTCGGCGATGGCTTCCACGTACTGGGCAGGAGATTCACCCGATGCGGCTCGAGATGCGTCGACGCGCTTCTTGGCTACGCGAAGCATTTCAGGCGAAGGNTCGAGGCACGTCAAATCCACACCACGAATGGTCTCAGCGAAGGAACCCGGACCACACCCGACCTCAAGCACCTTCATGCCGGGCTTTGCATGCGCTGCGACACCAGCTCGCCAGCGGCGGTCTTGCCCGAAAGTCATCCAAGTGTTGACACGGTCATAGTGGGGGATGGTGGCTTCGAGTTCAGCCTCCAAGACCGTCCACGCTTCGAGATCGATGCCCGAGGGGTCGTACCCGCCGGTGGCTTGCCTCGAAGACATGGCANGACCTCGACGGCCGCCCCCTCTTGATGCTTCGCTCGCGTCCCGAGGACCCGTCACGCGATGCGTTCCACGGTTTCTGGCGTGATGCATTCTTCTGGCGTCACGCGGAACACCAAGATGCGGAGGTTTTCCGGCGCGTTACGGAACTTGGTGACGGTCATGGACGTCTCGAAATCCGTACCGATGGTGCGGACCTTGAATTCGAGGACCATGTCGGCGATGCCTGCCACTTCCTGCCGCATTCCGGGCGGCAAACCGTCCGCAGAGATGGTGACCAACAACAAGCCTCGAACCATTTGCGTGTGCGCTTGGAGCATCCGCATCATCGAGATGACGCGAGCCGGGTCCTCACGCTGAACGAAGAAGTCCATGCTGTCAAGCACGGCACGGAAATACGGGTCAAGGGCCATGACTTCATTCGTGACTTCGGTCAGGAAATCACGGTTCTCCGTGTCCACGAATCGGGTTTGCGCCAGGCGTTGAATGTCTGGGAGCTGGAAGCCCTCCAAGCGGTACCGGCTCGCGAGGAGNTCACGCTCCAAGACGCTGGCGTTGTACTCNTCACCCACGGTGCGAACGCCGATGTCCAACGGCCACTGGTACTTGTTGTACACGCGGATGATCTCTTGTTGTGCTTCGTTGGTGGAAATGAGGATGGTGTTCTCAGGCTCTTCCGCAGGGGAAGTGAATTGCTTCGCAAACAACTCGGAACCGGAGCCGGTTTGGGTGAAGGCGACGATCATGAAACCGCGGGGAACACCCCCGCCCATCACGCCGTCGAATTTCGGCACGCCAAAGCTGCCGACCTTTCCGAAGAATTCCTCGTCTTCCGCACTGAAGGTGATGTCCGCCATGATTCCACCTCACTGAATGACGACCTGCCCACGGTCAATCAGGGCTGTGCAGTACAGGTCAAGGTTCGCCAACACAAGTGGCGGAGTTTGATCGGGCACGTTGATGAGCACGGAGAGCACTTCGCGCTGTCTGAACGTGTTGATGAAGGTGTGAAGGTACTCTGCGAGCATTCTGTCGTCGTTGTAAATGGACAACGCGTTGATGCTGTCCAAGAAGACGAAGTTGCGTTCAAAGGTAGAGGTCCTCAGGATGTAAAGGGTCCTCAACAGCACGGATTCGAGCATGATCGGGCTGTCCACGAAGTGGACGTTCGGGTAAGGCACGTCAGTGCCTCCCAAAATGCCCGATGAGACAAGGTCAAGGAACTGGATATTGCTGACGTCAATCCCGATGGACTCGAAGGCTTGGATGATTTCCACTGCGCCTCGACTGGCGGAGATGTAGACGCCTCCCATGCCGAAAGACTGGATGAGCGGAAGCATCGTGCTGGCCGTGACCACGAAGGAATTGGAGTTCCCGCAGCGCACCTGCACGGCGCTGTTCAGCGACACTTCCGTCAGTTGTTCTGCGATGAGGGCGTCAAGTTCGAACATGCCTAGGCCCCCCATCGTGTCTTTTGATCCGAAACCGCGCCCCACTTGAGCATTGGAGTGAGCATCACACCGAGTTGTGTCAGTTCAATGGAGTGCTTGGCTCGACTGTGTGGTGTCCCGCGCATCTTGACAACCTGAAGGAAACGCAGCAGGTGGCCCATGCGCTCGACGTCGCCCATCACGATGATGCCGTCGGCGATGGCCTCTTCGACACCGAAGGACGACCAATGCGCGTTTTCGGTGGCCGATGTGATCTCGGAAATCAGCACGGTGGTGCACCCCAAGGTGGCCAATTTCTTACCGAGGGTGAACAGGAAGTCGCGGATGAGTTGCTCGCTCTTGATCTTGTAACAGAGGGTGGTCACCGAGTCGATGACCAAGCGCGTCACACCAATCGTGTTGACGATGTCCACGATGGCTTTGATCAACGCGTGGACGTCGTCCAAATCGAAGGTGGCTTTGTCCAAACCAAGCCAAGAGTACAACACGTCCACGTCAAAGACGTTGATGAGACCGGTATCGACCATGTTCATGTCGAAGAAGGAGTACTGGCGGATGTTTTCCAGCAGTTTCACGCTTGGCTCAGTGGCGGTAAAGTGAGCACAGGCTTCCCCCGCGAGAGCCCCTCGCACAAGGAACTCCATCGCCAAGGTGGTTTTTCCCGAGCCGCAGGTGCCGGCGGCCAAGACCGTAGACCCGTAAGGGATGCCCCCGCGAAGGATTTCATCCAACCCGTGGATGCCGGTGACGCACCGGTCGCGGGTGTAGACGCTGCTTGGCATCATGGGCTTCATCCTCCGACGCGTGACCTTGGTTCAAGAAGCATCCGCCGTAGGTCAACCCTCACGCACCAATGCCCGGGGTCCAATCTCCCGGGCTAGCCGTTCCCGTGACGGTCCAATCGGCCATGTCGCGCAAGTCCGTGCCGTTCCACGTCAAGCCGTCTCCGGAAGCAAGAATGTGGCCGGTATCGCCGCCCCAAATGACGGCTTGTCGGGTGGCGGGGAGGCTTGTGGTGGGGTCGGTGTAATCGATTCGCAATTGCCCCTTGTCATCAGGGAGCACGTCGATTTGCCCCACGCCGAGCAGCCCGAACACGCCCAAATCGAAGACCTGCGTGGCGTTCCCGGCCTCCTGCGTGTTGGCGTCACCGGTGAACACCGCAACACCACCGCCCGAAATGAGGCCATCAAGCATCAAATGGCTGGTGGTGTCCCGGCCGTCGAGGACGTGGAAGGACCAACCCAACAAGGTTACAGCGAAGCCTTCTGGGTTGTGCATTTCGAACCATTCAGGTCCTCCGTCGTCGGGATGAGGTTGAACCTCAGTCACCTGAAGGACGGACGAGGCACGGCCGCCGTCGTGGACTTCCAAGGAAACACGGTACAACGCTCCTTCACCGACCACCAAGCGCGTGGCACGGCTCGATGTTTCCGCACCGATTCGAGTGGTGCCGCCCTCAAAGACGGTGGATTCCGTGGACCCGTTCGCGTCCAACTCGTCGATTCGAAGATGCACATCAAATGCTGCGTCCAACCCCAAACCGGCTGCAAAGGCCTGTTCGGTGACCTTACTGAGCGCGGCCAAGCGATCTTCGTCGAGGACTCCGTCCACGACCAGCCCGGCTCGAACGCGGCCCTCCTCAAGGTCAGCGGCCGATTGTTCATGCCATGCTGAGGTCCCGTTCGCCACGTCGGCTTCGCCATCAACAACGGGCACGTACCATCCTTCGTCCGCCACCAAGCGGTCTAATCCAAGGACGGCAGAACGGTCCAACCGGTCTAAGTAAGGGTCGTTAGATCCCATTTGCATCTGGGCCAACGACAAGAAGGCGGTGAGAATCATCAGAAAGAGCGTGAAGGCAGAGAGGAACTCAATGACGGCCGTCAAACCTTCGCGGTCGCGCCGAAGTCCGGACACGTCCCGCATGGCCCGACCTTGCGCGCGCGCATCATGAGCCTGTCGTCATTCAAGACGGCAAAAGGCGCGGTGAGGGAGATTCGAACTCCCGTGGGTAAAACCCACTGGATTAGCAATCCAGCGCAATGGCCAGGCTATGCGATCACCGCAGCGTCCCGTGCCACCCAAGGTTCGGTCAAGAAGGCTGCGGTGCGAGTTTCGCCTTCAGAAAAAGTCGTCAAACTCATCCGCCACAGAGTTGGCCTGCTGTTGCCGGATGCGTGCTGCGACGATGCGCTTGAGACGGCGGTGCCTTCCGTTGAGGACTGGAAGCCCAATCGCGACAATCACGAATGCCATGAGCAACACGCCAAGGGCGGATTGGAACAAGGCGTCGCTGGCCATGCCATCAACCAGCTTGCCGACCCATGGGCTCCCGAGAGGAGGCTCAGGCTCAGGCTCAGGCTCAGGGATCAGGTGTTGGTTGTATGCCCACCATTGGTCCTCGATGAAGAGGCGGACGGAGTTCTGGGAGATGACGATGGGGTTGTCGTTGCCCACGGCGTCGGTTGGCGTGAGTACGTAGTAGAAGACGCGGTAGGGGCGGATCGATTCGTCCATGGAGCCATTGGTGTCGAATCGCCCTTGCTCTCCTGGAACGGAGGCCATGTTCTCGAGCAAGGGCGTCAGCGAGCCCAGATCGAGGCCCTCTGGATCGGTTTCAACGCGGTAGAGGTTCCACGTGCCCGCTCCGTCAGCCTCGTGCTCAGGCCATGTCCACGTCACGCTCACGTCGTAGCAGCGGTCCCAGTTGCCCGTCCGCTCGTGGCAAGCCGTGTCGTTGGAGAAAGTGCTGTCCGCAATGAGATTGATTACCGTCAGTTCAGGCGGAATGGCGTCAGCGCAGAAGAGGCCCGGCACACCGCTCTCACCGCTTGTGACGTTGAGGCGGAACAAATCCGGTTCGCCAGCGCGGTTAGCGGGAGCGACCAGATAGGATGCGCACGTTCCTGTGGCCAACGGTTGATCGTCGTACCAGCTGTCGTGAGTGATGTCAGTGTTCGCCACAAAAGTGGTCTCAGTGAAGTCTTCCCAGAAGGAAGGGTTCGACGACGCCTCTGGCGAGGGGAAGTAGGTGGAGGACCCCGTCGGCATCGCCAAACGGTAGATGTTCCAGCCAGAGAGGTAGGGGTTCTCGATATCGCCACTGGCGTTCCAAAGGACTTCCAAGTGACCGTTCGGCCTGCGCTCCAAGCGGACGTCCTCAAGGTGGACCTCAGGGGCTGGGAGTACACCGATGAAGAGGAGGACCGCGTTCTCTCGCAGCACCACGTCGATGGTCCCGTCGTCGTTGATGGTGGCCTCGTTGGGCGGCGTCACGAAGCCCCAGGTGGTGGAATTCATCGCCGGAAGCATTCGCAGTTCAACGGTTTCTGGGTCAATGTTGTCAGGAAGGAGTTCGCTTAGGTTGAACTGGATGTTCATCTCCAGAAGACCCACGTCCTCGCCGCCGTTGGATGGCGCTTCCAAACCGAAGGCGTGAATCATCAGCGGAGCCTTCCCGTTCCCAATCCCGTAATTGAGGCCGAGCAAGGGCAAACGTTCCTCATGGACCAGCACGGCGTCGTTCAGACTGATGCCCTCCCCTGTGTACGCAGCCCCGCCCTCAATGGCGGTGTGGTGGAGGACGTTGATGTAGAGGAATTCGGATTGGGTGTATCCGAGCACGTCACGGACGATCAGGGAGATGGTGTGTTCGCCGAGGTCCAAAGAGGACACAGGGACGTCAATGACTTGCCCATGGCTGGCTCCTGGGACGAGGTCGAAGATGCCGTTGATGCGCCACGTGTAGTTGAGCGGCCCTGCCGCCGTGTCAGAGGTACGAGCGACGAGCGTCATCAGGTCGGCTGTGGTGTACACACCGTTGGAATTGGATTGAGAGATGGAGGCGCCGATTGGACCAACTTCGATGTCAACGCCGCTTTCCGTGACTTCGTTGTCCTGCGGATTCACGTCGTTCCAAAGGCCCAGGTCCACAGGAATGGTGACAGAAATACGCCGGTTCAGTCCGGTGAAATCGAGGTCGAAAAGACACTGATGGCTGTCTCCTGGAGCCATGTCTGGTAGTGCGCAGGTTTGCTGCGTGTCCACGTTTCCGAGCACGTCAGAAATGGTCATGGTCATCGAAGAACCGACGATGGTGGTGTTGCCGTGGTTTTCGACGGTGGCCATCACGGCATCGTCACCGTAGTAGTAAGGAGCGTTCGGATCTTGCGTGTTGTGCGTCGGCATGAACCCCATGACCACCAAATCCGAGGTGTCGTCTAAGCGAAGGTGGACGCTGCCAATGTTGTTCGTCGGGACAAGGTCCCCGGTCGAATTGAAGACGCCAAACTCGAGCAAATACCGCCCGGGTTCATCGTATGAGAAGTCTGGCAAGCTCCTGGTCAATTCCGTCAGACCGCCCCAGTTGTAGCCTGTCAGGTCGACATCGGTTGTGGCCTCAGCCACAGGCGCACCACCGAAATCGTGGGTCAGGCGCCATCCCCATGACATGTTGAGTGTGCAGCCACCGCACAAGTAGACACCGAAATCGACCTCCCATGTTTCACCTTGGCGCGGGTACGTGACGTTGGTGTTCAACACGGCCCCATCGTTGTCGGATGCCACGTCGAGCAGACCGCTTCTCGGGTCCTGATCCTGTGCAACGATGATGTCCTTGAACGACTCTGTCAGCACGACGTTGACTACGAGGGTGTCGTCCGAAACGTCCACGTCTCCTTCCGTGAACGAGAAGACCACGGTGTAGTTGGCTTCAACGGTCCCTGCGGACCAGTGAGAGGTTGAAGGCGACCACTTTGCGGGGAAGGTGTAGACGATGCTCTGCAGTGTCGGAAGGCTTGGGATGGTGCCCGAACCACCGTCACAATGGGTGTGCCCGCTTGGCGCGCCCTCCGGGCAGGCTTCCCATTCGATGTCACGAGGAGCGCTGGTCCCTGGATATTCGTTGGTCACTTGGACCTCAAGCGAGACTTGGTTGAACGCGTTGATGTATTCGTTCTGGAAGGGGCTTTGTCCGTTGCTGATCGCAAGATCGCCCGAGGCTGCAACGGCCGTTGGCAGGGTGACCATCAGCGATGCGAGCAAGAGCCCCACGAGAAGCAGCGGTCGCCTTCGAGGCAGCCTTTCTGCATCCATGTGCAAAACCTGCGGCTCCTATCTCAAAGACTCATCGCTTGAATCGTACCGCAGAACCCCGGAAGAACAGGGCATCAGTTGAGCGGTCCGAAGAAACCGAGCAAACCAGGAGGGACGGCCGAAATCGCCACCAAAGCGAGGAACATCCAACCGAGGTAGAACAGGCTGCGGAAAAACGACTTGGCCGCTTTCGGCATCCGGCCGTTTTCATCGAAGGGCTCTTCGATATCGATGTCCCACACTGACTTGGCGTACCATACCGTGAGGGCCCCCGAGGTGAACGCCCACAGCAATGGAATCCCAGATGCAGGCCAGAAGCACGGCACTGAGCCAAGAAGAAAGAGAAATCCGCAGTACGCCTTTGATTGATTGAGCGTGCTTTTTGCTCCGCGAACCTCGTTCATCATTGGGACCTGTGCCTTGGCGTATTCACCCGAACGGTAGAGCGCTAAGGCCCAAAAGTGAGGTGGCGTCCACAGGAAAATGAGCATGAAAAGCATCCAAGGAACCGGCGATCCGAGTGCGAAGGGGTTCATGCCGTCAAGCGCGCCGGTCTCCGACGCCGCCACCGCCCAACCGATGAGGGGTGGGGTCGCCCCTGCAATGCCCCCGATCACGATGTTTTGCGGGGAACGTCGCTTCAACCACACCGTGTAAATGAGCACGTAGAAGACCACCGAAAAAGCCGACCAAAAGGCTGCCTTCCAGTGGGCGAGAAGGAACACTGCGCTCCCAGCAATGCTGATGAAGAGCCCGAACAACAAGGCTGAGCGAGCAGAAATCTCATCTTGAGGAATAGGGCGCTTAGCCGTACGAGCCATGAGTGGGTCGATGTCGGCGTCGAACCACATGTTGATCGCGTTCGAACCGCCAGCGGACAACGTTCCGCCAACGAGGGTGATGGCAATCGCGGTCGCGGTGTCCATCCAAGACCGGTCTCCTGCGATGGAGTCGTAGCGAACCAAAAGGTCGTGAACAAGGATCGCGCAAATCGCCGTAATCTGCAGCAAAACCACGACCCTGAGCTTCATCAGGTCGATGAGAACGCTGGGCAGGGGACGCTTTTCCGTCATTCAGACTCGCCCCCGCTGTCCACGGGGGAGACGAGCCGACTCATCATGGTCACGGAGATGGCAACCACCGCGGCCACCACACCTACCACCAAGTGAACCAGCGAGAGTCCTTCGGGAAAACCGCCGGCGTCGGCAAAGACGATGTAACCGGCCCCGACCAAGAGGTTCAGCATCCAGAGACCCGCGGTGAAGTCCACGGCGCGGTGCAAGGCCATCGGCTCACCTGCAGCACGAGCCGCGGTTTTGATGCGAGCGCCGCCGAGGATGAGCAGGGCTCCGACCACCAAGGCACCCACACGGTGCACCATCTGAACGAGGACGCCTGCGTGGTCCAAGGTGGGAAGCAGTTGCCCTCGGCAAGCGGGCCATCCGTCAGGGAAGCCAATGGAACAGGCTTGGTTGTACTGAGCACCGGGGGCTGTCGACGAAACCCATGCACCGAGCGCAAGCAGCAACAAAACGGAGGCCGCAAACGCATCGGTGCGGGCACGTTGACGGGCGAGGAAGGCTCCAGAGGTGGAGAAAAACTTCCAAGTTGCTCCCTCGACTTTGCGCATCGCAATGTATTGGTGAAGGAGCGTAGAGGTCCAAATTGTGGCCATGCAGAGGTGCAAAGCCACGGTCCAGTCACGGTTGTCATACACCACAGTCAATGCTCCAACGCCAGCCTGAGCGACGAGCAGCACGCCTGCCAAAACTGCCGTGTTTCGAACCCTCGTCCCGTACGTCTTCCGTAAACGGTGCATCCAAAGGGCGTTGATGAGTATCGGAACCGCAACGAGCCCGACCAACAATCGGTGGACCCATTCACTAAAAATTTCCAGCGTGGTGTACAGGTGGCCTTCGCCACGGGTGTCCGCGGTGGCGTCCGGGTTGTCCTCCCACCACTGCGCTTGCTCGTCAGCGTCGACGGCGAAGGTCCAGGTACCGAAGCATTTCGGCCAGTCCGGGCATGATTCACCTGCGTCGAGGACGCGAATTGTCCCGCCGGCCACGATGATGATGGCCGCGACAGCCACCAAAGCGAGGGGGAGAAGGGAGGGACGTCGCCACCCCGAAGCCATTGGTTAAGTCCGGTGGACGCCCTCTATTAACACAGTCCACTTGGCCACGACGTGCATCGAGCCTTGCCCTTCGTGGCGCTGTTGGCGCTGATGCTTTGTTCCGGCCCGGCCGTGGCCGCTGAATCCACCGTAGGCGGCCTGTGTGAAGGGACGAGTTGCGAGGCCGACAGCACGCTGCGCGTGATCGAATACTTCGGAGCAGACTGGTGCGAACCGTGCCGCCCGGTGGAGGCGATGCTCAACGGACTTGACCGCTCCGACGTGCTGGTGGTACGTCACACCCCCTCGCCGCAAGACGGTGACTTCTCCAACCGATCCTACCAGCGCTTCGAGGGGCACTACGGGCTGGTCAGCCTTCCCGCGATCGTGATTGATGGCTATGCCGTCCTGACGGGTGAAACGATGACGCTAAGGCTTGAAGAGGCGCTGAATGTTACCTCGAAAGACCGCACAAACCTCAGCGGAAACAGCACCACGTGGTCCAGCCCCGTTCACGCCCCTCCTCACCTCGGTGCCCTCGACGCCAACGTCAGCTCCACCCTCCCCGGTTCCACCAACGGCACCTGGACGGTCGTGCTGCACGACCCGTTGCCGTTGCGCCCGCTCCAAGCCGCACTTCCTGCACCCGAAACGCCCGAGCCGGCAATCACCGAACCGCTCTCTGGGATTGAAATCACGCTTCTGACCGCCGCACTGGTCGTACTTTGTGCACCTGCCACCGTGATGCTGTGGCGCTCCATGAGGGTCAGCCAGCCCCTGCATTTGGACGAAGAAGCTTGAGCAGAAGCGAGACGAAGCCGGACGAAGTCTTCAAGAGGGCCCTGTTGGTCGCCGGCTTGCGAGTTCGCTCGCAGGTGCACCCCCATGGTCAAGCCCGCCCGACTCCACACCCGCTTTGAGCGCGCCCGCATCATTGGTGCACGTGCTCTCCAGATCGGCATGGGCGCTCCGCTCTTCGCCAAGGAAGACGACCTGCGTCAAGCCTTCCGTGAGGAACTCATTTCGCTCCACGGCAACGAAGAAGCCGACGTGCGCTTCGTCCTCGACCCGCTGAAGATTGCGCTCTACGAGTATGAGCACGAGCTCATCCCCATCGACATCGACCCGCACGACGCGTGAGTCAGTCCGAGCCTGCAAACCCGTAGAAGGCCGCGTCACGCGGCTGCGGCAACCTCGCTTCTTTCACGAGCATGGTGCGCACCGCCCACAACTCGGTGAAGATGCGGTAGCGCGTCGTGGCGTCGAGGTAATCCACGCCTGCTGAACCGCCGGTGCCCATGCGTCGGCCGATCATCCGTTCCACCATGCGGGCATGCGCGTGCCGGAAGGCGAGCATCGACTGTTCCACTTCGACCACGGTGTCGATGAGGCGACGGGGCCAAGCCAACAGCGGCAAGTGCCGATGCGACTCAATGAAGAGCAAACCAGCCCGTGCACGGTCGATGCTTCCTTCGGGACGCAGGAACGTAGCAGCGCCATCGACGCCCGCCGACATCCGTCGTTCCAAGGCCTCCGGTTCACCTTGACCCACAGCGACCATGCGGGCGATGACCTCGTCCGCATGGGAACGCATCGCAGCGAGATGGCCGTCGACGAAGGCCGCGACCACTGCCCCGTCACCCTCGGCGTCGGCCAGCGAGCCGTCGATGGGCGTTCTGCCGAGCCAGGCGAGCAAGACGTCGTGCAACGACGTGCCGTCCACACGTGCCTCAAGGTCGGCCAAGGCCGCGTCGGACATGTCGCCGACCGAATGAAGGCGGCGAAGGTGGCCGATGGGATCTGCACCCTCCACGCGTTGTTCATCGCTGAGGCCAAGCGTCAACTCAAGGGCGCGCATTTGCCAGGACTCGAAGCCCGAGGACGTGCCTAAACGGTCACGGAAGGCCAGGAATTCTTGCGGAGCGAGGGTCTCCATGACCTTCCATTGCGCGGAAAGGAGGCGGAAAATTTCCGAAACCCGCTCCAGATGACGAACCACACGCGGAATGTCGCCTTCTGGAACCGAAGGCTGGCCAAGCAGACGGACGCTGGCATCGAGTTCGGTCAAAACCTGCTTGAACCACAGTTCGTAGGTTTGGTGCACGACAATGAAATGCTGCTCGTCGGCGCACGGCACCGGGAGGTGCCCGTCAGGCCCTGCTTGTAGGCCCAGCAATTCGTTCAGACGCAAGTATCCCGCATAGGTGATCCTTGGGCCGTTGGGGTCCATACGCGACGGACGAGCGCGACGGCCTGAAAAGCCACCGGCGTCGAAGGTGCTGCGCCCTATCGCGAACGCAACGGCAATGGATATAGAGCGCATACGGAACCGGTCGATATGGGCGTGGATGGGACTACACTCGCAGGCTGGCTAGCCGACTACGACCCAGCCTCCATCACGATTGGCGTGGTGGCCTCTCACTCTTCCCTGCAAATCCTTCACGGCGCACGCATGGAAGGCTTCCGGACCTTGGGCATCGCCGTAGGCGAAGAACGTCGTCGCTTCTACTCAGCCTTCCCTGGAGCCGAACCCGATGAGTGGCTGATGCTCGACCATTACCACGAGTTGATGGACCACGCCGAGTGGATGCGCGAGCGCAACGTCATCATCATCCCCCACGGCTCCTTGGTCGAGTACCTCGGCTCAGACAACTTCCGCGAACTGCAAACCCCGACCTTCGGAAACCGCGGCATCCTCCACTGGGAATCCAGTCGCGAGCGCCAGCGCCTATGGCTTGAGCAAGGCGGGTGCAACATGCCTCGAGTGGTGCACGATCCAAAGGACATCGACGGACCTGTCATCGTCAAGTACGCCGGCGCAAAGGGCGGTCGCGGTTATTTCATCGCACGAGACTACCGTGATTTCCGCAGGAACGTGGACATCGAAGAGGAGTTCACGATCCAGGAATACGTGCTCGGTTGCCGCTACTACCTCCACTTCTTCTTCGACCCCACCGCCACCGATGGCTTTCAAGTACGAGGCACCGGCAGTAACGCAGGCAAGAACCTCGGTCGCTTGGAACTGCTCTCCATGGACCGACGAGACGAATCCAACGTCGACGAGTTCTACAAACTCGGCTCACTGCGCGACCTCCGCGAAATGTCGCTGGAGCCGTCCTTCGTCGTGACCGGGAATCAACCCGTGGTCATCCGTGAATCCCTGCTCCCCAAGGCCTTCCTCATGGCCGAAGGCACCGTGGCCTCCTCCTTCGAACTCGAAAAAGGAGCACGCGGCATGATCGGCCCATTCTGTTTGGAGACCATCGTCACCGACCAACTCGAGTTCAAGGTCTTCGAGATCTCCGCGCGCATTGTCGCGGGCTCCAACCCCTTCGTTGGCGGCTCACCCTACTCGGACATCAACGAGCCCTTCATGTCGACCGGTCGCCGCATTGCGCGCTCAATTCGCTTGGCAGCAGAAGCCGACCGCCTCATGGACATCCTGTCTTGAGTACGCAGCAACGCTTCCGAGTGAGAGCGAGTCTCATTCGTCCTCGGAACCATCTGCGTCCACATGGGCTTCCAACGAGGCCACCCTTGACGGACTAAACCCATATGCAGTGGCTTGGATATCGAGCATGGTACGTTCTTTCTCGCTGATTACAGCATCGCTGATGGCCGCTTTGTACAACGCGATGTAGCTGAATTCGTCTTTGGTAAACGACTGTGGCATGATAGTGTTTGAAACGCGTTCCAGCGACGCAAGGATTGGCTTTCTAAGCACNATNACCGGCAGGCCGATCAGGATTCCTCCAACCCATCCCTTGTCGAAGGCCGCCTCCATGCCTTCCGTTGCAAAAAGAAACAGCANGGCGAAGCTCCCTGTGAACACAGCTGTGGTGAAACCTCTCCTAAGTTTCTCATCGATGCCGAAGACCTCGTTCTTGGCCATTGCATATGTGAAGACNACGCCCTCGAACAAAGCGGCCAGAACCACCGTGATCGGGAGCAGCGGGCCAACGGCAATCAGCAACTTAGGGACNTGTTCGTCTGGATTGAAAGGATGGGTGTCCAACGTTGGAGACTCACCGAGCACGCTCACGAGGGTCAAGAGCATCAGAATGCTCGTGATTTGAAGCACGGCTTTGCCNATAAAGCCNAGGCGCACCGCTCGAAGTTCAACACTCTGCGCNTGGTCCACTTTTTGCGTCATGCTGGTGATCTTCGTCACCACGACCGCGGCGAAAATCGCGCCAAGTGTGGGCAGGAACAGCAACATCTGCGTCAAAGGTCCAAGCGTTGGCGAAGACAACGTCATCGGATAGACGGATGCCCACGACGCAGGGCACGTCACCTCGAAAGGCATCGGATCACCCGATGCGGTGGATCCGATACCTGCACCAACAGCGCTGCAATGCGTCCATCCGATGTCCCCGATTGCAGCATGTAAACCGCCCATAGCTGCGATCAACCCGAGGATTGCGACGATGCAAAACACGGGCAATAGGTAGAGCCCGTGAACGCTAAAGAAGCTGGAAAGACGGCCGGACCACGCCCGCTTTGCATAAAACGTCGGCGTGAGAATGTAAAGGAAAAACAACTGCAACGACATGACATAGTACACCACGCGAACGGTCGAGAGAAAGGCGAGAGAAGATTCGGGCCATGAGTATGCCCAGTACAACATGGCGGTGGCGCAACGGACAGCCTCCGTGATCAGCATGAGTCCAATAAACCGGTTTTTCCCATTCGACGGGTCAGCACGATACACCAACACCGAAAGGAACACGAGGAACATCGCTGAAAGAAGACTCAGCATGGCCAAAACGTGCCAGTAGCCGATGAACGAAGTGGAATAATCGGCATTTGAAACGGTCCTCCAGTAGTACTGGAGCGGGCCGCCAACATCAGCCATGAGCGTACATCCTCCATGCCAGATTATTGGTTTTCGGAGCCGTGCTAAGGCACCGGATTGTNGCGCACTTGAGAGGAGCGNGNCATTCCGCGCCCGAGGNTGATGGGTCCCTCANGCTCAGAGACCGTTCTTCTTGCGTGAATGATGGTCCGCGTAGTGGTAGATCATCTTCAGCAACCGGAGCCAGTGGTCCAANCCGTCCTTCTTGAAGCGGTCATGGAGTTGNTCGTTCTGCATCAGGACGTCGCCCCANACGTTGGCNGCGGTGCCCTTGTTGCCCTTGACGGTGGTGAAGGTCTGGTCGGCGGTGCAGTCGAGGAGGTGCTTCCAGACCGCAGCGGGGTTGACGGCACAGGTGACCTCGACGATGACCTCGTCCATGCGGATGCCGGTCCCGGTCTGCCACGTGCCCTCACCCATGTCGCCGGCGAAGGGCAGGCACAGGTCGAGGATGGAGAGACCCGTCACGGGGTCTGCACCGGTCAACTCGGTGAAGGCTTCACGCATGCGCGAGCGGTCAGCGCCACGCTGGCCGGTGAGCATGCGCAACTGGTCGATGCTGTTGGGCACCAGGAAGCGGATGTCCGTGTAGTAGACGAGGGGTTGCTCGCGGCCTTCCACAGAGAACAGGCCAGCGTAGGGCGCGGAGCCTTCCGAAGCCTTCGACTGGACGGTTTCGAGCGGGAACACGGTCTTCATCGCGTTCATGGTCACGGACTGAATAATCCGCGTCATGAGACGGCGGGGTGCTTCGCTGACCTCGTTGAAGGTGTCTTGGTACTCCTTCAGATTGAGCAACTCATAGCCGCGCACGGCCAAGAGGGAGTGCACCACAGGTCCGGTTTGGACCTTGATGCCCTGTCCGTCGCCCGCGTTGAAGGTGGCCTTGGACACCCAGCGCATACCACGAGCGGTGGCGCTTGGGGTAATCTCGTCGGCGTAGGCGCTGATTCGGCGCGACATGCGGTTTTCGAAGTCCGCTTGGTCGAGCTTGGTGAACACCGTGGAGCCGTAGTTGACCTTGACCGCGTGGTCGGCCACTTGGCTGGCGCTGACGCACGCCAACAGGTTGGCTTGGTCCTGGGGGTAGATGATGAGACGGCGGCGCTGGTTGCCTTCGCCGAGGCTGCCGATCGCAGGGTCGGTCAGCAGGTAGCCGAGCGTGGCGCAGTACTCGAAGATGCGGCCGTAGCGGTCTTCGTCGCTGGCACGCTGAATCCACTCGTCGAGGCCGGGTTCGACCATGTGCATCTCCAAAGGCACCAGGTCGGTACCGGAGCCGAACATTTGGCGAACCATCGGGGAGGACATCATGCCCATGAGCGAGTAGAGCGAGGTCTTGCCCGAGGTCAGGAAGATGTCCGTGATGCCTTCTTCGCCGAAGGATTCGCGGCGGTCGGGCATGTTCACGAGGAGGTTGAACGACGACGGGGTGTCGCGGCTGCCGTTGACAGCAGGCCAGATCCAATCGAACGGACGGGTGAGGATGTAGCCGTTGGCGTCCTTCCCGAATCCGGCTGGGGAGTAGCGCACCCAACCCAAGCGGTTGTTGTACGTCACGTTCCGGTGCATGAGCGAGGGGTAGAACACACGCTCTGCGGGGTCAGAACCGGGGACGACGCCACGGTGACCGAGTCCCCAAAGCACGGGGTCCCACTCGGGCCAGCCGTCCTTGGTTGGCTCGAAGAACATGTGGCTGTCATCGGGGAGATCGAAGTCNTGAGGTCCGCGGACGCTGTACGAGGAACCCATGCGAGCCTCGTCACCGGTCGAGCAGAAGACGAAGGTCTGGGTGGTGGCCACCGTGCTGGGCGTCCACATGTTGGCGTTCATGATGGTCTTCTGCTTCATCCAATCCGAGGTCGACTTGAGGTCACGCTCGTAGCGGAAACGCTCGGCTTCGATCCANCTGGAACCGAGGATGATGTTGGTGTTGACCAGCGTTGCCTTGCCCTTTCCGATGTAGCGGGTGCGGGGGTCAGCACGGGTCATGTCAGAGTCCATTTGAGGCATCCATGGGCCTTCTTGAGGCACGTAGCGCAGGAAATCTTCGTGGTCGAAAACGTGGCCTTCTGCCACTTCCATCGTGCGCGTGATCTTCTGGGTCAAATCGACGTAGGACTCCATGGGTTGCACGCGGCGGTGCTCCTGGAGGTGAGCGTCAGAAATCGTTCGGTGTTCCCACATGGTCATCCCTCAGTGTTTGTTCATCGTCTCGGGGTCTTCCCCGCCGTCGCCAGAGGACGAGCCGACTGGCATAGGAATCCAACCCAGCACCACAGCAGCGATGAGTGTTTGAAGCAGGCCAAGAAGAATCTGCACCAAGTCAAAGGTCCCGCCTTCTCCGAAGCCAAATCCAAGCGCAAAGAACGCAAGGCCCATCGCGAACATCACCAACGGGAATGTCTTCATGATGCTCGCCTCATGGCCTAGGCCTTGAAGGCTCCTCCTGTTCCTTGGCTTTAGGCGTTCGCTAAATCCACGCCCATGAAGGGCTCAACTGAAATCAAAATTTCCGGTCGATGTTGGCAGGGGTGTCGTCGGCAGGGCCTCGTGGACCATAGCGGTCGGCCATGCTACGACGGGGCGCTGCTGGTTCAGGCTCGGGTTCTGGTTCCGGTTCGGGTTCTGGTTCTGGTTCGGGCTCTGGCTCGGCCGCAACCATTTCGTCCAAATCGGGCGCGGGAGGAAGGTCCACCGATTCTTCTTCCTCAGGCTCCTCCACATCGAAATTGCCCGTCGCCAAGGCTTCGTCTGCAGCCGCNAGTTGAGCGTGGAGTTCTTCTCGGCGAGCAGCCCGGACTTCAGGGGGATCGACGGTGAATTCGCAGACCTTCTTGATCGGGTCTCCGGCGCTTAGTTCACCGGTGTATTCGCGGATGTCGTCTCCGGCGTTGATGATGACCGAAAAGCGGGTTGGGTCACGCGAGCGGCGCTTGGCGTGCTTCTTGTAGTGATGCACGTAGACTTGGTAGACGCCACCAGGAGCAATGCCTTGAGGCCAGACCACGTTCTCAATGGGGCGGCGCGTGTCTGGTTTGACGTTCGCATCGACGTCAAGCACTCCGCCACAGGGGGATTCTTTCGCACCGCCGTGGATGCGCTCCCCTGAAGGGCAGACGACGTGGAGGTCAAGATCGTTGAAGTTGTTCCACATCAGTGAAATCTGCACGTCGCTGGACGACGCACCTTCACGCTCAAGACGTGCGCGAAGTTCAGAAGCAGAGCGCTCCGCTGCGGCTCTGGCCTCCATTTCTGCTTGGGCGCGAGCCGCCTCGACTTCCGCTTGACGTTGAACTTCAATCTCTGCAAGCTCTGCTTGTCGGGCCGCTTCTCGCTCCTCNGCAAGGCGAGCCTCTTCCGCTTCTCGTGCTGCACGGAGGCGGGCCTCTTCATCGGCCTCACGCTTCAGGCGCTCTTCCTCAGCCCTGCGGGCCTCGGCTTCTTCCATTCGGCGTCGAGCGTCCTCTTCCTTGCGNCGGGTTTCTTCCTCACGCTCCAAACGGGCCGCGTTGCGGGCGCGTTGGCGCGTGTCATCGGCTTCGAAGCGGCGGCGTTGGCTCTGAATCTTGGCCAATTGGCGGTCAAATTCCGCGCGCGGCGTGGTAAAGTCAGCACCGGCGACNCGTGAGCCAAGTCCCTCTGCAACCAAGCCTTGGCGCAAGTCGATGCGCGAATCACGACGCAGCACCAGACGAAGGACGCCGAAGCCAAAAGCGGCGCTGAGGACACCGGTCAAGGCGATGCTGAGCGGGTCCATGCGTAGATGCAGAACGAAGACAGTCTTGACCGTATCGCCCAACCCAATTCNTCTGTAACGGGAGCAAAGGTTGAGGACAAAGGGCGCAGCGTTACCTGCATGAGCGGAGCGCCGACCGGCCTCGATGCCCTTCTGCCCGATGGCCGAGGCGTCTGGGTACCCATCGACCACGGTGCTTCAGACTGGCCCGTGCCCGGGCTGGAGGACCTCGACCGATTGGTAGCAGATCTCGCCGAAGGTGGGGCCGACGCAATCGTGGCGCAAAAGGGCGTCATCACTCATATTACACGCCAAAACAAGCCCCCTGCCATTGGACTGGTTGCGCACCTTTCCGTCTCGACGCGGCATGGAGGAGCGGACGCCGGCGAAAAGGTCAGCGTTGGGGACGTCGAGGAGGCGCTCATGCGCGGCGCTCAAGCCGTCAGCGCACAGGTCAACATGGGCACTCAAGGCGAAGGGCGCATGATCGAGCGCCTTGGTTCAATCACCTCCGCAGCCTACCGCTCGAACGTTCCGGCCTTGGGTATGGTCTACGCACGAGGGTCGAACCTTGACCCGATGCCGGATGACCCGACGCATGGGCAAGCCCATGCCGTACGTTTGGCATTTGAACTCGGGTGCAACGTGGCCAAAGCAGCTTGGAGTGGTTCCGTGGAAGCCTTCCGGCATGTCACATCAGCAGCACCCATTCCAGTTCTGGTTGCAGGTGGGCCGCGCTATGACGACGACCTCGCTCTGCTCCGAATGATTAGCGGCGCGATGGAGGCCGGGGGCGCAGGCGTATGCATGGGGCGCCAAATTTTCGCGCATCCACGCCCGAAGCGTCTCGTCAAGGCCATTTGTGCCGTGGTGCACCACGGAGCATCCCCAGAGGACGCCGCACAACACCTCGAGGGATGACCATGGAGGTCTGGTCACTGGGCTGGGACGACGACGCTGCATCGGACGAGGGCATCGCTCGATGCCTCCTCCTAGCGGATGAACCACCTGCAGGAGTTCCTGCCCCACTGCTCGACCTAAGGAACGGATCCGACAAAACGTCGGGAGCCGTGCACGTCCACATAAGCACCGAAGCGGACCAACAAACGGCCTTGTCGCACGTGGGTTTGGCGGAATGGATCGTACTCAGTTTCCAAGACTGGTCGATGATTCCTGTTGAGAACGTGGTCGCCGCAGCCCAAGGCACACCAACCAAGGTTGCAGCCTTGGTTGATTCACCACAACACGTCGCAGGGGCTGCTTTCGCCTTGGAGCATGGTGTGGACGCGGTCGCCGTCCGCCCGACCAATTCACTATTGGACGCCGCCTTGGCCATGCGGGCTGCACGTTTGGAACAACAGCAGACCTCCGAAGAGGACCACCAAACCCGCGAGCATCAAGGACTCGGCGTGAGCAAGGTCACCGCCGTTGAACCGTTTGGGATTGGTGACCGCGTCTGTGTTGATCTTGCGGGGTTACTTCATCCTGGCGAGGGCATGCTCGTCGGATCCACGGCAGCACACATGGCCTTGGTCCATGGGGAAACCGTGCCTTCGGCCTTTGTTCCGACGCGCCCCTTTCGAGTCAATGCTGGAGCAGTGCATCAGTACACTCTCCTACCAAACGGATCAACACGGTACCTGAGCGAACTGAAGCCAGGCGATGAGGTCCTTGTCACAAACCCAACCGGGACGTCGAGAACCATAATGATCGGACGCATGAAAATTGAACGACGACCGTTCCTTTCCGTGGTGTTCATCGACGAGAAAGGTCAAGAGGGTCGTGTGATATTGCAAAATGCAGAGACCGTTCGCTTGGTCGACGCTCGAGGGAGTCCAATGTCAGTGACCGCGATTGAAACGGGCATGCGCCTAATCACGCGTTCCGACAACACTGGGCGCCACGTGGGTCAACCCATCGAGTCGGAGGTAACGGAGCACTGAGCATGGCGGTCATTGGCACGGGCAGCGCGAACGGGGCGTGCAGCCTCATTCATGCCGCTGGAATCGGCTATGGTGCCAGCCTCGGTCTCGATTTACAGGTCAAAGTCCGTCTATTGGATGCGCCCGCACGTCGTGAGATCAACGATCCCGATGCTTTGCTCAACGCTGTCCTTGACGCTTGGTCGGGCGCAGGACACCCCCTGCCGGCCGAAACGTTGGCGTGGTCGGTGCGGTCAGATGTCCCTCCCCGGCAGGGGCTCAAGTCATCCGCTGCAGTGGCCGTTGCAGCCCTCAGGGCCCTGGCCGATGCCACAGACCACGAACCCAGCACCGCCGACCTTGTCGAACTTGCAGGCACCGCCCAACTCGCTGCGGGCGTGTCCATCACCGGGGCGTACGACGATGCATGGGCGGCGGCAGCTCCCGGTTGGCGTTTGATCGACGCCGATGCGACCTCTGCAGCAGAACGGGTCGTGCTGGAGGGAGAAGGCCTCAACCCAGATGACTGGAGGGTGTTGATCCTCACCGGACCAGAACGCGAGCAACATCCTCCAAAGGAGGCGTTTGCACCTCATGCCATGCATTTCCAGCAAGCATTGGTCGCCTTACAGGAAGGACGACCACTCGTGGCATTGACACAAAACGGCCGTGGTGTGGTCGCAGCCACCCAAGATCACGTTGGACGTCAATTGGCCAACCATGCCTTCGTGAACGGTGGACGGGCAGCCGGCATCAGCGGCTCAGGGCCCGCCATCGTGATCATTGTGCCCGCCGGCATCGACCAACCCGTGGAGCGGTTGAGGAACCAATACGCAAATCGGGCCCCTGACAGGGAGCTCATTGAGACGCGTTTTGTCGGGTGAGAGAAAGAAAAGGGGGAGCGACGGCGCCCCGCAGGACGCCGCCGCTCGGCCAAGGCGTTGTGCCTTAGGGTGTGGTTGGTCGGAGTGATGCGACCTGCTTCAGGCCATCGCGGCCGTGGCCTTCTTCGCGCCCATCCAGGCGACAACACCGAAGCCGATCTTGTTGATCATGTCGGCGATGTTGTAGAGGACACCCATGACTTCCTCGCTGCCGAGGTCGTAGGTGTTCTCGTTGAAGAGGTAGCCAATCGGGTAGATGATCCAGCCGACCAAGATGAAGGTGCGCAGAGCGTCGGTGCTCCACTTCAGTTCTTCCTTGATCTTCGAGTCGTCAACGCCGAGTCCGGCAAAGAGGCCGAAGGGAAGGCCGGTCGCGACCATGATCATCGCCCAGCCCATGCCACCGAGGAGGAGAGCAATGGTTGGGTCCATGAGGGCGGCTTCACCGAGGTAGCCGAAGCCGATCATGATGATGGCACCCACGAAGCAGATGCCCGTGAAGCCAAGGCCAGCGAAGGTCTTGTCCGTGATGGCGTCCTTGCCCACGAGAGACGGGAACTTGAGGGCCATCAGGGGGACGGTGATGATCCAGTCCATGTAGCGGTATTCGGTGCTGACAACTTGGTGGTCAACATACACGCCACGCATGTAGTAGTAGTGGAAGGCTGCGATACCAACGATGAGTGCAGAGATGGTCATCGTGGTGCGGTACTCGGGGGCGACGTTGTTGCGCTCGCTCATGAAGAACACGAAGGCGGCGCCCATCGAGATGTACCCCACGAAGAACAAGAAGAAGGTCAACAACTCAAGGGAGTCGTTGCCGTTTCCGTCGCTCAGGAAGGCGGGGAGGCCAGTGTCGTTGTCAACGCTCGCGTCCGCGGCGATCACGGAGGGAACGAGGACAGCCATCACGGCCATGGCGGTCAATAGCAGTGCAGTTCGTCGGAGGGTTTTCTTTCCAGACATGATGTCGAGGGTTACTACCTTAGATATAAATCGGCGTATTTTTCCAGACGCAAATTTACCCCTTTAGGCCATACGAAAAGCCGCCAAGGGGCCTTTTTTCTTGTGAAATTGAAGCTTTTTGCCTTGTTTTCCAAAATCTGCCTCAATGGCAACGGTTGAATGTCTAGCCGTTTACGGGTGGGCGAGTCCCATGCGCATGCGCCTTGGCGAGCGACTGTCGGTGACCTTGTTTGGCACCAGTCATGGACATTGTGTTGGTGCATTGCTCGAAGGAATGCCCCCCGGCATCGGTATTGATCGTGAACGCATCGAGGCTTGTATGGCTCAACGCCGCCCAGGGCGGGGCTTGGGCAGCAAACGAAGAGAACCTGACGAGGTGAAGTTGGCCTCTGGCGTTCATGAGGGAAGGACTACGGGTCAACCGATCATGATTGAAATCAAAAACGCCGACGTCCGAACCAGCGACTACTCCTTCCTACCCAACCTCCCTCGACCCGCACATCAAGACCTTCCAATGCATGTCCGTACCGAGGGACATGCTGATTTGAACGGAGGAGGATCCTCCTCGGCGAGGCTGACCGCAGGCTTGGTGGCAGCAGGAGCGATCGTTCGCCCACTAATGGAGGCAATGGGAGTCCATGTTGTCGCTCACGTCGGGGCCATTGGGCCGTACGAAGCGCCGCTCCCGGCCCCAGATACGCCTTGGCCCACCGAAGCAGCAACGCTGGTACGCTGCCAAGATGCACAGGCTGCTGAGGCCATGGTCAACCACGTTCAGGACCTCAAGAAAGAACGCGACAGCGTTGGTTCCCGCGTTGATTTGGTCATCTCTGGGTTGCCCATGGGGCTCGGGGAGCCGTGGTTCGACGGTGTCGAGCCTGCGCTCGCTCGCGCCCTGCTCGCCGTACCTGGCGCCCGCGCCGTTGAATTCGGCCAAGGCACAAGGGCCTTGACACTGCGTGGCTCCGAACATCATGGAGGATGGCACCCCTCAAGCGACGGTCCCAAGCTTCGCACCGGCGTCAGCGAAGGAGCGCTAGGGGGTTTGGCCTCTGCCGCTGACTTGGTTGTACGTGTGACATTGAAGCCCCCCTCGAGCATTCCACAACCGCTTCCCACCGTAGATTTGGCCACGGGAGAACCCAGCAGCGTCTCTGTAAAAGGACGCCACGACCCGGTTCTTGCGCCCAGAGGCGTGGCCGTCGTTGAGGCATTGGCCACGTTGGTTTTGGCCGATCTTGCCTCGCGTGGAGGCTACCTGCATGACTGAAGCATGGACGGTTCACAAGTTCGGGGGTTCGGTCCTCCGTGGAGCCCCTGACTTGGACAGGTTGGCCGACCGCATTGCGGAAGACGACGGCCCTGCCGTCGTGGTGGTGTCCGCACTGTGGGGTACCACAGACCGACTCCTGCGCGCCGTGGACGACCCGCGCTACGCGGAGCGACTCGTGAGTGACCTCCGCTCTCATCACCTCATGTTCGCCCCGCGCCTTGACCGAGGACGAGACGGCAACCGTTTCGACAACGTGCTTGAATCGATGGCCGAAGCGTTGCGCTTGCGTCAGGCCAATCCGTCCGACGATGCAGCGCGCATCCAACTGCTCGCTTCAGGTGAGCGGCTTTCCGCACTCGTGATCGCCCATCACCTCCGAAGGTGTGGATTTGGGGCGCATGCCGTTGGAGCAGAGGACATTGGCATGGTCCTCTCAGGAACCCATGAAGCCGAAGCAGTGGACCTTGCCGAAAGCTCGCAAAACTTCGACAGGAGCATCTTGCACGGTATTCCCGTCATCACAGGATGGCTCGGTTCGGGGCGGGACGGCTCGCTGGCTTTGCTTGGCCGAGGCGGCTCAGACCATACCGCCACCGCTGTGGCCCATCTGCTTGGTGCTCGCCGGGTGGTCCTATGGAAAGACGTTCGAGGCATCCACCCGGTCAACCCTCGCTGGGGCATTAACACCGAACCGATTGCCTATGTCCCCTACGAATTGGCACGCATGGCCGCTGGATTGGACGCAACGGTGCTTCACCCTGCCACGGTGGGACCGTGCATCGAAGACGGCATTCCAATTGAAGTTCGACACCTCAGTGAACCGCTGACCGCCCCTGCAGCGACCACGATTGGACCCGACCTCATCGCCGATCAGGGGCCTTTGGCGGCCGCCTGCACGATGGACGTCTGTGCCATTGAGGCCACCTTCCTACCTGTGGGCACCCCAGGTGCACAACAAGCCACTCTCCTCGCGTTGTTGGCCGAACGTGGACTTGGCGTCCATGCTTCATCGACGTGGGTCGATGGAACCCGCTTGATTGTGGACGCCAATGCGGTTGAAGCCATCCAGCAATCTCTCCATGATGTTGGGATGCAGATGGCACAGACGGGCACACCGTCAGCAATGATCACGTTCATCGGGTCATGGAAAGACCCTGAGGCATGGTTGAACCGCTTGGAATTCAACGGCGCTGAGGCCGTCGATTACGACACGCGGAAGGTCCGCATCCTCGTGCCACGGGAGCATGCAAAAGCCACGCTCAAGCACATGGCCAATGAGGCTGCTTGGATGACCAAGACCTGATCATTCGTCGCGGGTTTCGCGGTAGCGCTGAAGGTGTGTGGGAAGGTTGAGCGCAAAGAGCGCACCCGTAACGATGAACACGAACAAAGTCCCCAAGGCCACGCCGTAGACGGACGTCAACTCCACCGATTCTTCGAGCCGCTGCGCTGTGTTAGACGAAAGCACGCCGACCAGCGCGGGGAGAATGGTGTTGGCTGACAGTACAAGAGTGGCCAGAACGACGGAGATGATGGGGTTGAGGACCAAGGCTCGGTGGTATTTCCCTACAATCTTGCCCGGGTTCATCACGTACACTTCGTTGGTGCGGATGCTGGTGTCCAACATGCTGTATCGGAGGACACCGTTGCCGATTTCGATGTACATGATGAGGAACACCGCGTAAACGACGACCAAACTGCTCAGCAAGAAGGGGCGGTCAGCGAGTCCGAACGGATCGAAGGAGAGCGCCACTTTGGAGGATGCAAAGCGAAGAATGGCGAGGATGAAGAAGACGTTTGAAATCAACAAATAGCGACCATCACGGCGGAAGGTCCCGTAGAATCCGGTAATGGTGGCCAAAGCGATGACGACCACCTGGACCGTGGTGGCCACCCCAATGCTGCCGGTAATCATGTACCATACGGTGCCTGCTCCGGGGGAGACGATGAGCGTCAGGAAGGCGAGGGCGATTAAGATCCCATAGACGGCCAACTGAAGGTTCTGCACCATCTTGTCAGGAGGCAGGAACTTCATTTTCGGAACAAGCGGGCCACCGAGCAGGCTTTCCACGAAGGAGGGAATCTGAATCTCTGGAACGGCGTCCTTCGGGATTTCCGTTCCGATGCCAGCGTTTCCGGCCAATTTCTTCCGGCTGGGAGCAGAGGACCGAACGGTCTTGCTATCGTACAGATGAGCGGTGTCTCCGGACTTCTTCTCTGCCATCAACTCACCTCAGAATCCACGTGCACCAGCAAGGGCGGTCGACAGGAGCATGTCTGGCTCCCAATCCATGATGTTCACACCGAGTCCACGGAGTTCACCAATGAGCACGTCACGCTCGGTTTTCAGCACCTCGTATCCGGTACGGTCCAAGCGTTTTGCATCGAACTCGAATTCGAGCGACGAAGGCGAAAGCACCGTCACGTCGAAATCACGCGCACGGAAGTCCCGCAGCGCATTGATGATGGTCGGATCGTCCTCAAGGTTGCTGAGGACGATGATGGGACTACCCTTGTTGATGTGAGGCAGAATACGGTTCACCACGACCTGAAGCGGCGTGTTGCCCTTCGCCACGGCGCCGGCCAACTTCGTGAGGATCACGTAGAGTTGCTTCTTTCCAGTGTCACGGTCCACGCTGACAACCTCGTCACCGTAGACGATGACGCCCACCGAGTCACGGCGGCCGAGGAAATACTTGGCCAGCGAAGCAGCCGCGCGCGTGGAGTACACGAGCGCGTTTCGGCTCACAGGGCCAGTTTCAGC
>PBMM01000023.1 GCA_002723635.1 Methanobacteriota archaeon | reverse complement strand
GTGCATCCACCGCACCCTGCACGGTGAATCTGCGGTTAGCATTTCAGTTCAGGATCAGCCAGGCGGCACGAACGTAGAACCCCGAGAAGCCGAGCATCACCACGCCGCATCCCGCAAGCAGGCGCTTGTAGACGGTCTCGGAGATGCCGTTGCTCGCCTTGTGCACCGCGTAGGCGACGACGGCCTTGGTTAGCATCAGCGTCAGCAGGAAGGACAGGGCGTATGCGACTGGCGCCAGCCATTCCTCCTGCACCACTGAGGCCATGAGGGGCCCACCGATCAGAAACCAAAACACGTAGGCGTTCGGGTTCAGCAGGTTGGTGATGACCCCACGGAGGAGCGAGCCAGACGGCGCGTTCGGTTCTGCATTGAAGTCCGGCGGATCGAGGGTGAAGCAATCGACGCCCATCTTGGCCAAGAAGAGCGCCCCAGCGACCGTTATGGCAAGCAGCAGGTATGGGCTATTGGCCACCGTGGCGGCGATCAAGACGCTCAGGAGGATGAGCGGTCCATCAGTGAAGATTGGGGCTGCAGTCGTCCACATGCCTGCCTTCAGCCCGCCTGAGAGCGTTTCTCGGACGACCATGGTCATCAGAGGACCGGGCTTCAAACCCTCGACGACGCCCAGCATCGTGCCGGCCGCAGCCAGGCCGAGGATGAGGTCCACCTCCATGACCAAGGGTCTGGCACGCGAGGTTTAGCCTTCGCCACCCAAGCAGGGTGAGTACATCCTACTTACTTGGCGTCTTTTTCGTTAAGCAGACCGCGAACGGTACATTTTCTTCGGTCCAAACACCGGTCAAAGCGTGCTTGGATGCAGCCTTGAAACTCCAGCAGAAATGGAGAAGTCAGGACAAGGCTTCAATCGATGTGGAAGCCCATCGCTTCGCAATCTACGCACTGGTCGATATGTTCGTGACCGACGCCTTTCACGCGTCCGCACTGCAGGCAGCAGCCTTCTCCGACGTCAACAGTAATCTTCTCTGTAGATTGCACAGCCCAACGCATGGGAGTGCAGGATAAGAAGGCTTGTTCACTGGACTTGGCTGCTGCCGAGGAGGTCAAACACGCCTTCGGACCACTCTGCTGCTTCGTCCTCGTACATGACGTCACAATCCATACGTTCAGCAATCCGGGTCGCGCCTTTGCTCTCGAGAAGATTGTCCCACTGGATTCCAGCCTCGCAGAAGAGATCGAAGGATGTGTCCCCGAGCGCAAGAACGGAGAAGGACAAACCAGACAACGCTGCGTCCTCGAGCTCAGAGACGGTGTCGTACAGGTCTTGGGCGTTGTCCGGCTGTTCGCCGTCGCCCCATGTGCTGCACACGATGAGGAGGGTCTCAGCGGCTTGGAAGTCCTCGATGGAAATCTCGTCCATGCCGTGGCAGACGGCCTGGAAACCACGGGCCTTGGCATCGTCGGTGATCTCTTCAGCCAAGAGTTCAGAGTTCCCAGTTTCGGTGCCAAAGAGTACGGTAATCGCGGTCATGATATCCCCTGCAAAGACTCGCAATCATCGGCGATATATGAGCATTTTTAGGCTGCCCTAAAAATTTGGATTGCGAACGTTACATTCGGCTTTCCCATGTACCGATATTTTTCACGTCCGTTGAGGACATCCATCGACATCAACCCAGAGAAAAACGACGTGCCGGCTTGATCTGATTGCTCCTATAGAACGCGATACAAGCCCGCATGGCCATCCTGTGAACACGGAGGGTGTCTGAGCCATGAAGCCGGTTGTGAGCGGCAGAAGGGCCTGCCTCAGGTATTGTCAGGTGCTTCGGCGAGGGTCTCCATCAGCCAATAGAGGCCACCCCAGACAGTGCTCACCGATTCGGGCTCCTGCATCATCGCTTGCGCGTGAATCTCGACGGCACGGCGCCAACGTGGCCCAAAAATACGAACATAGTAGCCGCAGAAAGCTTCCACGAGATCAAGCGACAAGTGACCGTGCTTGGCCAACAGGCCGATGTTGTTCATGCCGATCATCGTGGCGTTCATCGCGTCCTTCTCTTCACGGCTCAGCGCGACCAATTCTTGGATGGTCAATTCCTCGTGGAGTTTGTTGGTCGTGACCGCGAATCCTCGGTGAATCATTGGATTGTTGAGGTGAGCCGCCAGGTCACGGCCAATCTCATAGCGACGGTTCTCGTTCCAGAACTTGACCTGCCGCAGGCTGAACAATAACGTGAACAAAATGGCGATGCCGCTCACGGCTTCGCCAACGTTTGCTGCCGTCTCGATGTCCATGTAGGCCCCTCTGTGATGAGCTGAAGGCACCGTCAATCAAGGTCATTGCGGTGAAGAAAGGGCGGAGAAACGCAGCGTACGCCACGGTATCGTAATGATCACTGAAGGTCATCACGTCCGAGTTCGTGACCCATGCGCTCTGCTTTGGTGCGGAGGTAGTTCCTGTTGTCGTCGCCCACACCGGCGACCAAAGGAATGCGCTCAACAACGTCGATGCCGTACGAGCGCAATTGCTCCACTTTGTCGGGATTGTTGGTGAGGAGGGAGACCTGCCCTGCACCAAGTGAATTCAGCATCCTCGCGGCAATGGTGTAGTCACGGGCATCAGCGGGATGACCCAGCATAAGATTGGCATCGAGCGTATCTGCTCCTTGGTCCTGCAGGTGATAGGCCTGAATTTTGGCGTGAAGGCCAATGCCGCGGCCCTCTTGGCGAAGATACAGCACGCAGCCCCACCCGCGTTCGGATACCGCAGCCAGCGCGGCATTCAATTGAGGTCCACAATCGCAACGGAGAGAGCCGAAGGCGTCCCCGGTCAAACACTCCGAATGCACGCGAACCAAGACTGGATCTGGCCCGCTCAGGTCACCGATGGACAAGGCGACGTGTTCCAATCCACCTTCGTCTCTGACGACCTCGATGCGGAAGGCTCCGTAATGCGTCGGCAATGTGGCCACGCTCGGGACGTCTTCTTTGCTCAGCAGATCACCTCGATGCACACCCGCCAGTCTCCAGCGACCTCCTCGACGGTCAGCATACGATGGCCGTGGCGAGCAAGCATGGGCGGGAGGTCCTCAAGGGCCTCTGGATCATCAAACCTTACCTCGAGCACATGCCCTTGGTCAAGGCCCTTGAGCGCCTGTCGGGTTTCCCCAACAGGGATGGGGCATCGGTAGCCCCTGACGTCGAGGCGATGGGTCGGCGACACCGCCTGAACGCCGCCTTCCATGACACGCCGTGGCGTCAGGGTGCCTTGAAGGATTGCGACCGACGCCCCTATGAGGCAGCAGCGTGAGTTGTGCACGTGGCAGCGACGGCGAAGGCCGAGGACGACATGTCCTGGTCCGAAGTGGCGGCCCTCGGCTTGAGATACGGAAAATACCCGCTCGCCCTGTTGCTGGTCGAGGCCTTCTACTGGTTCCTGACCGAACCCTCCGATACCTTGGCACCCTTGCAGGTCGTTGAAGCGTGGATGTGGCACGGCATCACCGAGATGATTTGGGGGGCTGACGCGGTCAGCCTGAGCCAGCACAACGGATGGACCACGCGCATTGACTTCCACCACAGCAGTTTCCCGGGCACCTTTGACAGCGTCGGATTGTACGTTTCGGACGAATGCGCAGGCGTTCACGAGATGATTTTCCTCTCCACCCTCATCCTGATCACCGATGACGTCCCACAGCGCGACCGCTTGCGGGCCGTGGCCGTTGGATGCGTGCTGGTATTCATCCTCAACCTTGCACGGCTTGTCGCCTTCTATCCGTTGGCGTTGGGTGGGTGTTTGGAAGCGCCCAACGATCCAGCGTGCTTGAACGACATGTGGGCCTTTCACCGCCACGTGTACGAGTGGGGTTTCCTCGTCGTCCTGATCGGCCTCTGGCTGGCCTGGTTTACATGGGTGGGTGGGCCGCGCCGGGTGAAGGACCGCAGCATGGCCGGCCGCGACCGGTGGCGCATCACGCCCCGCAAAGCATGGGCATGGTCTGAGCACCGACCCGTCTGGCAGCAGCCTGTTATGGGCGCCGCCTTGGCCCTCATCCTGCTCCTCTCTGCCGTGTACATGGTGCGCAACGATCCCGCCGCGCTCGATGCACGTGCGACCGCGGAGATGTGCGCGTTCAGCGAATTGGTCAGCCAACGCTGCGCAGACGCGCAAAACACGTGGGACGATGCCATTGCAGGCGCATGGTCCGTGGCCAGCCTCGGTCTGTTGAGCCTGGTCGCCAGTGCCTTCGTGTTCGAGCGACCGCTTCCCGACGGACGCTGGCCGTCCATGCTTGATGACGAGGAGCGAAAGGCCCTCGAAGACGCTGCTAAAGAAGAGGAGTGAACCTCACAGGACAAGGAGTTCGGTGGTCCGGGTCGAACCCGCCACGCCTTCCTTCCCAAGGGCCTTCATGGCCTTGGCCGCAACGCTGCTGTGCATCCCCAAATCGAGGTGCGATTCGGATTGGACGATGCGCCCAACGGCCAAGGGGTCGCACGCCAGCGTGGACACAAGCCAGTCGGTCAAAGCGGCCTTTGAGAGGCCTTCCGAGGACGGAATGTCAACGCGAAGGGTGACGAAACCGAAGGGGTCGGCCGCGTCAGAAAGATCCTCACGGAACTGGACGGGATCTCGGTCAATGCCGTCGGGCAATGCAGGCGCCTCGGCGTCTTCGACAGGAAGATCGTAGGTGGCGACGATGTTCTGCATCTGCTGGCCAGAAGATCGGTCCACAAGGGTCCACGCTTCACCCGTCCGACCAATGCGGCCGGTGCGGCCGATGCGGTGGATGAAGGCGTCCATATCGTTGGGCACGTCGTAGTTGATGACCTGCGTTACGGTCTCCACGTCGATGCCACGTGCCGCCACATCGGTGGCGACGATGATTCGAACTTCACCGTCACGGAACCGCCCGAGAATACGCTCACGCTGGTTTTGTGACAGGTCGCCATGGAGGCCGTCCACGTCGAACTTGGCCTTGCCGAGGCGCGTCACCAAGAGGTCGACCATCCGCTTTGTGTTGGCGAAGATGATGGCTTGACCGTCCTCCTCGAGGTGCGAAAGCACGCGGGCCGTGGCCCAGAGTTTGTTCGAGCGACCCACGTGAACGAGCAGCATGCGCACGTCAGGCAGGTCAATCTCGTCCATGTTCGTCTGCACAAACTCAGGCTCGCGCATGAACTCGGAGGCGGCGTTGACGATTTCCTGTGGGAAAGTCGCAGAAAACAGCAGGGTCTGCTCACGCGCGGTCATGCGCTCAAGGACCCAAAGGATGTCGGGGAAGAAGCCCATGTCGAGCATGCGGTCGGCTTCGTCGAGGATGAACATCGTAGGCTTGGTCAAGTCGATGTGACCGCGCTCGGACATGTCCATAACGCGCCCAGGGGTGCCGACGATGACGTCGACCCCGGCATCAAGCTGCTTGGCTTGCTTCTCGAGGTCGGTACCACCGTACACCGTTTGCATGCGCAGGCCGGAATCGCCTTGGAGGGTTTCGAGTTCCTCAGCGACTTGGACCGCGAGTTCACGCGTAGGGGCCAAGACGAGGGCTTGGAGCCCTTCACCGGGCGTAGCGCGCTCGAGCATTGGCAAACCGAAGGCCGCAGTTTTTCCTGACCCGGTGCGGGCTTGGCCGATCACGTCGCGGCCAAGGCGGGCCAAGGGGACGGTGTCGCGCTGAACTTCGGTGGCGAATTCCCAGCCAAGGCCGTCGATGGCTGCTTGAATGGAGGACGGAAGGTCCCACGTGCTGAATTTGGTCGTCGTGAACATCCTGTTCGCCTCCGTTCCTCGGTTCTGCGGGCCGCCGGAACGGTGCCGACCCTCGCGCGTCTCAGAAGGACTCGGCGTCCTTGATCTCCTGCTGGAGCTGGCCCATCCAGTACTTTCGCGCATTCTCACGGGTGAGCGGGCGCTTGGTCTGACGGACGTGCTCGAGGATGTACTGACGGAACTTCAGGGCCTTGGTTCGGTTGATGCCTTTGGGGGTCATACCGTCCCACAGGCGCTCGAACTGCTCGGCCTTGTCATCGTACGTGACGTCATCCATGACTACACCTGAACGACTTGGCGACCGGTGGGCCTCCTTTAACGGTGTTGGCCATCGTCTTGGGGAGGCTCGCCCTCAGGCGTTGGTGGAGCAGGAGGCTCTTCGCTCGGTTCTGGCTGGAGCAGACCAATCGCCTGTTCCATGGCCTGCGCCACTTCACGGTCGAGTTGAGGCACCGGTTCTGCAGGCGCCAAAAAGCGGTTCTTTTCGGCTTCGCTGCCCTCGATTTCTGGGTCGAAGGCCATTTCCTGCAAGAGGAGGCGGATGCCAGGGTCTTGTTCGACTTGCAAGCGCTCTTGGGCGAAGCTGCGCTGGTCTTCCTCGCCCATGAAGCGATGGAGCATCTCGACGCAAGCACGACGGATGTCGACTACGTCGTGGCGCGTGCCGGCCAGCACGATGGAACGGGCACGGCTGCCGCCCATGTCCACGCGTTCCAGGACCTTCAGCGCCCGATTGCGCACCTTGGCATCGGTGTCGTAGAGCACCTTCTCGGCGAGGATCACGGCCATCTTTGGGGCTGGATTGACCAGTTTGGGCAAGCAGCGTGCGGCTTCGCGTCGGACGACGACCTCCTCGTCAGCAAGCGCCCACGTGACCAAATCCCAGCCTTGGTGGCCGGCCCGTGCGACCACGCGTTGGAGGACCCGCGCCGCTTCTTTGCGCAGATTGGGATCGTCTTCGAGCAACAGGCTGTCGACGTGAAGGCAGACGACCGAAGGCCATGATTCACCCATCACGCGCAAGCCTTCCCAGGCCGCTTTCGACAGGCGCTTGTCGTGAGACCGGAGGGCGTTGACGAGGGTGTCCTCCACACCGGAGGGAAACACGGGCGTCATGCGCCGCAAGGCGTCGCATGCCGCGGCCCTGACCTCGTCCACAGGATCGTCGATCAGCACGCTAAGATGGTCGAACAGTTCGTCGGAACGCTGTTGCGCCACTTCAGGCATGGCCAACAAGGCCGCACGTCGCACGTCGGAATCGTCGTCCATGCAGGCCTGAATCAGGGCTTCGTACGCGGCGTTGGCGTGGACGCCCTTCGCGAGGACCAAGCCTTCAACGCCATCGAGGCGCGAAAATTTACGCCGTTCACCGTCGAGCATCAGGTCGAGAACTTCGGTTTGACCCGTGGCCAGATCAAGCACTTGACGTGGGTTCAAACGGGACCATGCGCCCCGATGACCCTCCTCAACCTGCGCACGCTTGACCACGGTGGCCACCTCGATGGGTTTGCCGGTGCGAGGGTCGCGGGCGATGTAGTCGGCCATGGGCTTCGGCCCGGCACCTACGCCACCCCTCATCAACATGCGCGTCCATTCACCACGAAGGCCTAAGTGACCCCTCCAAAAGCCAGATGTGATGAGAAAGACCGTGCTGCAGGCGTTGGTCGTGCTCGGCCTCTTTCTCACGCTGCCTTGGACCATGGTGAGCCCACCCGGTACAGAGACCAATCAACCGCTGGTTAGCGAGACGCCTTTCGTGCTGCCCGCGACCGCAATGCAGGCTGACTTCAACGGCACGGGATGGAACCTAAGCGGCACGAGTTGGGACACCATCGAGAACGAGGTGGTCATCGATCGGCCATCCTTGTCATGGTCTGCCCCTCCCGGAGCGCCTCAATTTCCACGAATGGCAGCGTGCTTGTTCCCCATTCCTGAACGCAACGAACTGTGGTTGATGGGCGGCATTGTGGACCCGAGCAGCCAATGGAATGACGAGGAGGAAAGCAGCCTCATCGAAATCTATGACGTGACCAACGGGACGTGGTCGGTGTCGCCAAGTCCACTTCCAAACGTCCAATCCCATGCAGGGTGTGCACGCTGGGGCGACACCCTCGTCCTCGCAGGCGACTTGCCGTTGCCCGAGGGCCAATCCTCGGTTCCTTCTTTCTCCTCCGGCCTTGTGCAGCGCTACAACCTCACCACGGACACGTGGTCTGTTGGCACCTCCATGCCCGGTGACCGGGCGGTCGGAAAGGCCGGATATGCACACCACAACGGCGTGCTTTACGCCGCCGGTGGCGTCAACCAAACTGGAGACGCCATGGCGGTCAACACCTCGATTAGTTACGACATTGACGCCGACAGTTGGACCTACCAAAGCAACCTCACAACCGCTCGGGTCCAACCTGCTGCAGCGCATTACCGGGGCAAGTTGTACGTCATGGGCGGCTACACGACCACCTCTACTTCCGTCGGTGGCGGCCTCCCGCAAGTCACCCAGACGCCGACCAACACGACGGAAGTCATGTTGTCAAACGGAAGTTGGACGAACCACACCGACCTTGGCGTGGCCCTTGCTGGTGCTGGCGCAGAAGTCATCCATGACGAAATTGTGCTCTTTGGGGGCGCATCGAGCACCGGTGCACAACGTCGGAGTTACGGTTGGCTTCCAGAAACCGACGTGTGGCGAAGCATGGGCAACCTTGGTCGCGCCGTGCACACCATGACGTGGACGCAATACAACAACGCCACGTTCATCATCGGAGGAGACTCAGGAAATCCTTCGTGGGGTTGGATGCAAATCCGATCCAACGTGAATCGGTACGTCAGCCCGGCGGAACACACGGGAATGTTGGTGTCCCCACCGATCGATCTGCGAACCACGACCGACGGTGACGCCTTGCTCCAATGGATCCGTCTCGACGGCAACGCACCATCTGGCACGTCGCTTGGTTTGCAGTACAAGACAGCACCAGATCCTCTGCTGCTCAACGGCATCGAATGGCAACCCATGATAGGCAATTTCAGCTACAATCACCCTGTAGGAAACCACACGGTGCCCGAACCGCCCACCGCGGGTAGCGAGCGTTCTGTCGAGGAGTTCCTCGACCTGTACCCCTGGATGCAGTGCCGCGTGGTACTCAGCACCACCGAGGGCGAGGCTTGGACGCTGCCGGACATGGATGCGGTGTCGTGGGGCATGGAAGAAACCGTCTTCACGGCCATCGAGCGAGAATCTCTGCAAGCCTACGGCCAACCGCTCAACCTGAGCACCCTCATCGACGTTGAAGACGACTGGGCACAAGCCGTGATTGTCCTCGATGCAGGCTTTGGTCGGACCCAGCGCATCGTCGCTGAGGAGATCGGTGGAACATGGGCGCTCAACAGCACTGTGAACGACCTCCGTGTGGTGAACGTGGCGAACAGTGACGTTCAACAAATCCAACAAAACCCTCACGAATTGGCTTGGAATTTGCATCTCGACCAGGGCGTGGTCGGCCTCCAAGACATGCAGGTGCACATGGAGATCATGGCCAGCGACGGCTCGCTTGTGTTCGCGGCCGCCCCGCAAAACCCCACGTGGACATGGAGCGACGACATCGACGTTCATCTGGACGCCATTACGGCCGATGGGCGAGACCTGTTGTCCTCGTCATCGGTGGTCGTTGCAGGCAACCGCACCCTCAGCGTGGACCTGTCCACTGATTTCCCAGGTCGGAATGACGCCCCCGCAGATGGCCTCTTCCAGGCCCGCATCCATTTGGCCGTGGAAGGGGTTCCTGCAGGCCAACTCGTCCCCACCGCGGCGTGGTTCAACACCTCAACGGCGTGGACGGACCTCGACATGGCCCATCCTGCTCCTGTCACCATGGTGCTCCCTGAAGACGCATCGGGGACGGCTGACCTTCGCATTGAACTTCGGACCGAAGCCAACGTGACGTTGATTTTCGAAGAAGACGGCACGACCTTCACTTTGGATGCCGAAGCCCCTGCTCTCTTGGGAAGCAGCCCAAGCGCGTCCTCCTATACGAACCAAAACGGCGCTCGCAACGTCATCCTCAGTTTCGCAGAAGTCGGCGGATTCAATCCTGAAGACGTCGCGTTCCACGTGTGGGTTGAAGGGAAGGACGACGGCCAAAACGGAGGCTCGGAAGACGGCATGGCATCCCTCGAGGAATACCTCGAAACGCCAGCGATGTGGACCACCACCGGCACCGTCTGGACGGCGAACATCACCGTGGATGACACGGCCAACCAGGACCATCAGGCGGTTCGCGTGCTGGTGCTGGGCGTGGATCGAGCCGGTCTTTCTGTTCCAACTGTCTTGGCCGAATCGGGCCACTTGAACTGGACCACACGCATTCCACGTACGGTGGACATCCTCAGCATCGCTCCTAACAACGGTGTGCAACGCAACCTTGAACCTGGACGCGCCATGGATTGGCAGGTCGAGGTCAGCGACGGAAATGGACTGGAGGACCTCCAAGAGATTCGCATCGAACTCGGAGGAGACCCGAACCTCGGTCTACGATGGGACGTCATCACCGAACAATGCCAGAACCTCGACGGGCGAACCGCCGTGGTCGCGTGTTCCTCGTCGACCAACGGCGACGTGATGTCGTTCGACCTGAGCCTCGCCCCTGATTGGTCGCTGGTCCCTGGCTCTCTGAACGAAGGCGCGGTTCGCGTTGTGGCCAAGGACATTGACGGCACGAATTCCAGCGATGTGTTTGGAGCATGGGCGTTTGCACGCGACCTCACCTTCGACGGCGTCAACCTCACGGATAACGAAGGGGCTACGCAAGGACCGGTCACGGGTGATAGCATCCTTGCGGTTGGCGAGCATCTGAACCTGACCGCCACGCTTCATCACACCGCCAGCGGCGTGCCCTACGACGGCGGCGTGCGGCTCCGTTGGTTCGGCAGCGTCGGCCCAGTGCGCTGGGACGGCGGCAGCTCGGTGCTGGTGCAGAACGGCGTGCTGGACACGGGCATCCCCGCTCCGCTCAACGGCGGCCGTCTGATGCTGGCTCGCATCGAAGTCTGGGACCCGCAGGATACTGTCATCCTGCATCAGATTGACCTCGACCCAATGGACGTCGACGAATCACGTCCGTTTTTGGTCGCGAAGAGCAACGATGTGTCATGGTCGAGGTACCATCTTGACGAGGTCGTTGTTGGCATCAACATCCAGGAAGATACGGCGTGGAACGGACCGCTGAACGTCACCTGCCAGGTGACTTCCACCGAACGCACCTGGCCAGAAGTGAGCAAGTCCGTCGTCCCATCAGGGAACTTTGAGGGCCTTACCTTGTTCACCGCCGAATTCAATTTCTCCAACGTCGGTGATCCAGGAGACCTTGACCCACAAGCCAGCCTCTCATGCTGGGCCAGCGGTCGTGACGATTCAGGACGCCCACTCCAAGGCGTCACCGATTTGACACCAAGCGACCCTTGGTTCGTGGCCACCTTGACCGACGTTGGTCCAGATTTAGAATTGGGCAAGGTCACGCTCACCGGATCCGTTGATTCCGAAGGAGCGAACGTCCTCGTAGCGGCTCCGGTCATCGCCCGGTCGGAAGCAATCGATCGACCCTTTATCGTCGAAATCACCTTGGAAAATGAAGGCAGTGAAACCATCGTTGTCCGTCGCGAAGTCAACGGACTTGGTGCGGATGAGTCCGAATTGATCCGCGGCAATTTCAACGTCCCGAAGGGCGCATGGACCCTCCGTGTCAGCGTCGACACGCTTGGGGCCATCAGCGAGTTGGACGAAGAGGACAACTTCTGGACCTACGAAGCTGAAACCGGTGGTTCGGGAGCCGGTGCATGGATCGCGGCAACAGGAGGCCTCGCCCTGCTTGGTGTCGTAGTGGTGTTCCTTCGAAGGCGCACGCCCTCCGCTGAGGCGTTGGAAGCCGTGCTTCCTGCAAAGACGCCAACCTCACCCAAACCCAAACCGAAGGGCCCGCCTGGAGCAGAACGACGCGTTGCCGGTGGACCGAAGGCTCCGCCACGTAATCCAACCAAAACCGTGGTAGATTTGGCCAGCGCAGAAGCCGCGTTGGCGGCGCTATCCCCGGCGGAACCTGCGGCGGATTCCGTGGCGACCATGCCCGAGATCGGCGCGATTGCGAAGGACCACACGGAACTCCCCGGGGGTGGCGACTACGACTACACCGCAGAAGCCACCACCTACCAAGGCGAAGGACTGGGGCGTTGGCAACTCCGTGAGGACGGTTCCTTTGAGCGCGTCGCATGAGCCGTCGGGTTCTTGGGCGTCGGCCTGTTCTTTCGTCTGATGGACGCGCAAGACGTTGAGCGCGTGTTGGTGGTCCTGTTCCGCTCAGGCGTGCCCATGACGGCTTCTGACATCGCTCGCGAGATGTCCTTTGGGCACGGTTGGCTCGGCATTGACGAAGCCGATGTTGCCGTGGCTCACCTTGTCGATACGGGCTGGCTCAAGCCAGAAGGCGAAGGTTTCCTGCCAAGCAAGAACCTCGAACACGTGAAGATCCCCTTGTCGTGGATGCCTCGCCCCTCGCGGCTTTTGGAGGCGATGCCTCCGAGCGAGCAACCCGCTCCGCATGAGGCTCAAGCCGCTCCTTCCCCCGGAAAAGAGGCTGATGCTCCGGCCAAGGTTGGCCGTTCAGAGCCCGTCGAAAGCGACGACCCAAGGGTACGCCTCGAAGGGCGGCTCGTTGGTTTCATCGCCCGCGCATCTGGTCTTGACCGTGCAGAAGTGAAGCGACGAGCAGAACGCAAGCAACACGCCCTTCGCCCCTGCACATCATGGCTGGGATTGGCTTTGGTGGCGCACGATCAAGGGCTTGACATGAACGCCATTGTGGACGCTCTGTCGCCCAATGCTCAACCCTGATCCTGACGGGTGCTGGCCGCATCGGCCAAGTCCATTAGAACAGGGAGCAGCACCAATGAAAGCAGCAATGAGAAGCCCACCGTCACGGCGGTGACCAATCCAAAGTCTCGTATGAGGGGCATCGGAGAGGTCAGGAGCACCATGAATCCAAGCGCCGTGGTTGCGGCAGAAAGGAGCAGGGCCACGCCAGTGGTGGACATGGAGGCCACCATGGCTTCCTCGCGATTGGGTCGTCGAGAACGCTCGAGTTCCATGCGTTGCCACATGTGAATGGCGAAATCGATGCCGATGCCGAGGGTCAAGGCGGTCACCATGACCGTCGTCACGTTCCACTTCAGACCAAGCAGGACCATGGAACCAACAACCCACAGCGTGGAGAAGACCACAGGAGAAAGCACCACAAGCGCGGGAATCAGCCTCCGCGTCAGCAAAAGGAGCACCACAAAAGACACGCCGAGTGAAATGGCCGTGGATTCCAGTTGAGAAACGCTGAGCCCGGTCAACACGGTCTCCAGGACCACCAGGTCACCCGTAACGTGCACGTTGGCGAAACCATCGAGGTCGTCATCAAGGCCATTCTCGCCTTCAACACCATCCACCATGGCGACAAAGGCGGCCACGACACGGCTCGAATCAGCCGAAGTGCTGGCCTCCACACGGATCTCGTTTCTGAGGTGCGTGACCCCGTCTTCATTCATGGCGACCGTGGCTTCGACGCGGTCTGCCCACCTCAACCCAGTCAACGGGTCCGCCACACTGGTGTTGCTCTCCAACGCGCGGAACGCACCCAACAAATCCACTGGTTCGCTTGACCTAACAGGATAGACGTCACCGGTCGTCAGAACAGCGAGGTTGTGCGCCTCGCCAAAGGAAGTGTTGAGCATCACCGCATCGCGCAAAAGTGCGTACGGTCCATCGTAGGACGGCGAGGGCTTGGTCCCGTCCGTTCCAACCACGTCGTGGTTGGCCTTCAAATCGCCGTGGAGAAGGCGCAATTGATCCAACATGACCGCGTCCATGGGAATCGTTGAACGGTTTTCCTCGGGTTCCATGAGCAGGTACACGACCTTCCATCCTGCGGCGTCATAGGACGTCTCGAGTTCGGTCCGGACCTCCATCACTTCCATGTCCTCGTCGAGGAAGTCCGCGAGATCGAACTCCGTTTCGAGCGACAGGGCGCCGACCAACGACGCCAGACTGACGAGAACAGCTACCAGCAAAATGCTGAGTTGCTGAGTGCGTTGAACGGCAACGATGCGCTCACTGAACTTGGGAAGGCGAAGGACAACAGCGTCGGCCTGCGGTCGACGTGCATCGACCACGACGTGAAGGGCTCCGACAACAACCGTCGAGGCGAAGAACGCACACACGACGCCCAAGGCAAGCGCCACACCGAAGGTGGCGATTGGCGGCAANGGTGACACCGCATTGGCCAAGAAAGCCGCCACGGTGGTCACGACCGCAAGAACGAGCGGTATCGCGAGGCCCGCACAGGCCTGAAGCCATGCGTGGGCGGGGTCGTCGTTGTCNTTGCGCTTCGACAAATACGCGCGTTGCAAGTGAATCGAATAATCGATGCCGAGGCCGAGCACCAACGGGGCAACGGCCACCTCAAGGGCGGTAAAACGCGCACCGAACAAGTTGAGCAAACCGTAGGTCCAAATCAGCGCTACGGACAGTCCCGCCAATGGGAACGCAACGCCGCGCACGGTCCTAAAGGCGAGGGCGAGCACGAGGACCACCACAAACAAGGCCAAGGCAATCAACAAAGCAAATCCGTCAAATGTGGAAGAATCGATGTCATAGGAAATCAAATCCAACGAAATGACGCCATAGGTCAAGGGAGATGTTTCCGAGAGACCCTCGAGTTCCGTCCTGAGTTGATCTTGGAGGATTTCACGCTCGGTGGTGTTCAGCGATGGGTCGATGTCCAGCACCCAAAGGGTGGAGGAAGCCACAGGCGCAGCATCCCCNGTCCCGTCGGACAGGAAGAGGCACACTGGGTCGATGTCCAAATCCTCGGACAGCATGGCGTTCGCCGCAAAAGTCGCTGAAGCAAGCAGGGCGTCATCGTTCGTCAACGTGCAGGTGGTNCCCTCATCGAGCACCAAGCCAAGCAGTTCGGGCCANTCGGTGATGGACGACAACGGCGTTCCATTGGCCTCCTCGTTCAGTGCCACCTGAAGGGCCGTGGGTGCGGTGGCCCACGTCACGACCAAATCGTTGCGGCTGGCTGAGGCNGCGCGGAGAGCGTCTTCATCCTCGTGCATCGCTTTCAGGTGATCAAGGCTCAGGACGTTGCTGCCGTCGTCAGCCTCCACGTGGACAAACATTGGACGACGCTCGTCTGGGAAGTGAACATGAATTCGCTCGTGAGCCTCGAGCGCATCGCTGTCGGGTGCAAAGCGGTCAAGGTCCGTGTCAAACGCAGGCGGACTGGTCACCAGTGAAACCATCAGACCCGCCGTGATTAGGCATGCCAAGACAAGGATGGGAAGGGCTGCTTTGGCGAATCCGGGCGCCGCACGGTCGGCGAGGGCCTCAAGGCGCTCCACCTCCATCATCGTCCCACCGTTCGCTTCGGTTCATAAGCGAAGAGGCGGACGGTGCAAAAAGCACCCCAATCCAACCCGAAGGGTTGAAAGCGAGCCGTCAGGTCGACCGACCGTTCCTATGCCCATCAAGGTGCTTTTCCGCGAAGGCCAAGAACTCAGGATGCGCGTCATGGGTGAGGGTCACACCTCGCTTCAGATGCTCCGTGAGCGCTTGAACAACCACGACAAAATCGAGTACGCCAACTACTTCCCTGGCCACCCTGACCTCGATGACCCAGAATTCTACATCCGTACCAAGGGCAAGGCAGACCCGGCCACCGTCGTGAACGAGNTGGTCGCTTCCATCGCCGCAGAATTCTCCGGCGCCACCCTCTGAGGAGGACGGGCCGCGTGTCCTCGTCTGGACAANACCACGCTGAAGCCATCGGCTTGACNGGNTACGCGACCGNNGCNGACGGNATCGGCGGCTTGGTCAAGACNAGNGTCGAGGACTTNCGTGTGGAAGAGCTNTCCACCAANCTCAACATGGANCAACGNGGNCGNTTTACCGTCGCTCGCATCACNNTGAGNAACTGGGAAACCAACCGNTTCATCGCACGATTGGCGAAANCNGTGGGGATNCCNAAGGAGCGNATTTTCTTNGCNGGCACCAAGGACAAGCGCGCCATCACCCGCCAACTNTTCGTCATCGANGCACCNGCCAACAAAGTCAGCGGCGTNGAACTCACCGACGTCGACATCGAAGTGCTGGGCCGCACCCACCAGAANATTGGATTNGGAAACCANCGNGGCAACCGNTTNACCATCACGGTGCGAGGCTGCGCCCATGCCGACGGCAGCCCGATGAGTGATGATGAAGCGATGATGGAAATCGAGCGCATTCACGCCGAGTTAGAATCAACCCTTGGCCCAGAACGGTTCCCGAATTGGATTGGACCGCAGAGGTTTGGATCTGGTCGGCCGGTTACCGCAGAAGTTGGCCGCCACGTCATTGCCGGTCGCTTTGACGAGGCCGTGATGACCTACTTGTCGATGCCCGGTGCTGGCGAGGCTAGCGATGTTGCCGCATTCCGCGCTCGCATCAGGGAAGACGGGATTTCTGAGGAAGTCATCGAAGCATGCCCCGATTGGATGGATTTCGAGCGGCGCATGGCCACCCACCTTCTCGAAAAACCCGACGACTACGTCGGTGCCTTCCGTCGCCTCCCGAACAACCTCCAACTGATGACGGTGCACGCATTGCAGTCTGTGGTCTTCAACCGCGCCCTACACGCACGTTTGGAAGAGGGGTTGCCCCTCGCCACACCAGTGGAAGGTGATTTGGTTGGCCGAGTCGACGAACGTGGCCAACTCGAAGCCAAGGGCTGCGTGACCGTTCAAGGACGAACAGCGGACCGCATCGCACGGAACTGCAATCTCGGACGACTGACCGTGACTGGCCCCTTGCCCGGGTCCGACGTGAGCACCTGCGAAGGCCGCCCTGGTTCCATCGAGGCAGGCGTCATGGACGCGATGGGGCTTGAGGGTTCCACGTGGACGGTCAATGAAATCCCTCGGCTGTCGACCAAGGGGACTCGTCGTGCACTGGTGACTGGATTCAAGGAATTCACATGGGAAACGGTCCCCAAGGCCAGCGAGGGCACGCTCGATGGACGCTGGTCGGAAGGCCCGCGTGATGGCGATCGATGGCACCCCGAAGGCGCCTGCGTCAAGTTTCGATTCACCCTCTCAAGTGGAGCATACGCCACCACCTTGCTTCGTGAATTCATGATGGCCCCACTGAACCATCTCGGTTGAAGCAAATCATCACACAAAGCGTTCGCTGGACCGTATCAAGCGTTCAGCGGCAGAACGCCCCTGCTCAAATGAGGCCCATCGAGATGACTTCGATTTCGCCCACGCCGTGAATTTCCGCCATGCGCGCTTCGAAGACGTCCGGGAGGCCTGCGCCGTCGTTCATCTTGACGTGCACTTGCACGAAACGAAGACCAAAGGCGAGGGGCTTGATTTCCACCGCCTGGACGTCATACACATCGTCGGCAAAACCACGAATGGTTTCCGCGATGGCATCTGGGTCGACATCTTCGACCTCAGTGTGAGGGTTGACCTTGTACGTCATCACAACTTCGCCCATGATTTCACCTCAGGGTCCTTGGAATCCGCATGACGGGCAGACGTAGACGACGCCTTGGTTGCGGGCTCGGGGGCTGCGACCAATGGGGTCACCGCATCCCGGGCATGGGAAGCTGGTCGATCCTTCCTCGGTCAGAGGGATCCCGGACGTGCTGCAGGTCGTTGCCCTCTCGCTCATCATGCCACCTCGGATGTTTCGGCCACGGCTCACCCCTCTTTATGCTTCCTCAGCGAGTTGTTGGAGGCTCCATGAGTCGCAATCGGCCATGCTTACCCGTGCTGACCACCAACGCCCCGTCACGTGCCCGACACCAACCGCGTTCGACACGGATGGCTTGACCTGGACAAATTCGATGGACGTCATCACCCCACAAGAGCAAACCAACAACGCCCGAGCGGTCCCTTGCGCAAGCGGCAGCCATCAAACCCGAGTACTTTCGACCAACGACGTTTCTCGCAGGATACCGACGAAGCACGANCAAGTCAAGATCCACCACAGGGCGGTCTGGTTCGAGGTCTGCAATGGTCATCTTTGGTGGCACCATGGCCCCCAAACATCGCCTTTACCGATTTCAATGTCGTCGTTGTCAACCGCGGCGGTGCACCTTGAAGCGCGTGGCGGTGGGTTCTACGTCAATGGATTCACCGTTGAGCCGTTTGCCCAACGATGCCTCATAGCGCTGGGAAACGGTCGTTTCTGGCGCACCCCATGGAGTGTGATTGCGACACACCAGGTACACTTCAGAGGATGAATTCCGACTGGCATCCGGGGAAAAGCGCCGAACCTTCGAGAAGTGAGGGCGGACCTCGGCNATCAGTTCCTCCACCCCGACGCCTTGGAACATCTTGGTGACGAAGGTCCCGCCAGCTGCCAAGCGAGGCAATCCGAAATCAAACACCATGGCCACAAGGGACATTGCGACGNTCTGGTCGATGTCCCAGTTCCCCGTGATGTCCGGAGAAATGTCGGANACGATAGCGTTGATTTCCCGCCCGTCCAAGACCTCGAGCAGACGCGATTGAATCAGAGGGTCCGTGACGTCCCCCGTCAGCAGGGTGGCCCCATCGACCGGTTGGCTGGCAATCAGGTCGATTCCGATGACGGTCCCAGACTCCCCGACCTCCTCGACGGCAACCTGGGTCCATCCACCGGGATGGCAGCCGACGTCCAACACCACGTCTCCTTCACGCAGGAGCTCAAACCGTTGCTGAATTTGCTTGAGTTTGAACGCCGAGCGAGCGCGATAACCGCCCGCTTTGGCTTGACGACGCCAGCTGTCGCGGCGGTGGTTCTCAACCCAGTGCTCGGCCATGGACCTCGTGTGTGGCTGCACAAGAAGCCGTCAAGAAGGCTCCCCTTCTGNCTGGGTTCAACGAGCCTTCTTCACCATCGCCGCCCCCCGTGGACCATGGGCGGCGCGCGAGCAGGCCGAACCATGCTCGCCGTCATGCTCGCCGTCATGCTCCTTGGNGTTGCGCCTCAGGCTGCTGCCCTTCGAGTGGACGCGTTGATCGACGGAGAAGACCTCACGGTCGAAGGTCGAACCACCGTCTTGGTCGAAGAGATGACCGCCACATGGTGCTCAACCTGCGCCGACATCGATCCGTACCTAGCGGAAGTCGCTGACCGGCACGGGTCGCGCTTAGCCTTGGTGTCGCTCCACCCACAGGACGGCCAAGACGGGGTAGCCACCAACGCATCAGAAGCACGGCTGGACCGCTGGCGCAGCGTCCATGACGACCTGGGACAAACACCGGCCTTCCTCGTCGAAGGTGAACCCCCTCTTGTCGGTCCAGAGGTGTGGCCTGACGTGACCCGCAGGATGCTGGAACTCGAATCCAGCCGATCCGCTCGACCNGACCTTGGTTTCGTGGCCACACGCGACGGTTCGGCCGTTCACCTCGAACTGACGGCTCCAGAAGTGACCGAAGGCAAGCAATTGACTCTCATGTTGCTCGCACACGAACAACGTCCGGCGTCCTTTGGGGTTGAGGCTGTGAAGGGCAGCACGTACGACCGGGTGTTGGTGGAACTCCACACCNTGGATTCGAGCGGCANGTGGTCCCACGTCTGCGACGCCGACTGTGCCTTGCAGGTTGACGCAAGCCTNCACGCCTCACTTGTTTTGGACCAACAAANCCCATTCAGCCTGATGCTCGTCGATGAAATCGCGGACGCGAACCTGTCAAATTCCACGACAACCCACAGCTCTGGGGCAGTGGAACTCGCCGTGAGACCATCTTCTGTGGCCACAGGAGCCGATCACCGATGGGCCTTGGCTGCAGCGATGCTTGCAGGCGGCATAGCGGTGGCCGTTTGGCCAAAAAATGTGTCGGAATCCGGAAGAAAGATTTCGGAAGAAGAATGATTCCATCTGGAATCCTGATTCTTCTACCACTATCGGGGGAATTGACGCCCTTTCAGAGCAAACCTCTATATCTCGCCGNGTCGATGTAGTATCATGGAACAGAACGGTTGGGACGTGGTGTGGGAAGAAGGCTCATCCAGCGAGTGGATCGTTGAGTATGTCGTGGAACAGGGTTCAGAGCGTTCACGACACCTGAGCCTGCTCCTCGCAGAGGACCCTGACGGCGTCAGGGATGCCCTCATCGAGGAAATTCGGGCCCAGTACCCCGACGCCGGCCACTTGGAAATCACGGTGGTTCGTCTTGAAGCCGTCGAGGAACTTGGCGACCTGGCACATGCGGGTGACGCCGTCCCCTGATCACTCGGCTTCGTCGATCTNCTTTGNCTTCTGCGAAAGGTCCGTTTTCGCCATGAGGCTCCATGCGTCGCTTTGCGTGGCGCGGTACATGCGGAACGACGTGACCAACACCAAGACGTTGGCCAGATGCGCCATGGTNCAGTACTGGCATAATTTCTCAATCTGCACTTCGTAGGAAANGAGCAGAGCGATCACAGGAATGCCGCCACCGCTGAACACCATCAGCAGTTGCAGCATGCGCGTACGGCTNTGCGCATCGGGCTCTTTTTGCACCATCATGGCAGCATACAACAGAGCCGCAAAGACGCCCATCCCAATGAGCCCCCAAGGTTGACCGATGATTGGAGCATAGCCGTAGGTCTCGTGCCCGATGACGTCATCGCAAGAAAAGATGGAATCGCTGGCGCAGAAGGACGTCGCCGTTCCTGTGATCTTTTCGTGAATCCAATACGTGTGCGTTGCAATTACCAAACCGGACAGGCAGATGAGGACCAAACCGGCNGTCATGCGGCCGCGTGGGGACATCAAAGAGGGCCANANCTTCACCACCGGCTGGACCAATTTCCCCCCAACAGGAAGGGTCAGCAGAAACCCAACCAACATGGGGAGGGACTCAAANGCCAGAATGAGGTTTGCATTCAAGCATCCACCACCGCGAGGGTGGCGACTGCCTCACCCGCGTCGGTAAACCGCCCGGTGTTATCGCTGTTCCACGCGATGATTCCGTCGGGTTGAATCACGAAGTAGGTTGGCGTCCCACGAACGTCCCAGTCGTCCATGGCGTCCAGACCGAGGTCATCCACGTAGGGGAAGTTGTGGGCGGCTCCGTTGCGTGCATTGCACTCCTGCTTAGCGCAGGTGTGGCCGGGGGTCTTGTCTCGGAAGGCTTGGATTTCCTCACGGGAGGAATCGTGGCCATCGATGTTGAGTTCAGCCACGACGGCGATGACCTGGACGTCTTCATTCCCCCATTCGGGGTTAGCGGCGTCGAATACAGCGTCCCAATCGCCCATCTTTTCAGCGCTGGTGACACAGTATGGGCAATCGGTGTCCATGAATTCAAGGATGATCCATGAACCTGGCTCGCCTTCGACCCACGACTCGTCAAAGTAGGATTCAAGGTTGAAGTTGGCCCAACCCGCACCGTCGTAAGCCTGCGAAACAAGTTCTGGCGCGCGGTCACCGACATCGGTTCCCGTGGCCACTGGATCTGCTGTGATGGCGACGACCATCAAACCGGCCATGACCAAGGCAGCGACCATCAACAGCGGGTTGTCCGTGACCCCAGCAGCTTCGTCCTCATGCAGGCGCATGAGGTGAGGGGGCATGCCGTCTGATATCAATCCTGAGCCCCAACGCGTGAACCAGCAATTTCCTCGAAGAGCAGANCCGCCGTGGTTCGGACAGCCTCTTCGCTGTGGCAGGTGAGCAGGAAGCCTGTGGCNAGCATCTGGTCAATGGCCAGCCGAGCCTTCGGGATGTCGCCGGCCCAACCTCGGTCGCCTCCGGTGTACTCCATGCGCGCACTCAAGCCCATGACCTCAATGACGATCTCTCCGATACGTCGAACGGAGCAGGTGTCCTCGGTCCCGAGGTTCATGACCGTGACCGGTTCATCGGAGTGGTCGATGACGTGCAGCATGGCGTCCGCACAATCCTCGACCAGCATGTAGGACTTCTCTTGTCGACCGTCTCCGAGCACTTCGAGGCGGTCCGGCGTGGCGATGAGCTTGTGGATGAAATCGAAGATCACGCCGTGCGTCCCACGCCCCCCGATGATGTTGGCAAAGCGGAAAATCCAGGCCCTAAAGCCGAAGGTNCCGACATATGCACCGATGAGCCCTTCTCCCGCAGATTTGCTGGCCCCATAGAGCGAAATCGGCACGCATGGACCATGCGTTTCCGGCGTGGGCAACGGTGCACCCTCGCCATAGACCACCGAGGACGA